>PLAE01000235.1 GCA_003134035.1 Candidatus Velthaea versatilis
GCGCTGCCGTTAGCTTGCTTTGCAAGCTCGCCGGTCTCGATGATGAGGGTGCGGCCCCCGATCTCGAGAGAGACGGAATCTGGCACAAATTCTCCTAAGTTCGCGCATGTGCCCGCAGGCGACCACACGCTCGTTCTGTTCTCATTATCATTACTTTGAACAAATTCACGTTCGCGTGCGCGCGGAAAATTGCCTCGTTTTTCGCGTCGTGCGGACGGCACGCGGCGCCCCCGGAAAGGCCCGGAGGGCGGCCGTAACGCAAGTCTGCCCCACGATGAGAATCGCGGCGGCGCTGCTCTGGGCGTTGACGTTGGCGAGTTCGCCGGGCCGGTGTTCGGCGGCCGAGCCAGTGCGCGCGGCGCATGCGATGGTCGTCACCGCGCAGGCCGATGCAACGCGCGTCGGGGTGGCGGTTCTGCGTGCGGGCGGCAACGCAATCGACGCGGCGGTCGCCGTCGGTTACGCGCTGGCGGTCACCCACCCGTGCTGCGGCAACATCGGCGGCGGCGGCTTCATGCTCATCCATCGCGCGCGCGGCGGGGAAGCGTTCATCAACTTTCGCGAGCGCGCACCGTTCGCCGCCCGCCGGGACATGTATCTCGACCGGCGCGGCGACGTGGTCGCGGGTCGCAGCACCGACGGCTGGCTCGCGGTCGGCGTGCCGGGGACTGTGTGGGGCCTCGAACACGCGCGAATCGCATACGGCACGCTGTCGCGCCGCCGGCTGATCGCCCCGGCGATCGCCTTGGCGCGGGCGGGTTTCGTTTTAACGCCGGGTGACGTCGCCGTCTTTGGTCCGCGCTTCGCGCGCATCGCAAAAGCGCCCAACGTAGCGGCAAACTACGTGCTGCACGGCGCTCCGCTGCGTGCCGGACAGCGGTTGGCGCAGCCCCAGCTCGCGCGCACCTTGACGGCCATCGAGCAGGGCGGAGCCGCGGCGTTCTACGCCGGGCCGATCGCTGCGCGCGTGGTCGCCGCGAGCCGCGCGCACGGCGGCATTTTGACCGGCGAGGATTTCCGCCGCTACGCGGGCGAGGAACGTCGCCCCGTGCGCTGCCGCTATCGCGGCTATACGATCGTCTCCGCGCCTCCGCCTAGCTCGGGCGGAACGACGATGTGCGAGATCCTCGCCATCGTCGACGGCTTCCCGCTACGCCCTTACGGCTACGCGAGCGCGCGGCTCGTGCATGCCGACGTCGAGGCCGAGCGGCTGGCGTACGCGGATCGCAACACGTACTTAGGCGATCCCGATTTCGTCGCGAATCCCGTCGCCGAACTGCTCGCGCCGGCTTACATCGCGGCGCAGCGGGCGAAGATCGGACGTCGCGCGCGCCCGTCGAGCCGGGTGCGCGGCGGGCTTGGCGATTGTGCGCTGCGCATCGAGGCGCTCTCGGACCGGAATCCGGCCGTATGCCGGCGTTGGTCCGGCCCGGCCCGCCCGGCGCCGCCCGAGCACACGCAGACCACGCACTACTCGATCGTCGACGCTGCCGGCAACGCGGTGGCCGTCACGTATACGATCAACGATGCATTCGGCGCCGGCATCATTGCCGGCGATACCGGGTTTTTTTTGAACAACGAGATGGACGACTTCACCAGCAAACCGGGGGCACCCAACCTGTACGGGCTCGTGCAAGGCAACGCGAACGCCATTGCGCCGGGCAAACGGCCACTCTCGTCGATGGCGCCGACGATCGTGCTGCGGCGGGACGGCCGGGTCGCCGCCATCGCCGGCAGCCCCGGCGGTTCGCGCATCATTACAATCACGCTCGGCGTGCTGCAGAACCTTATTGACTTCGGTATGAACGTCGCGGACGCGGTCGCGGCCCCGCGCTTCCACCAGCAGTGGCTGCCCGATACCGTCGAGATTGAGCCCGGCGCGCTGACGGCGGCGACGCAGTCGCGGCTGCGCGCGCTGGGCTACACTTTCGCTACGCGGCGGCCGTGGGGAGCGGCCGAGGTCATCGTGATCGACCCGATCAGCGGCGTCCGCTTGGGTGCCAGCGACCCGCGGCGGCCCTCTGGGCTAGCCGCCGGCTACTGATCCTCGGGCTTAGCGGCGCAGGCCGAGGTCGGCGATCAGCTTGCGATAGCGCTCGAGATCCTTCTTAGCCAAGTACCCAAGTAAGCGGCGGCGCTGACCAACTTGCATGAGCAAACCGCGCCGGCTGTGGTGGTCTTTTTTATGCACCTTGAGGTGCTCGTTGAGCTGGTTGATCGACGCCGTGAGAACGGCGATCTGGACGTCGGCCGAGCCGGTATCGTTGGGGCCGCGGCCGTATTTGGTCGAAAGTTCGGACTTTTGATCTTTGCTCAAGGGCATGTGAAATATCGCTCCGTCTCGCTCGTCTCCAGTTGCACGCGTTCGCGCCCCGGGACGGCGACCGGCGAATCATAACATCGGCGTCGAGCGTGGTCAAACGCCTTCGTCTGCGGGCGGGGCGGCCTCGTCGATTGCCGCGCGCAGCGCGTCGCGCAACGTGACGAGCCCAGGGGTGAGCGAGGTGTCACGCTGCTCGAGCAACTCGAGTTCGGTCAGGGCCCGGCGCGCTTCGACGGTATCGATGCCGGCGTATAGCGTGTGCGCGAGCTCCTTATCAAGTTCATCGATCGCGCGCTTGGCCATGTTCGCCTGACCCAGGGAATAGGCGTGGTGGCTTGCATTGCCGAGCACCTGCAGTTCGGATTTGAGCCAGTTGCGGTAGTCGCGAAGCAAGGCGTCTCTTTTCTCTCCGCGTAAAACGGGCGGAGTGTCCGTCGAATTCGTGCCCGTGGCCAAGGTTTCCGATGTCGCGCCGGGTTCTGCGACGACTGTCGTTCTCGACGGCCGCGAGATCGCCGTGTTCAACATCGGCGGAACGTTCTATGCCCTCGACAACACCTGCCCGCACCAAGGCGGTCCGCTCGCCGAAGGCTGGATCGAAGGTACCACCGTCACCTGTCCATGGCACGCCTGGTGCTTTCGGCTCGAGGACGGCCGGATGACGCTGGGTGAGTACGCCTCGGTCGACGCGTTCGCGGTAAGCGTCACCGGCGACACGGTCAGCATCGCGCGAACCCCCAAGCCTAGCGCGTGACTTAATCGCTCACGGAACAGCTAGAGCGTGAGCGCGGCGCGCAAATCGGTCAGCCGCCGCGAACCGCTGGCGAACTGGGCGATGCGCAGCGCGGTCACGAGTTCGCCGATGAGCGCGTGGACGGCTTGCTCGGATTCGTTCGCCGCTTCGAGGAACGGCAGCGCGATGCCGCAGAGATCGGCGCCCAGCGCGATTGCCTTCGCGATCTCGACGCCGTTGCGGATCCCGCCGCTGGCGATGAGCGGAACGGCCGGCAGCGCGCGGCGCATCTCGGCGGTCGCTCGCGCCGTGGCCTGACCCCAATCACCGAAGGCCTCGGCGATGCGTTCGCGGGTCGCATCGCCCGTCCGGCGGCCCTCGACGAGCGCCCACGACGTGCCGCCGGCGCCTGCGACATCAATTGCGACGATGCCCGCCTCGAGCAGGCGCAGCGCGGTTTTCACCGCCAAGCCCGAGCCCACGCCCTTGGCGAACACCGGCACCTCAAGCGCGGTACACAGCCGGGCAATCTTGGGCAACAGGTCGCGAAAATTCGTGTCGCCGTGGAGCTGCAGCGCCTCTTGGAGCGGGTTGAAGTGCAGATAGAGCGCGCTTGCGCCATGCATGTCGACCAGCCGCCGCGCGTCGTCGACGCTGACTCCGTAGTTGAGCTGTACCGCGCCGAGGTTAGCGAAGAGCGGGATCGTCGGCGCGACGTCCCGCACGGCGTACGTTTGGCCTAGCTGGGCGTCCTCGAGCGCGGCCCGTCCGCTGCCCAGTCCCAAGGCGATACCGGCGGCTTCGGCCGCGGCCGCCAAGCGTCGGTTGATGTCGCGCGCGCGTTTGGTTCCGCCGGTCATCGACGAGATCACCAGCGGCGCGCGCAGCATGAAGTGCAAAAAGCGAGCGCTGCAGTCGACGTCGGCGAGCGCGAACTCGGGCAGCGCTTCGTGCTGCAGGCGGACCGCTGAGAAGCCGGCGTCGAGCCGCGAGGCGACGTCTTCCTCCAAGCAAATATCGAGATGCCGGCTCTTGCGGGCGTCGGTTTCCATCGAGGGTTTCGTTCCCATCAGCAGGACGTTTCGCCGCCTGCTTCCGTGCGCCCGGTGAGGTGAGCACTTCTTCGGCACGGAAAGCGGCCAGGATGGATTTTGTGTACGACGCGGCGACGGGTCTGGCCGGCGGGCCGGGGTTCGGCACGGCGCTGGCCGGCCTCGTCGCCGAGCAGGGCCAGTCGCCCGCGGATGTCGCGGCCGCCGCGGGGCTCGAGAGCGAGGGGCTCGCGCGAATCGTGCGCGGTGAGGAACGGGTAAGCGCGGCGATTTTGGCTCGGCTGGCCCGTGCGCTGCGCATTCGGCCGATCGAATTCATGCAGAAGACCCGGTTGCTGTCGCTCGAGGTCTATGCGATGGGCCTCGATCCGTTATTTTTTCTTCCCGACGGCCAGATCCGGCATGATGCACGCATCTACATGCGCGAGATCAACCCGCGCCACGCGGTCCCCGAGGGCGACATGACCAAACGCAATCCGGCCCTCAAGGCGCTTGCCGACGACCCCCTGCTCGATCCCGTCGGCAAGCTGGAGGTCGAACTGACGTACCTCCTGCACGCGGCCGCGGCGCTGACCGGCGGTCGCTTGTAGCGCGGCTCCTTAAGGCGCTGATAAGGGCCCGGAGCCTGGTCCACGGAAAGCTGCGGTATGGATATCGAAGGGAAGCGAGTCGCCGCGCTAGTCGGCGACGGGTTCGAAGAGTCCGAACTGTTCGAGCCCAAACGTGCGCTCGAGGAAGCCGGCGCGATCGTGACGATCGTGGGCGCCGGTGAAAAATCACTTCAGAAAATACGCGGCAAAAAAGGGCTCGACGAAGGTCAAAGCGTCAAAGCCGAAGAGCTCGTCGCGGACGTCACCGCAGACGACTTTGATGCGCTGTTGATTCCCGGCGGGATGTCGCCGGATCACATCCGCACCAACAAAGACGTGCAGCGCTTCGTCAAGGACTTCGATGCGGCCAAGAAGCCGATGTTCGTCATCTGCCACGGGCCGCAAATTCTCATCTCCGCGCAGGTCGTGCGCGGCCGGACGCTCACGGGTTTCGCGGCGATCGCCGACGACATCCGCAATGCCGGCGGTCTGTATCGCGATCAGCCGATCGTGACCGACGGCAACTGGGTCACGTCTCGACACCCCGGCGACATCCCCATGTTCAATCGCGCGATGCTCGAGAAACTGGCGAGCACCGCACCGGCGCAAGTCTAACCGGCGTCGATTATCGCCCGCCGCGCAAAAAAAAGCGACTAAACGAATCTCACCGTTCGACCGCGAACGGCGAAGACCAAGAAGCGACGGTTCCGCCGTCGCTTCTTGTGTGTGCGCGATTCACGACAAGCGCGTGCCGCGTCACGAAAAGTGGGTGCCGCGACTTACGACGAGTGCGTGCGGCGACGAGTGCGTGCCGCGACTTACGACGAGTGCCCCATGCGGGTGTCATTCGACTCGGGACAGACGCGGATTTGGGCGCTCGGGCCGGCCAACTTTGTGACACTCCGTCCAGCTCCCGGACTGCTCGAGTGCGACGATGTCGGCGGTGAAATCGTAGAGGCCGGTGTTGTCGAAGAACGCGCTGCCGACCGCATACGCGTCGACCGGCACGCCGTCGGCCTCGAACTCACGGATCTTCTGCGCGTCGAAGCCGCCGCTGGCCACGATCCGCACCGTTGAAAACCCGGCCGCATCGAGCGCCGTGCGCACGTTGCGCACGAGCTGCATGTTCACGCCGGTCGGTTTGAACGTCCCCATCATCGGTACGATCGAGGCATCGACGAGCGTGCCCGACGTGTCGAGCCGCACGCCCCATAAGCGGTCGCCCAGCGCGCGCGCGACGCTCACGGACGTGCCGACGCAGTCGTTGTCGAAATCGACAAGTGAAATGACGTTGACCGCCGGATCGATGTGCTGGGCGAACTTTTGCGTGGCGAGCACCGTGTCGCCGTTGTATGCGGCGATCAGACCGTGCGGGACCGTTCCCATGCCGCGGGCACCCCACCATTCGGCGTTGGCGTCGGTCGAAACGCCGGGCGCGCCCGAGATGAATGCCGCGTAGCCGTCGCCGGTCTGCACCAGATGATGATCGAAGCGCGCCGGAAAGAACAGCACTTCTTTCCCGTTGGCCGCGCCGACGATCGTGCGGGCGTTCGTCGCGATCCGCGTGCGTCGCGAGAGGACGCCCAAGTAGCACGTTTCGAGATGGGCGAAGTCGGGATAGTCGCCTTCGATGGTCAGCACCGTCTCGTACGGCGCAATGCTGTCGCCGTCGAAGAGCGCGCGCACGTGCAGCTTCTTCCAACCGTCGATCCAGCTGCCGTCGGCGGCGCGCCGCCCCGCGCACAGACGAAGGATCGCCAGGGCCTCATCGATGCCGCATAAGACCGCGGGGCTGCGCTGGAAGATCTGCATGCGCACGCGCGGGTGATACGCGTCGGCGCGCATGATGTCGCGCGCTCGGTTGAAGTACGTGTCCGAGTAGTGGCCGTCGCGCATTTTCTCGACCGGCAAGTGAAAAATTGCCGCATCGAGACGGGGGCGGGCCGTGCGCAGCATGGGACGCTTGTTCGGATTCGTGGAATGGAATCCTCATGAAGCGCCTCGCCAACGCGGAGATCGCCAAGATCCTGACTCAGATCCGCACACTCATGGAGTTCGCCGGCGAGCCGTTCTTCAAATTCATGGCCTACGAACGCGCCGCGGAAACGCTTGAGAATGCGCCGCCGGTCGCGGAATTGGTTGCCGCCGGCCGGCTGCAAGAGCTGCCGGGGATCGGCAAGACGATTGCCGCTCGGATCAGCGAAATCTGCGCAACCGGCACCTGCGTCTACCTCGATGAGCTGCGCGCGAAATATCCGCTTACGCTGGTGGAGCTGCTGGGCGTCTCGGGCGTCGGAATGAAGACGGCGCAGCAGCTTTTCGGTCTGCTGGGCGTCGCGTCGCTAGCCGACCTGGAGGCGGCGCTCGCCGCAGGCCGGTTGGACGGGATGCCACGGCTGGGAGCAAAAACGATCGAAAACATTCGCCGCGGCGTCCTCGCCTACAAGGGTCGTCAGCGCCGCACGCCGCTGGGGCAGGCCCTGCCGATCGCCCGCGAGATCGTGGCCTATCTCGCCGAACACACCGCGGCCGCCGACCTCACCCCCGCCGGCAGCGTGCGGCGCCAAGAACCGACGGTCGGCGACATCGATATCCTGTGCACGTCGACCGACGCGGCGGCGGTTATCTCCGCCTTCACGCGCTGGGAACGCGCCGAGGCGGTGCTCGCCGAGGGCGAAACGAAGGCCAGCATTTGGCTGCGCGGCGGACTGCAGATCGATTTGCGCGTGCTGCCCGCGCACTTGTACGGCAACCTGCTTCAGCACTTCACGGGCAGCCGCGAGCACAACATCCAGTTGCGTGAATTAGCGGTCCGAAAAAATTTGCGCGTCAGCGAAAACGGGATCGTCGATCTCACCGACGGCACGACCACGACCTGCCGGACCGAAGAAGAGGTCTACGCGCGCTTGGGCCTCCCGTACATCGCGCCTGAGTTGCGGCTGGGCATCGGCGAGATCGAAGCCGCGCGCGACGGGGCGCTGCCGGCGGTCGTCGAGCTGGGCGATCTGCGCGGAGATTTTCACATGCACTGCACCTGGAGCGACGGGCGCAACACGCTCGAGACGATGATCGCCGCCGCAGCGGCGCGCGGCTATAGCTATCATTCGGTGAGCGATCATTCGTGGGGCCGCGGCGGGATGGGCCTCACGCCGGACGATCTGCGCGCGCAGCGTGAGCGCTTGCGCGAGATCGGCGACAAGTACGGCGTGCGCAGCCTGCGGTCAAGCGAGGTTGACATCTTGCCCGACGGTGGGCTCGATTTCGACGACGCGATCTTGGCCGATCTCGACATCGTCGTCGCCAGCGTGCACTCCGCGCTCAACATCTCGCGCGACGACATGACGCGCCGCCTGATCCGAGCGTGCGAGAATCCGTACGTCAACATCATCGGCCACCCGACGGGGCGCAACGTCGAAACGTTTCCCGGTTACGAGTTCGACTATGACGCCGTCTTCGCGGCCGCCGCGCGCACCGGCACCGCGCTCGAGATCGACGGGCAGCCGAATCGTCTCGATCTGCCCAGCCCGCTGGCGCGCCGCGCGCGCGAGTTCGGCGTGACGTTCACTTGCGATTCGGACGCGCACGGCGCCGACCAGTTGGCGAACGTCGCGTACGCCGTCGGACAGGCGCGTCGCGCTTGGCTCGCTCCGGACGCCATCCTCAACACGCGCGATCTGGACGACGTCCTGGCATTCGTCGAAGCGAAGCGCGTGCGCGGGGGCGCCGCGAAAGTTATTTGAAAAGCGCCGTTGCGTTGACGGCGGTTTTGAAAACGCCCCATGCCAAGGGGGCGCCGACGAGTACCCAGGCCGCTACGAGCGTGGCCGTCGCATTGCCCGGCGGCGTGTTCGATTGAGGCATGCTCTTCTCCCTACTTAAGCCGCGACGGGTGCGTTTTCCGTATAGTGCCGATCTTCGAGCGACTTCACCATGAAATTGCAGATGAAGCCGACGATCAGCAGTCCGGCCATGATATACATCGTCGTCGAATAGGCGTCGGCTTTTGCGACCCCACGATCGATCTGATATTGCCGGATGTAATTTACCAGTACCGGCCCCGCCACTCCGGCGGCCGACCACGCCGTCAACAGCCGGCCGTGGATCGCGCCGACGTTGAGCGTCCCGAACAGATCGCGCAGATACGCCGGAATGGTCGCGAAGCCGCCGCCGTACATGCTCAGGATGACGCCGTAGGCGAGCACGAACAGCACCAGGTTTCCGGAGTGTCCGAGGGTCGGGATCAGCGCGTAGATGGCGGCGCCCAGCGCAAAGAAAATCATATACGTCGGCCGGCGCCCGATGAAGTCCGAGGTCGACGCCCAAACGATGCGGCCGCCCATGTTGAAGAGGCTGAGCAAGCCGACGAAGCCGGCCGCCGCCGCCGCCGACTTCGCGGTCTGGATCGCGTCAGCGTGGGGGAAGCGCGCCGGAAACATCTCTTGGATCATGAGCGAGGCCTGACCGAGCACACCGATCCCGGCGGTGACGTTGAGGAACAGCACGCCCCAGAGCAGCCAGAACTGCGGCGTGCGGACAGCGTTGTTCACGAGCACGTTCTGGGTGGTGACCATCTTGCGAGCGGTCGTCGGCGGCACGTAGCCGGCGGGGCGGTAATTCGAGGGCGCAATGCGGACGATGAACGCCCCCACGAGCATGAAGCAGAGGTAGATGATCCCCATGGTGAGCATCGTCGGCGCCACACCGGTCGACGCCGGCGTGCCCGCCGCCGTATGTCCGGCGTAGCCTTTCATGAGCGCCACCGCCAGCGGTGCGCCGATGAGCGCGCCGCCGCCGAAACCCATGATCGCCGTACCGGTCGCCAGACCCGGCCGATCGGGAAACCATTTGATGAGCGTGGAAACCGGCGAAATATACCCGATGCCAAGGCCGATGCCGCCGATGACGCCGTAGCCGAAGTACACGAGCGCGAGCGAATGCAACGCGACCCCGCCGCCGGCGATGAGCAGCCCGCCCGAAAAGCAGAGCGCCGAGACGAACATGGCTTTGCGGGGCCCAACGGCTTCGACCCATTTCCCGCCGAACGCCGCGGACAGCCCGAGAAACACGATCGCTAAGCTGAAGATCCAGCCGAGTTGCGCAACCGTCCAATCGCCGGGCGCCGGATCGGTGACCCCGATGAGCTGTGCCATCGGTTTCGTGAAGACGCTAAAGGCGTATGCCTGGCCGATCGCGAGGTGGATGCACAGCGCGGCGGGCGGCACCAGCCATCGGTTGAAGCCCGGCCCGGCTATCGAATGCGATCGATCGAGAAAGTCTGAAGCCACCATCACCACCTTGCCGCAACGCTGCGGTCGGTCGAATTTTCTTACGTATTAGCGAAGCCGGTTCGGCAGCTACGAGTAACATCGACGCTTGACCTTCGTTCTTTCGATACCGTTATGAGGTATGGTACGCAAGGTGACAACCCGTCCGCAATTTATGGCAGTCATTGGCGGCCTGCTCGCGCTGGGCGCGCGGCGGCGTTCGGATGACGACGGATGGCATCATGTCCATGGCCGCAATGGTCTCGCGCTGCCGACCAAGGCGCCGCTGGATCTGACCTTCGTGACCGTCGACGGCACCGTTTTTCGGCTGATCGATCACCGCGAGAAGGTCGTGGTGGTAAATTTATTCGCGTCGTGGTGCGGTCCGTGCAACGCCGAGGCGCTCGACGTCTCGGCCTTCGCCGCCGCCCATCCCGACGACACGATCGTCGTGAGCGTCGATGTCGGTGAATCGGCCGCCACGGCGCGCGAGTTCCGGGTCCGTTACGGGCTCGATTATCCCGTCGCGTCGGACGAGTCGGCGAGCATCTCGAAGACGATCGGTATGCACGACTATCCGACCACCCTCTTCATTCGCCCGAACGGCTGCCTCTCGTGCGCGTTCGTCGGCCAAATCTCACGCGACAACCTCGAGGCCGAGCGCACCTACGCGCTGTCGTCAACCACGGGCTAAAACGTTCGCGATAGGTTTCCCGCCGGCGCCTCGGCGGGTGCGCGGGCGCCACAATCCGGTTCGGTTGCCGACCACAATCCGGTTGTGGCGGTGACGTTCGAGGCACTAGCGCGAATGGCCGCCGCCGTGGCCGCCTTCGCCGCGGCCGCCTTCGGCATGAGCGGCGCCGCCGCGCGCGGGTTCCGCCGAACGCCCACCGCGGAAGATTGACTCGCGACCGGCGGCGTAATTTGGTTGCCGTCCGGCGGTGTAGTTCGGTTCGCGACCGGCGCCGTCATTCGGTTCCCGTCCAGCGGCCCGGGCGGCCGCCTGTTCTCCACCGGAGAAGCGGGCACGTGGCGCCGGCGCGTTGGACTCACTCGAGAAGCGCCCCTCGCCGGCAAACATCCTGCCGCTGAAGGCCGCCGGAGCGTGCTCGCCGGCGACGGCACCGCGTCCGGAAACCCCATAGGAACGCCGCGCTTCGCCGGAACGGAGCGCTTCGCCACGCTGCGCGTCAAGGTGATCGCGGCCGCCGGGCACGAAACTTACCGCATGGCCAAAATAGGCGTTGCCGTTCCAGGGCCGGCCGTAAAAGCCGCGATGCTCGTAATGCCAACCGCCGCCGAAGCCGAACACGATCGCCAGCCCGAACGATGGACCGTAGCCGTACGCAAACCCCGGGCACCAGTAGCCGGGGCCGTAATAGATCGGCGCGGGTAGCGGTCCGTCATAGCTGTACGGCGTGTCGATCTCGTTCGCGTCGAAGGTCGCCCCGGCGTTGTAGCCGATGATCGTGACGCTCATGCCGGGCGCCAACGCCAAGCCGGTCGGATTGATGATCGTCCCGCCGTGGAGCTGGACCTCGTCGACGAAGCCGCGGTCGTCGTCGACGGAAATCGTGAATGCGCCGTCGACCGAGCGGATACGGCCGTGGATGGTCTCATCGACACTCGCGTCGGTCGGCCGCGCATACGACGGCACGTCCTGCGCTTGAGCAGCGCGCGGTGCGAACAGTAAGGCAACGGCGAGCGCGCACGGGCCGAGCACAGAGGCGAACGATTTTGGACGATCCATCGAGTTTTGTTCCTTACCCGCCCGAAGGCCGGGCGAGCAGTGCCGAGTGTACCGCGAGTAGATTACAAACGCTTGGGACGCGTCGCCCGTTCGCGTCGTCCCGCGCCGCTAATGAAATTCTCCGAAAGCGGGAACCGGCGCGCGGCCTTTGACCGCGTGCCAGAGGATGTCGTTGAGTTCGCCGTCCGGAGCGGCGTCTTCGCGGCTGAAATCCAGCCGGGCGCTGTCGCGGGCGCGATACGCCGTGCGGGCGTTGCGCGCCTCGGTGTCGATCCGTTCCGGCAGCGTGTCGAACGGCCGTAGATCGGGCTTGGCGCGGAAGGCGTCGCCCAACGGTCGCGCGCCCGCGTCGTACGCCGTGAGCGGCGGCATCCCCAAGATCGTTTCGATCGTGCGGACAACGCTTGCCGTCGTGTAGGTGCGATGCTGCACGCCGCCCGCCGCATACGGACTGATGAGGTAGAACGTCGACCGCTGCTCGTCGACGTGATCGGCGCCGTTCTGCGCGTCGTCCTCGACGACGAAGATCGCGGTGTCTTTCCAATCCGGGCTGTGTGAAACGGCCGCCGCCAGACCCCCGACCGCCGCATCATTGTCCGCGACCATTCCCTGCGGGGTGACCGAGCCGGGCCGCGTGCCGGCCGTATGGTCGCGGGGAAAGCGCACGACTTCGAGCTGCGGCAGCGTTCCGTCGCGCTCGAAGGCGTCGTATTCGCGCCGCCATTCGCGCAGCCGGTCGACGTCGCGCACGTTCATGTCGAAGGTTGGAAAGTGCAAGTCAGTGTGCGCGCGCAGCGCCGGCATCGTGGTGGTGACGTCGCCGCCGGCCAGCGCCCCGGCGCTGGTGAACTCGCCGTAATTGCGGAAACTCACGCCGCTGCGCTCGGCCAAGTCCCAGAGATACCCGCCATGCGGTACCGACGCCGTCGCGCCATCCTCGAAATCGTAGAGCGAGCGCCGCCCGGCGTATTCCGGCGGCCACATCTTCTCGAGATAGTCATTGGCGAACGCGGCCATCGACCAGTTGTGCCCGTCGGCGCTGACGTGCGCGTTGTCGAAGAAGCGATCGAAGATGCCGAAACGTTCGGCCAGCGCGTGCTCGTTGGGCGTGATCTGCCGGCCGAACATGACCAGTGCGGGGTCCCCGTCGGCGCCCGCGACATCGCCCAGGACCTGGTCGTACGTGCGATTTTCTTTGACGATGTAAATGACGTGTTTGATCGGACCGCCGGCGCGCACGACGGCGCTGGGTGCCGGCGACAATTGCGCGAAGGCCGCGCCGAGCCCCGCGAGCCCGCTCCCGCCCGCGGCAAGGTCCGCGTCGCTGGGGATCGGCAAACGCCGCAATGAGCCCACGAGATTCCCCGCGATGTAGCCCGGACGCGAATCGCCGGCGTGGACCCGCGCGAGCGGATCGTAGGCCGGATTCGCATGTCCGCCCTCCCCTTTGCCGTCGGCGACGTAGAGCACGCCGGCCGTGCGATCGACGGCAACCGCGGTCGGGTACCAGCCGGTGGGAAAGGCGCCCAGCGGTGTGAGCCCGGCCGGCGTCACCCGCATGACGACGACGGCGTTGGCCGCGCCGCAACTCACATACAGGCGGTCACCGTCGAGCGTCAGCGCGTTGGGCGATGCGCCGACGATCGCGCCGAGGCCCAGCGGCACGCGCGCAACCGCTTGGCGCGCGGCGACGTCGACGACGGTGATGTCGTCGTCGTCGGCATCGGCGACGAACAGGCGGGTGGCGTCGGCGGCCAGCGCCGCCGGATGCAGGCCGACGGTGATCGTATCGACTGCGCCTTTGCGCGGATCGACCACGTCGAGTTTGCGCTCCGCCCAATCGGCGACGAACGTCAGCGCGCCGTCGGCCGAGAACGCCGCCGCCTTGGGATGCGCGCCGGTGCCCCAGGCCGCGCTGACGCGCCCAGCGCGCTCGTCGACGAACGCGACGCGATTTGCGATATCGCCGGTGACCGCGAGGGTCGAACCATCGGGCGAACGTGCAATTGAGGTCGGATAGAAATTGTTGCCCAGCGAGATCGTGCGGTCGATGCGCCCGGCGGCCGTATCGACGTGAACGATGGTGTCGGAACTCGCGCCCGCGATCCAAACGCCGTCGCCCGCCGGGTCCCGCAACGGCGCCCCGAAAGCATCGGGCAACGCGACGCGCGCGACCAACGCGAGGGTCTTTGTGTCGATGATCCGCAGCGCCGGGTGAGCGTAGCCCGCTTCGACCACGAACGCGCGCGAACCGTCGCGCGAAAGCGTCACGCCTTCGGGCAGCGTGCCCGTTGCCGCGACCGGACCGCCGGGGTCGGCGATGGTCCAGTCGTTCGGCAAGTGGATCGCGGCCGGCGCCGCGCTCGCCCCGGCACCGGCAACCGACGCGCACACAGCGAAGGCGGTAAGTGCGGCGGCGCGTTGGAGCATCTTCTGTTGGAGCATCTTCTTACGAGGGCGCAGAATTTATGCCCCGCACCGACGACGGGCGGCTCGCGGCGCAGCCGCTAACGCGAAGGGTCGACGAAGTCGATCCACTCAGGCGGCGCGCATCGACTGCGGCCGCCGGCGGCGGGCGGTCGCGAACATGTAGACGATACGCGGCCCCAGACCGCCGACCAGCAGCAGCGTGATGAATGCGAACGTCGGATGAACGTATTCGAGAAATCCGTGCGGGATGAACCGGCAAAAAAAGTTCGTACCGAACATCGCCATCCCGAAGAGTCCGTAGGCCAGCTGCAGGCGATACGCCGGATCGATCGCCGCGCCGAAAACCGACCGGCGGTGCTTGGGCAGCCACCACCACAGCATCGGAACCGCGACGGCAAGCGAGAGCGCGCCCGTGGCGCTGCCCCAGATCAAATCAAAGCCTCGATCGCCTTCGAGAAACATGTCAGCCAAATTCTCGCGCCGGGCCGCCGCTCCCGTCGTGCAAACGAGCTTACGTCAGCGCGCCGGCGGCGACGGCGAGCCCGACCACGATCCAAGGCGGCGTGTGCCAGACGGTCACGAGCGTGAACGCCGCAAGCGCGATCGTCAGGAGCGGCAGCGAGGATCCCAAGCCGACGATGAGCGGTGAATACAGCACCGCCCCGAGCACGCCCACCACGCCGGCATTCGCGCCGCGCAGCGCGCCGGCCGCCGCCGGGTTCGATCGCAACGCGTTCAAACCCGGCAGCAGCGCGAACACCAGCAGAAACGACGGCACGAAGATGAGCACCGTCGCGACGGCGGCGCCCGCTAGACCGTGCAGCGGCGAATCGTTGGCCGCGCCCAGAAACGCCGCGAAGGTGAAGAGCGGACCCGGCACGGCTTGCGTCGCACCGTAGCCGGCGATAAAGTTCGGTTCGCTAATGAGTCCGTTCGCGACCAGCGAACGCAGCAGCGGCAAGACGACGTGCCCGCCGCCGAAGACGAGTGCGCCGGCCCGCACGAGCGTTGCAAGGAGCAGACCGGCGGCCGAAACCTGCGCGGCGATGACCGCCGCGATGACGAGGGCCGCGAAAAGCAGCCCGGCGCCAACCGGAACCCAGCGCGGGAGCCTGATCGGCAGCACCGGTTCGCCGGCTCCGGGCGCCGACGCGGTTCGCGGCGGGACGAACGCGCCGGCCAGCGCGGCGGCGGCGATCGGCAGCCATTGCCAGGCGGTTCCCGAGGCGAGTGCGAGCGTGAACGCAGCGGCGCCGGCGGCGATCGTGCGGGTCATCCGGTCCGGGCACTGGGTCTTCATCATGCTCGCGACCGCCTGCGCGACGATGCCCACGGCCGCCGCCCCCAACCCGCCGAGCACCCCTGCGAACCAATGCGGTTGAGCGGCGTTTGCGGCCAGTCCGGACGTCTCGAAACGCGTCAGTGCCAGGGCGAAGATCGTCAGGGCGACTGCCGAGGGCAAAGTGAAACCAACCCAGGCCGCGAACGCGCCGGCCGCCCCGCCGCGCAGTAATCCGACGAGCAATCCGACTTGACTCGAGGTGGGACCGGGCAGAATCGAACAGAAAGCGACGATCTGGGTAAAGAGCCGCTCGTCGATCCAGCCGCGACGTTCTACGAACTCACGCCGAAAATAGCCCAGGTGCGCGATCGGTCCGCCGAACGACGTCAATCCCAAACGCAAAAAGGTCAGGAAGACGTCGCGCATCAGCGGGCGGTTTCGAGGGTCCGGCGTTCTTTTCCGGGAACTTCGCCGAACAGCGTCCGGGCATGCGTGCCCGGCGCCGATGAAAAGGACGATGGAGAAGACGATGCTTTCCGATCTAACCGTCTACAGCGACGGCCGATTCCTGCGCTACGACGAGGCCAAAGTCGGCTTGCTGACCCACGGTCTGCAATACGGAACCGGTTGTTTCGAAGGTGTGCGCGGCTTTTGGTCCGAGCGCGACGAAGAGCTCTATCTGCTGCACGTCCGCGATCATTTTGAGCGGCTTGCCCAATCGGCGAAGATCCTCATGATCAAGCTGCCGCACTCGGTCGACGAGCTTACCGAGCTCACCGTCGATCTGGTTGCGCGCAACAACTTCCGCAGCGATATCTACATCCGGCCGTGCACGTTTAAATCGGCCGAAGAGATCGGCGTGCGCCTGCACGACGTCAAGGACAGCTTCGCGATCATCGCACTACCCTTCAGCAAGTATTTCGACGCGACCGCCGGCTTAACGTGCGGCGTGAGCTCCTGGCGCCGCATCGACGACTGTACCATGCCCGCGCGCGGCAAGATCACCGGCGCGTATGTGAACTCGGCGCTCGCCAAGAGCGAAGCGATCCTCAATGGTTTCGACGAAGCGATCATGCTCTCGCACGACGGTCACGTCAGCGAAGGCAGCGCGGAAAACATCTTCGTGATCCGCGGCGGCGTGATGTACACCCCGGATCCCTCGGACAACATTCTCGAAGGCATCACCCGCCGCACGGTGATACACCTGGCGAAGAACGAACTCGGCATCCCGGTGATCGAGCGATCGATCGACCGCAGCGAACTGTTCTGCGCCGAGGAAGTTCTGCTGACCGGCAGCGCCGCCGGCGTGCAGTACGTTGCGTCGATCGACCATCGTCCCGTCGGCGACGGCCTGGCGGGTCCGGTCGGGAAAAAGCTGGCCGAGCTCTACAATCAGATCACGCGCGGCGAACTGCCGAAGTACGCCGACTGGCTGATCAAAACGTACGCCTCGCGGACGGTCCGGGCATAAGCGCGATTCCGTCCGTTGCGAGCTTCGATAACGTCGCGGACTGAGAAACGGCGTACACCACGCCGAACGAGTACCGCGTGAAGAACGCCGAGGAGGCTCGGCTTGGAGTTGGCACTCTCTTGACAAGACTGCCAACGTGAATAGAATAACTGTTGCCGGCACTCGCCGGCGGCCAATCAAAGGCAATGATAACCTCCGTCAGTGTCGGCGCCGACGCCAGGCGATGCCGCACCGACGTTGGACCACCCGTCGCAAACGAAAGGAGCGTCGCACCGATGACCAACCTGGCCTATCCGACTCAGGACAATGGCGCAAGCGCGCCCACCGCCGCCCGTCGCGGGCCGTTCGCCGATCTGCTTGGCTTTGATCCGCTCGATCTGTTTCGCAACTTCTACTCGCCGCTCGCGCTGGACGCGACGGCGGCACAGGGCGGTCTCGACATCACCCGGACCGAAAACGGTTACGTGGTTGAGATTCCGGTGGCCGGCTACAAGCCTGACCAAGTCGACGTCACGTACAAAGATAACGTGATTTCGGTCTCCGGGAAAAGCGAGCGGCGGAGCTTTACGCGGTCGCTCGCGGTTCCCGACGAAATCGACCCGGACAACATCCGCGCTCATGTCGATCACGGCTTGCTGACCTTGACTTTGAATCGACGGCCGGAAACCGAGCCGAAGCGGATCCAAATTAGCGTTAATTAATTACCGATTATTAAAGTAGTAGTTGGGCTGTTCAGCTGTTCGAGACGGGTCCGCAGCGTTCGCGGCTTCGAGAGAACTGCAATCGCTTACGTCGCGGATCCGTCCCGGTGCTTAAACGACGATATGCGTGAAATACTGACATTCCCGAAGAGTCCCATCGCAGCGATTGCCCACACCGACGTGCATCGGGTTATGCGACGGTATTTCGAGTTGGCGCAGGACTTCATCGTGGCCTCGCTTGCCGTCGTCTTGCTCATCGTCATGGTGCAAGGGCTTTGGGTCCTGGCTCGACTCGCGTTCGTATTGGGCAGCAATCCCGCGGAGGTGCTGTCGCAGATTATTCTCCTGTTCGTTATGGTCGAACTGTTCCGCACGCTCATCTTTTATCTTCACGAACACCGCGTCGCCGTGCCGCTCATGCTCGAGGTCGCCATTGTTAGCGAACTGCGCGAGATTCTGCTGAACCAACCCACGGCGCTAAATGCACAGGTTTACGCCAACGCCCTGCTCCTCGCGGTGCTTGGGAGCCTATTACTCGCCTATCACCTTATTCGGCCGCCTGAACCAGCGGCCACGGAATCGACTTAGCAGCGTTCAGGACGCCGGCGGAACGCCCGGCTGCATGTTTGCCGCCGGCGGCAGGGCAACGTCGTCGGGAGAAGCCGCAGGGACGGCGACCGGGGCGACCGGCGCGCTCCGACCGCTCGCCTCCTCAAACGATGGATTCCACATCTTCACGTCGGGTGACTCGTCCGCCGCGTTCGTTGCGGCGGGCGCCGTTTCGGCCAGACCGGCCAGCGGATTTGCTTGACGCCAGCGGGCAAACTTTTCGAGCGAATCGTAGGCCAGTCGCGAAACGCCGCGGATGAACTGGCGGCCCGACTCCAGCGTCGGGAGTTGGGTGGTGAGCACGGCGATGATGTACGGTGCGTTACTGAGATAGACGATGCCGACGTCGTTGAGCGTATCGTGCAAGGTGCCGGTCTTGTGCGCGATTTGCGTGCCCGGCGGAAGCGGTTCGGGCAGCAGCCCGTTGTGCCGCTGACCGGTCAAAATGGCGATCATCGCCCGCGATGACCAGGCGTCGACGAGCCGCTCGTGGGCCATCCCATCAAGCAACTGCATCATGTCGAGCGGACTCGTCCGCAGGCTGCGGATATCGCCGTCGGAGCGGATGTAGTCGGCCAATCGGGTTTGGCGCAACCCCAGCCGCTCCATCGTTTGATTGATGTGCGCCCGGCCGACCAGCCGAATGAGCATGTTCGTCGCGGTGTTATCGCTCTCGGTGATCATCAAGCGCAGCAAATTCGCGACGCTATACCGGTTGCCCAGCGGCGCGTAAACCAGATCGCCCCAGCCGTCATCGCGGTCGGTGCCTTGGAGCGTCACCTCGCGGTTGAGGTCGAACTCGCCGACCGCCATCTGTCGAAAGACTTCGACCATCACCGGAATTTTGATCGTCGATGCCGCGGGCATGTTCGCCGACTCGTTCACGCCGGTGCTCAGCCCGGTCGTGAGATCCTTCACGACCATGCCCACGTGACCGGGGGCGTGCGTCGAGAGGAGGTTGAGTTCCGTCTGCAGCCGGCCCAGTGGGCCGGGCACCGCCGCAGCCCCTGCCGGCCGATACTCCCCGCAAAGGAGCACGAACCCCAAGACGATGGCAAACAGAATGCGCCGCAATACATATCGTTGCATCTGCTCCCATCATCCGGTGTGGCGACCGCGAAGTCAAGGCTCGCGTGCCTTGCACATGTTTAGTGTTTGCTCGCTCGAACGGGCCCGCCGCACTGCGGGCAGTAAATTCCGCTGTGGTTTCGCACGACGTGCAGACCGCACGAGCGGTGGTCGCAGTCCTCACTGCGGCATTCATATCGGCCGTAAGCCAAGCAAAAGCGAGCCCGACTCTTGCTGTAGCTCGTGCACCGGACTTCGGCCTCGGATATCGATTCGGATGATTGTAAAACGGTCATGTCCCTCTCCTCACGTTGAGAATACGGGACCGCCGTACGCCACGCGTCCGTAATCGCTACGGACTTTCCCTGAGGTTGTACTGAGAACGTGTGCGGCGTCCGGCGGCGCCCGACCGTTTCAGTGCTCGAAGGGGATCCCGTCGGCGGCCGGAGCGCGGACGCGCCCGGCGAAGCCGGTCAACGCGACGAGCGCCGCGACATAGGGGAGCGCTTGCATGAGCTCGCTCGGAATGCCCGCGCGCTGCAGCGAATACTGGAGCGCCGCGAAGAACCCGAAGAATAACGCGGCGCCCAGCGCGCCGAAGGGATTCCAGCGCCCGAAGATGACCGCGGCGAGCGCGATGTAGCCGCGCCCCGCCGTCATCCCGTCGGAGTACAAGTCGAGTTCGGCCAGCGACAGGTAAACGCCGCCGAGCGCCGCTATCGCGCCGCCGATGACCACCGCCCAGAAGCGTGTCCGCAGTGCGTCGATACCGGCGATCTCCGCCGCGCGCGGATTTTCGCCGCACGAGCGGACATGCAGGCCCCAGGGCGTGCGAAAGAGGGCGAACCATAATGCGGCGGCGATCGCGAACGCGAGGATGACAAGCACGGTTTCGCCCGCGGGTCCGAGATTGGGCACCTCGCGCGAGGCGCCCGGCTGACCGAACACGACCACCAGTCCGTAGGCCGCGCCGCCGATGGCGACGATGTTGAGGCCCGTTCCGGCAACGATTTGGTCGACGCCCAGGCGCGTTGCCGCGAAGGCCAAGATGGCGGCGAGCAACGCGCCGGCGATGACGCCCGCTGCCACGCCGACAACCGGATTGCCACTGGCTGCCGTGGCGACGACGGCGAAGAAGGCGCCCGCGGTCAGGATGCCTTCGAGCCCGATGTTGACCACGCCCGAGCGTTCCGAAAGCACGCCGCCCAGCGCGGCGTAAATCAGCGGCGTCGCTTTGACGAGCGTGAGCGTGACGAGTGCCAGCAGCGCGCCGCTCAAGCCGGTCACGCGGTGCGCCGCTCGACGATGAAACGCCGTCCGGCGAGCGCGATGATCACCAGACCCTCAACGAGCGTGACGACGTCGCGCGGCACGTTGGCTTCGGCCTGCATCGCGATCGCGCCGCTCTGCAGAATGCCGAACCCGAACGCGGCGAAGATGATGAAGAGCGGCTCGAGGTTGCCGACCAGCGCGACGGCGATCGCGATGAATCCATACCCCGGCGAGAGCCCGGTGTTGAAGCGGTGCAGCACGCCCATCACGATCGTCGCGCCGCCCAAACCGGCGATCGCGCCGGAGAGCGCCAAGGCGGTGAACGCGGTGCGGCCCAAATCGATGCCGGCGCGCCGCGCCGCTTCGGGCGCGTCGCCGGCGGCGCGCAGTTCGTAGCCGAAGACCGTGCGCCTGAAGACGTACCAGAGCGTCGCGGCCAGCGCCAAGGCGAGGATGAAGCTGATCGAAAGGCGCGTGTTGGGAATGATGACCGGAAGCCAAGCCGCCGCGGGAAGCGGCGGCGTTTCGGCGGCACCGGCGCCGGGCTGCTTGAAGGGGCCGCCGATGAGATACGTCGCGAGCAATAGCGCGATCGTGTTGAGCATCAGCGTGGCGATGACTTCGTTCGCGCCGAAGCGCGCTTTGAGAAACCCGGCCAAGCCGCCCCAAAGCCCGCCGGCCGCCGCGCCGGCGAGCAGGACGATTGGGATCAACAGCAGGCCCGGCAGCGGCAACGCGACGCCTAAAATACCGGCGGTCATGCCGCCCAGCACGATCTGACCCTCGGCCCCGATGTTGAAGAGTCCGGCGCGAAACGCGAGCGCGACGCCGAGTGCCGGAAAGAGCAGCGCGGTCGTCTGCAGCAGTGTTTCCGCCACTTCCGAGGGATTGCCGAGCGCGCCGTCGAGCAGCGCGCCGAAGCCGTTGATCGGACTGACGTGCGCGAGCAGCATCGCCAAGCTGCCGACGCCGAACACCACGGCGACCGCGATGAGCGCGTCGCGAACGGTGCGCTGCATTCAGCCGCCTGCCATGAGCGCGCCGATGCGCCCGCGGTCGATTGCGCTGCGGGCGAATTCGGCGGCGAATCGTCCGGCGTACATCACGTACACGCGGTCGGCGAGCGCGAAGATTTCGTCGAGCTCGAACGAGATCAGCAGCACCGCGGCCCCGGCGTTGCGCGCTTCGATCAGCCGCGACCCGACCAGCGTCGCGGCACCGATATCGATTCCGCGGGTCGGCTGATAGGCGACGACCAGCCGCGGCGTACCCGCCAGCGCGCGGCCGACCACGATTTTTTGCTGATTGCCGCCCGAGAGCGCGCCCGCGATCGCCTGCGGGTTGGGCGGCCGCACGTCGAAGCGTTCGATGACGTCGGCGGCGTAACGCTGCGCGACCGCGCGGTCGATAACCGCGCCGCTGCGCAGCGGCGGATCGCGCTGGCGGCCCAGCGCGACGTTGTCGACGATGTTCCAGTCCAGCACGAGCGCCTCGTGCCGGCGGTCTTGCGGGATGATGCGAATGCCCGACTCAAGGCGCTGCGCCGGCCCCATGCCGGACGGCAGCGGCCGCCCGTCGAGTGCGATCTCACCGGTGTACGGGACGACGCCGGCGATCGCATCGGCCAGCAATGTTTGGCCGTTGCCCTCGATGCCCGCGATCCCGACGATCTCGCCGGCGGCGACGTCGAACGTCACGCCGCCGAGCGCGCCGGCGCCCGCGCCGGAGCGCAGATCGCGCACGGTCAGCCGCGGCGCGAGCTGCGTCGGCGCGCGCGCGGCTAGCGCCGGAACCTCGCCGCCGACCATCGCCCGAGCGATCGCGTCGGCGCTGGTGTCGGCGGTCGCGAAGCGGGCGACGAGCTTCCCACTGCGCATGACCGTGACGCGCGCGCTGTAGCCCATGACCTCGGCCAGCTTATGGGTCACGATGAGTACCGCCGTGCCGCGCGCCGCGAGCGCCTTGACGTTGAGGAAGAAGGCATCGATCTCGCTGGGCGCCAGCGCCGCGGTCGGCTCGTCGAGCAGCAACACCGCCGGCTCGCGCACGAGTTCGCGCAGCAGTTCGATGCGCTGCTTGATGCCGATCGGCAACGTCTCGACGAGCGCATCCGGATCGACGGCCAGGCCGTGGCGTTCGGAGAGCTCGCGCACGATCGCCCGCGCCCGGACGCGGTCGATGCGCAGGCCGGCGCGCGGTTCGCGGCCGAGCAGGATGTTCTCCCACACCCGCAGCCGCTCGATGAGTTGGAAGTGCTGGTGCACGAGGCCGACGGTGCCGCCGGCTTCGATCGTTCCGGCATCGGGTCTGACGGCGCCGTAGGCGATCGCCGCAAGGGTCGATTTGCCGGCGCCGTTTTCGCCGACGAGCGCGTGAATCTCGCCCGCGAACACGTCGAGATCCACGCCGTCGACCGCGTTGACCGCGCCGAAGCGTTTGCAAATGCCGCGCAGCCGCAGCGCGGGTTCAGCCACGGATGCCGTCGCTCATCGACCGAGCGGGACCGGTTTGAATTGCGCGAGCTCCTCGCGCGTCGAGGGCGGTTTGATCGTTCCGGCGATGATCATCGCCCGCAGCCGCTTGATCGTCGCGATGCGGTCGGGGGTCATGACGTTTTTGGTGTATTGGAAGGCGGTGAGCCCGACGCCGTCCTCTTTGAGCCCGAGCACGAGATGGCCGCTGGGCAGTTTCTGCGCGACCGTTTCTTGCGCCAGCCGGAAGACGCCGACGTCGACGCGCTTGATCATGCTCGTGAGCACCTTGCCGGGCGCGAGCGCGTCCTGATCGGAGTCGACGCCGATGACGTAGTCGCCGGGGCGCGTCTTGACTTGATCGATCGCGCCGATGCCGGCTTTCCCGGCCGCGACGAACACGACGTCGGCGCCCTGGTCGAACAGCACGCCGGACAATTCCTTGCCCGCGGCGGCGTCGTCGAAGCTGCCGGTGTACTTCACCGCGACTTTGATGGTGGGATCGATCTCGCGCGCGCCGGCGGCGAAGCCGGCCTCGAATTTACGCAGCAGCGGGATGTCGACCCCGCCCAAAAATGCGACTTGGTGCGTCTTGCTCGCCATCGCGGCCGCCGCGCCGGCCAGGAACGAGCCGTCCTCCTCTTTGAACGTGACCGAGGCGACGTTGGGCTGATCGACGACCGCGTCGATGATCGCGAAGTGGCGTGCCGGATACCGTGTCGCGACCTCGTTGACGTCCTTAGCCATCAGAAAGCCGATCGCGAAGATGAGGTCGTACTCTTTGTTCGCCAGCACGGTGAGATTGGGCTGATAGTCGGATGCCGACTTCGACTGCAGCACCGCGACGTCGGCGTGCAGGTTGTCCTTGGCCGCGAGCAGACCGCGATAGGCCGAGTCGTTGAAGGAGCGATCGCCCAGGCCGCCCACATCCGTCACCATGCCCAGCCGCGCCGGACCGCCGTCGGCGATCGACTTCGCGTGCGAACAGGCCGCGAGCAGAACCGCGCTCCCGGCCAGGATCAATGCGGCATAGACCGGTCGTAAACCGCGTACCATCGGAAACGGACTACCGCCTAATATGCGGGTTGGCCTTTCGACAAACGCGAAGCGCCTCCCGATGAATGTCCCCGCCGCGCGTAAGGGACCGCCGCCGCGCAGGCCGATCACGCGCGGCGAGCGGCGCGTCACCTACGCACTCAAGGTCCTCGTCGTCGTCGCGCTCGCGATCTATCTGATCGTCGGCATGCTCAACTTCTTCGCCGCGATTCGGACGACCGGACTGCTCGTGGTCGGCTCGGTCTTTTTCGCCTACCTCATCTATCCGCTCGTCCGCCGGCTCAACGAACGCGTGAACCTGGCCTGGTCGATCGCGATCGTGTACGTCATCATCGCGCTGTTCCTGGTGTTCGCGGTGCTGCTGATCGTGCCGCCGCTCGTCGACGAATCGCAGCGGCTCGCGCAGCAGTTTCCGTCGTTCGTCAACAAGGCGCAAGACGAATTGGCGCACCCCACGAATCGGCTGCTGCTGCGCATTCCGCCGGCGTCGCGCGACTATCTCGCGAGCTTGCCCAGCCAAGTCGGTTCGCTGATTCAGACCTACGGCATCGACGCGGCGCAGCGGACCTTCACGATCGTGCTGTCGGGCATTTCGGTGCTCGCGACGCTCATCATCGTGCCGGTGCTCTCGGCGTACATGCTCATCGACGCCGGCAACGTGCGGCGGCAAGTGCTGGGGTTGTTCGCGGCCAAGCACCGCGCGAAGACCGAAGCGATCGTCGACGACCTCGACAAGGTCTTGGGCGGATTCGTGCGCGGCCAGCTCATCGACGGCGCGATCGTCGGGTTGATGATCTTCACCATGCTCGCGATCATGCACGTGCCGTACGCGCTGCTCATCGGCGTCGCGGCGGCGATCCTCAACTTCATTCCGTACGCCGGCGCCGTGGTGGGCTTCATTCCGTCGGTCGTGCTCGCGCTGCTCGTCAACGGCCCGACCAACGCGCTCATCGTCGCGGGGCTGTTCGCGGTCATCCAGCAAGTCGATGGAAATCTTGTCGCGCCGCGCGTGCTCAAAGATAATGTCGGGCTCTCGCCGCTCTACATCATCCTCGCGATCTTGATCGGTTCGGAGCTGTTCGGCTTGGCCGGTACGTTTTTGTCGGTTCCGGTCGCCGCGATGCTGCGCGTGCTGCGCGAGCATCTCATTCCCCAGCCCGTTTCGGAGGCGGAAGCGCCGCCGGCGCTGACCCGCAAGCCGCTGCGCAGCACGCAGCCCGGGAAGGTCACTTGATGCGCGTTCGAGCGGTCGACGTCGTCGGCGTGCCGATGGATCTGGGCGCCGACCGCCGCGGCGTCGATATGGGACCCTCCGCGATCCGTTACGCCAAACTCAAAGAGTCGCTCGAGCGGCTGGGCATCGTGGTGAGCGATCACGGCAACCTCGTCGTTCCGCAGCCCGAATCGGCCTCGACCGAAATGCAGAACGCGAAGTATTTGCCGATCATCCAGGCGGTGTGCGACGAGCTTGCGGGCATCGTCGAGACGATCGTGCGCGCGGACCGTTTTCCGCTCGTGCTCGGCGGCGACCACTCGATCGCGATCGGCACCCTGGCGGGTGTCGCGAGCGGCCGCGGGGAGATGCCGGGCGTCATTTGGGTCGACGCGCACGGCGACATCAATACGCCGCTGAGTTCGCCCAGCGGCAACGTGCACGGCATGCCGGTGCATTTCGCGCTCGAGGCGCAAAGCGTCTCGCCCGAACGGATCGTGTTCATCGGTTTGCGCGACGTGGACGAAGGCGAACGGCGGATCATCAAGGAGCGGGGCGTCAAAGCGTTCACGATGTCGGATATCGACCGGCTTGGCATGAGCCGAGTGATCGACGAAGCGCTGGCCATCGCCGGCCGCGGCCCGAACTCCCTGCACGTCAGCTTCGATATGGACGGCATCGATCCGAGCGAGGCGCCGGGCGTCGGCACCGCCGTGCGCGGCGGGATCAGCTATCGCGAAGCGCACTTCCTCATGGAAGCGGTGGCGGCTTCGAACACGCTGGGCTCGCTGGAGATCACCGAGATCAATCCGATTTTCGACCGCGAGAATCAAACGGCGATTTTAGCGGTCGAGCTTATCTCTAGCGCCTTGGGGAAGACGACGCTTTAATTTAAGGGCTAGCCACCCGCAGCGCTGGGAGGGAGACCGGCGACTCGCAGGTTCCGGCACGCGACGTTTTAAGTTGACACTAGGCCAAATGGAGGCACGACGCGAGCCTTGCTTGGCCGAACGTCACAGAAGCTGCTCTCGCTTAAGGAGTTGACGATGCAAGTTGGAACGCGATCCGGATTACAAAGCGCCGCCGACGCGGTGCTGCGCAACGTGGTCGAACCCGGCGACGGCCGGCAAGGTGTCCCCGGCGTGGTCGCGATGGCGACCGACCGCAACGGCAATACCTACGAAGGTGCCGCTGGCGTCCGCGAACTCGGCAAGCCGCAGGCGATGACCACCGATACGGTCGTGTGCCTCTGGTCCACGACCAAGGCGATCACCGGTGCGGCCGTGATGCAACTCGTCGAGGCGGGCACGATCGGCCTCGACGATCCGGCCAAGAAATACGTCCCCGAATTAGCCGACGTCAAGGTGCTCGACGGATTCGATGCCGCCGGCGAACCCCGACTGCGCGCGCCCAAATCGGACGTAACCGTCGGCCAATTGCTGCTGCACACCGCCGGTTTCGGTTATGACATCTTCAACCCGGAGCTCATCAAATACGGCCAGAAGAAAAAGGTCCCCAGCGTCGCGACGAGCACGACGGCGTCGCTGCGCACGCCGCTGCTGTTCGATCCCGGCGAGCGCTGGGAGTATGGCGTGAACATCGACTGGGCGGGCAAAGTCGTCGAAGGCGCCACCGGCAAACGCTTGGGCGAGGTGATGCGCGAGCGTATCTTCGCGCCGCTGGGCATGAGCGAGACCGGCTTCGAGCTTCAGCCGGGCCAGCGCGAGCGCAAGGCCACCACTCACAACCGCGACACGAACGGGAAGCTCACGCCGAATCCCGCGTTCGAGCTGCCACCGGATCCCGAGCAGCACATGGGCGGCCACGGCCTCTACTCGACGGTCGGCGACTACACGAAGTTCATTCGGCTGATCCTCAACGACGGCGCGGCGCCCGACGGCACGCGCGTGCTCAAGCCGGAGACCGTCGCGGCGATGGCGGCCAACGGGTTGGGGAACCTCAAAATTAAACTGCTGCCCGGTGCGATTCCCAGTCTCTCGCACGATGCCGAGTTTTTCCCCGGGATGCCCAAGTCGTGGGGCTACACCTGGATGATCAACGACGAAGATGCGCCGACGGGCCGGCCCGCGGGCGCACTCGCCTGGGCCGGATTAGCGAATCTGTTCTACTGGATCGACCGCAAGAACGGCATCGGCGGCTTCTGGGCCACGCAGATTCTACCGTTCATCGACGAAATCTCCGTCCCGGGCTACCTCGACTTCGAGACGGCCGTGTATCGCAACCAGAATAACCGCTAGCTGTCGGGCTTCGCGCGACGGGCGGCTCGCGGCGCAGCCGCAAACGCCACGGATCGACGAAGTCGATCCTCCTACATCCTAAATCCTCTTCGCAAAAGCCGCTCCGGGCGCGCGAGCGCCCGTGAGCGGCGCGGTGACGTGCGCTGGGAACGATTAGGCGAAGTAGCGCAGCAGACGTGAGCGCGGGAAACGTTCGATGAGCCGGCCGTCCAGGCCGAATTTTCGACCTGCGGCGGTGCCGATGCAGATCGTCGCGGCGACGATGAGCATCGCGTTGTAGCCGATCGTGTCGGTGCCCGCGCGGCCGGCGACGGCGATGTTGACCAAGGCGCGCAGGATCGCGATCGTCGCGCCCGCGCGCACGAAGAAACCCAGTCCGAGCGACAGGCCCGCGGCGGCGTCGGCGGCGGCGATGAGCAGTGCGAAAAGCGCGGCATGCGGGACCACGTACCATCCCAGGAGTTGCGCGACGCGCGAGTCGATGGCGGTGTGCACGAAGGTCGTTTGAATACGCGCTACGAGATCACCACCGTGCAGAAAGGCTGCGTGAAACTTCGCGTCCTTGCCGACGAAGGCGCTGTCGAGCCAGGCCAGACTCGAACATAGTCTCAGCCAGACGACCGCGGATTTCGTATTTTGAACCGTGGTACGTCGAACGGCAAAAAGCATGCTTGGTCTGTTTACCTCCTTGCCCGGGGCAATCTTGCCGAGCGGCCGGTTTATCCTCGCAATGCTGCTGTCGCCGCGATCCGGAAAGATTCGCCGTTTTGCGTCAGCGCGACGAGCGGCGGCGTGTTGTTTCTGCGTGCGGTCACGCCACGGGGTTTTTCGCCTGCTTGAGAAACCTTCACCCGTAATCGGAGGAGAACCAATGGCAACGGCAGCCGCGGAGTATCGCCTTTCAAGCGAAGACCGCCTCAAGAACTTCGTCCGGACCGTCCTCGCGAAAGTCGACGTCGATCCCGCCGACGCCGCGATCGTCGCCGACGTGCTGGTCGCCTCGGATTTGCGCGGGATCGAATCGCACGGGGTCGCGCGGCTGCAGACGTATTACGTGAGCCGCTTGCGCGCCGGCCGGATCGCTGCTCGTCCGCACGTCGAGACGGTTCGTGAGACCGGCACTTCGATTCTCGTTGACGCCGGCAACGGTCTGGGCCACCCGGCCGCGAAACGGACGATGGAGTCCCTCATCGCCAAGGCGCGCGAGCACGGTGCGGCATTTGGCGCGGTCCGCAACTCCAACCATTTCGGCATCGCGGGCTATTACGCGATGCTCGCGCTCGAGCACGACCTCGTCGGGATGGCTTCCACGAACAGCGTGCGCTTCGGCGCACCGACCTACGGCCGCGCGATCATGCTGGGAACCAATCCGTTCGCATACGCGGTGCCGGCCGGCCAGGAGCCGGCCTTCGTGCTCGATATCGCCACCACGACCGTGCCGCGCGGCAAGCTCGAGGTCTACAAACGCAAAGGTCTGCCGCTGCGTCCCGGCTGGGCGATCGATGCCGAGGGTCACGAAACGCTCGACCCGGCGGTCGCCCTGAAGGGCGCGCTGCTTCCGCTGGGCGGTCTGGGGGTCGATACCGGCGGCCACAAGGGCTACGGCCTCGGGATGCTGGCCGACATTTTCTGCGGCGTGCTCTCCGGCGGGAAGTTCGGCGCCGGGCTGCCGCTGCCAACCGACCCGCCGGCCCCGGGCCCGATCTCGCACTGGTTCGCCGCGTTCCGAGTCGACGGCTTTCGCGAGGTGGCCGCGTTCAAAGCCGACATGGATAAACAGTTGCGGGCCTTCAAGGACTCGCCCAAAGCCCCGGGCGCCGAACGCATCTACGTGGCCGGCGAGATCGAGCACGAGAAGACGCTTGAACATCGGCGCACCGGGGTTCCCGTGCACAACGCGGTCTGGAACGAACTCGAGCAACTTGCCGGCGACCTCGGCGTGCCCTTCGACATCGCGCGCGACTGATCGCGTGTCGCGCCGGGGCTGCGGCGCGCTCATTAAGGCAATCCTAACCAATCGCCGATACACCGGATGGAGCACTTCGGGCCACGCCCGGTAGCGCCGGCCGGAAGGACGAGCGAATCTGTGATAGCGACCCTTGCCGGCCCCGTCTTCGAGTTGACGCATGCCGAGCTCGACGAATTGCCCTGCGGCGTTATCACGCTCGACCGCCGGGGCAAAATCTTGCGCTACAACCAGGCGGAAGAGAAGATCGCGCGCCGCTCGTCGACGGCGACCATCGGTTTGGACTTTTTCACCGACGTTGCGCCGTGCGCGAACGTGCAAGCCTTTCGCGGCCGCTTCGACGAATTCGCTCAAGCCCGCGACTCGGGCGCCGAAAGTTTCGACTTTTCATTTAACTTTCGCTGGGGCCGGCACGACGTTTCAATCACGATGCTGCGCAAAGCGGCGCACGAAGAGATCAACATCATCGTCCGGGGACGCTCGCTCTCCGGCGCCGAGACGGCTGCGGATACGGCGCCGCCGCAACCCGCGGAACCGCTCTTGCGGCCGTTTGAGCGGGACGGCACCAATGCCGCCATCTTCGGCGTGCGTGAACTTCCCGCGCACACCCGGGTTCGGCTGGGTAGCCCGCACGAAGCGCCCTGCGCCGTCTGATACATGCGGACGATGCGCCTGCCGTGAGCGAGATTCTCGCGAACGCGGCGCGCGCTAACGTTCCGTACGCGATCGAATATCGGTCGCGGCGCCTCGACGGGTCGTTCGCGATCGTGAACGAATTCGGTACGTTCGGCGAACGCTCGGACGATGCGGGGTTCGCGACGCTCGTCGACGTCACGATACTCCGCGGGCGGGAAGAGCAAAACTGGCGTGCGGCTCACTATGACGAGCTCACCGGTCTGCCCAACCGCAGCTTGATGGTGCAGCGCATGAGGATCGCGCTGTCCGACGCGCAAGCCAGTCACGAACTCGCCGCGGTCTTCGTTGCCAAGATCGATAACTTTCGCGAGCTCAACGATACCTACGGACACGAGCTCGGCAATCGTCTGCTGCAGATGCTCGCCTTGCGCTTCGGTGAGTGCGTTCGGGGCGGCGACACCGTCGCCCGGCTCGGCGGTGACTGGTTCGGCGTGCTGCTCGCGGGTGTGGACACGGGCTTGAGCATCAGCGACATCGCGACCCGGTTGAGCGCGGCGATCTCGCGTCCGTTCAAGATCGAGAACCGGCCGTTTCACCTCACCTTGAGCATCGGGATCAGCGTGGCCCCATACGACGGCGGCGACCCGGACGTCTTGTTGCGCGCGGCCGAGACCGCGATGCGCGTCGCCAAGAACACCGGCGGAAACGCGTTTCGTTACTACGACAGCGCGATGTCGATCGAGGCCCTGCAAAAAGTTCATCGGCAGAACGAATTGCGCGTTGCGATCGAACGAAACGAATTCGAGCTGCACTTCCAGCCGCTCGTCGACATCCTCGCGGACCGCATCGTCGCCGTCGAGTCGCTCGTCCGCTGGAACCATCCGGTGCGCGGCATGCTCGCGCCGGCTGAGTTCATCGACCTTGCGGACCAGACCGGCCTCATCGTCCCGCTCGGTGAGTGGATCTTGCGCCAGGCGTGCCGTCAAGCGCGGGCGTGGTTCATCGAGGGGCTCGAGCTGCGCGTCTGCGTGAACGTATCGGCCGTGCAGTTTCGGCAGCCGGGATTCCTCGCGCTCGTCGCAGCGTGTTTGGAGGAATTCGGGTTTCCGCCGCACCTGCTCGAACTCGAGTTGACCGAAAGCGTCATGCTCGACGGATTCGCCGAGATGATCCAGACCCTTAGCCGCCTCAAAGCCTTAGGCGTGCGGCTGGCGATCGATGATTTCGGCACCGGCTACAGTTCGCTTGCGTACCTCAAGTATTTCCCGGTCGACACGCTCAAGATCGACCGCGCGTTCGTCAAAGAAATTACCGGCGACTCGTTCGACCGTGCGATTGCGACGACGATTTTAACGTTGGCCCGCGAGCTCAATCTCGAGTGCGTGGTCGAAGGCGTCGAGACCGAGGAGCAGTGCGATTTGCTGCGCCAACTCGGCTGCACGATCGTGCAGGGGTATCTCTTCTCGAGACCCGTAGCGCCCGACCGCCTGCGCGCGCTGCTCGGACGGCCACTGTCCGCGCTGCGCGCCTGACGGCGGCCGGCCCCGCACGGCCGGCGTTGCCGTCCGATCAATACGCGATCTCGAGTGTCCCCTCGCAGTGCAGACCGTTGCAGTCGGCCGGCACGTAACGCAGCGCGAGCAGCGCGGACCGAACCTCTTGGGCGAGTACCGGGTCGGCTACCGGCTGGAGGAAATGCACGTCCGTCGCGCGTCCGCTCTCGTCGACGTCGACGCGAATGTGGACGGGCCGGCTCAGCCGCGATCGGATCGCATCGAGCTCCGCGGGGGCGCGTAATGCGGGCGGGTAGTTTTGTGAGAACAAACCGCCGAAATTCCCCGCCGCCACCGCCGTCGGCGCGGTGGTCGGCGCGGGGGTATTTTCGGCGCTCGGCACGACGGTCGGAGCCGGTGTCGGCGGACGCGAGGGAAGCGGCGTCGGCGTCGGCGTCGGCGCGCGTGTCGCTCGGGCGGCCGGCGCGTCGGACGCAGCGGGGTAGACGACCGCCATGACGGCCGGCGCAACCGCCGGTGCGGTTCGCTCGAGTGGGACCGCTTGACGGATTGGCGGCTGCGAGCTGTCATGCGGCGCCCAAGGTTTGGGCCGCCGCCGGCGCCGCGGGATCGGACCGGCGGTTTCCCGCACCGCCACGGCTCGCGGCGGCGGCGTGCGAACGGCGAGCGCGCGCGGGCGCGGCTTCGGCTCACGCCGGACGAACAGCGTGACCGCAGCACCGGACCCGTTTTCCGGGGCATTCGCCGTTGCGGAGCCCGCGTCGACGAAGAAGAGCGCGAGCGCGAGAAGCGCGCATAGGTGAGCGGCGATCGAAAACACGATCGCCGTGCGCATGCGGGTGTGCGGCTCGTCGAGACCGTTCATGGCGCGTGGTCTCGATGAGTTGCCAGTGCGGCGGCGCGCAACCTTTTCGCGTACCGGCCCTTCTTACGGGAAGTTAGCGCGCTCGCGAGGAGGACTCATGGGAAAGCCGACCGATATGGTCCTGTATCAAGCCGAATGGTGTCCGTACTGCGCGCGCGTGCGAAAAAAGCTGACCGACCTGCTGCTCGACTACAAGACCGTCAACGTCCCGCACTCACACGCCGAGCGCGACGAGGTCAAGCAAGTCTCCGGCCAAACGAGCATTCCCGTCCTTGTCGATGGCGACGTCGTCTTGGACGACGACGACGACATCATCCCGTATCTCGATAAAAAGTACGGCAAAGCCGCCGCGGTTTAATTAGCGCGCCCGATTCATACCGTTACTCGGCGGGGATCTCGATGCGCACCGCGTCTTTGCGGCGCTTCGGCAACAGCAGGATCAGCGGCATGAGTGCGAACGCCAGCCCGCCCAGCGCGAGTTGGGCGTCGGCATAGGACATGGCGCTCGCCTGCGCGAGGATGATCCCGTACAGGTTGCCGATGCTCCCGTGGTTTTCCAGCAGCGACTGCACCGCGACGTTCGAGCGGCTCACGTGGGCGGCCAAGATCTCCGCATGAAAGCTGTTGCGCCGGGCCAGCAGCGTGACGAGGGCGGCGGTCGAGAACGAGCCGCCGAGCTGCAGCGCGAGGCTGTTGAACGCCGCGGCTTTGGGCACGACCGCCGGCGGCAGCGCACTGAGCACCGCGATGGAAAGCGGCGTGAAGACCAGCGACAATCCGATGCCGCTGATGACCGCGGGGACCGCGAGCGCGTTGAAATCGGTGCCGGTGGTGGTGATGACGCCGAGCCAAATCTGGGCGCCGCCGATGAGCGCGAAACCGCCCAAGAGCAGCAGCCGCGCGTCGATCCTTCCGGCGCTTACCGTGCGCGCGATGAACGGTGTGAGCGCGGCGATGAAGAACGCGCGCACGAAGATCAATTCGCCGCTGAGCGTGGCGGTGAAGTTGAGCAAACTCTGCACGTACTGGGGCAGAATTACCGTCGCGCCGTAAAGCACGCTGCCGATCGCGAAGCCCAGCGCCGTCCCCGCCACGACGGCCCGGTATTTGAAAGCGCGCAGGTCGACGACAGGCCGCTGCGTGCCCCACAGCTCCCAGCCGACGAACGCCGTCACGCCGAAGGCGGCCAGCAGGCCGAACAGTGTGATGACCGGATCGCTCCACCAATCGTTGCGCTGGCCTTCATCCAAAATAAATTGCAGCGAGCCCAGCCCCAAGGCGAGGAGCCCCAAGCCGACGGCATCGAGCGGAAGCGGCCGCGGTTCGGTCGGATTCTTAAGCCGTGTCAGCACGATGACCGCCGCGATCGCGCCCGGCACGATGTTGATGAAAAAGACATAGTTCCACGAAAAGTTGTCCGTGAGCCATCCGCCCAGCGTCGGCCCGATCGATGGTCCGACGATCGCGCCCATCGCGAAGAGCGCTTGGCTCGCCCCGAGTTTGTCGGCCGGGAAGCTGTCGCGCAAGGCGGCTTGTGCCGTGGCGACGAGTCCGCCGCCGAACAGCCCTTGGATGACCCGCCAGAAGATCAGCGACGTAATCGACTCGGAGAGGCCGCAAAAGACCGATGCGATCGTAAACCCGATAATCGCCGTGGCATAATATTGGCGCCGGCCGAAGCGCAGCTGCAGCCACGGCGTGAGCGGGATGACGATGACCGCGGACAGGATGTAGCCGGTCACCACCCAGGCGCCCTCGTCGATCGTCGCGCCGAGATTGCCCTGCATGACCGGGAGCGCGACGTTGACGATGGTGGTGTCGAGCGTCTGCATCAGCGTGGCGAGCATGATGCCGATCGTCACGATGACGAGCGCCGGCCCGCGCTCGACCACGTCGGCGGTGACGGGCGCGGCCGCCGCGGAGTGCGGGGGCCGCTTGCCATTCAGGTGCGTTGTTGCGATTGCCACGGTCCTCTCCTTGGGAGGGAACCGATCCGCCCTTTCCGTTTAACCCGCCTCGGCGACCGAAGGTTGGCTTCTAAGGTTCGGGCGCGGTATGCACCTTGTAAAGCCGGTGGGCGCGCGGAAATTAGCCGACCGCGACCGTTTCTCTGCGGCTGGATTTCTCGGCGACTTTACCTTTGGTTATCGTGACCCGTCCGCCGTCACGCACCGGGAGGCAGTAGGCGATGTCGGGCGTGTTGTCGAGATCGACGACCGGGTTCGCGGGATCGATGGTAAAGAAGGACGCGCGAATCTCCGGCGCCGCGGCGAGTTCGTATGTCTCGCGCGCTTGGCCTTTCTGCACGACGTCGATGGTGACGTAGCCGCGCACGCCAAACTGACCGGCTGGCGCGAAGATGCCTACATTCGCGATGTTCGGCTGAAGTCCGAACAGGACGGTCTTTCCGGACGAGACCGGGACGCTGATCGAGTTCGTGAAGTCGAGGTTGAGCTGCGTCGTGCCGTTTTCGTCTTGAAAATCGGCGATCAGCGGATCGGTGGTGAGGACACCGGTCGATGCCGGGAAGGCCGGTGTCGGATGAAAGGTGAGCACCACATCGACGTCGCCTTTGTCGTCGTCGGGTAAGCGCGAAAGCAGACAAAAATAGCCTTGAGCGACGAAGGGCACTTTTCCGCCCGGGGGAATACCGGCACCGGGCACGATCGGCTGGGCAAGCACCTCGAATTCGGAGAGGTATTGCATGTGGATCTCCTCATGGTCGTCGTGTCGGATCGAACGGGTCCGCCGTCGATCACTCGACCAGTCTCGCAAAGCGTCCCGACGCCGACAATGCGCCGTTCGGCACATAGCAAACGTCGCGACGCGCGCGATGCTTGTGTCGTTCCGGAGGTTAGCTGTGCGGGCTAGCGGCCCGGAGTGCGGCCGCGGCGATGAGCGCGCCCGACAGCGTGGCGCCGAAATTTACGACGTCGTTGGAAAAGCCGCGGATGCCGCGGACGAGCGTCGTCGGCGCGCCGCACGCGTGGGGGTTGGTTTCACACGTGCGGTCGCAGGTTGGACAGCGCCGCAGTTCTTGCAGCGTCGCGCCGAGGATGGAGTCGACGAGCGCGCCGCCGATGCCGCCGAGCAGCACTGGAACGATGAAGCCGCGGGTCGTTGCGAGCGTGGGGCTCGGTTCGCCTTCGCCGCGCCGCAGCGTCAAGGTCCATGCGGTGACGACCGCGAGCCACGCCGCGCCGGCGATCTCGGCGGCCGTGCCGACAACGGTAACGCCACCCGAAAGTCCCGGCGGAATCGGCCGCAGCGTGAGAATCGAGTGCGGCGCGCCGTGCGCGAGCGTGCCGATTTCCGTGCCCCACGTGTCGGCGGTCGCGGCGGCATAGCTCCCGGCGAACGCCGCGGTCCAGAGCGCCGGCGACGCTGGGGACGTGCGCGACAGGCCCGCGATCGCCGCGCAAACCGTCGCGACGCCACCGTTCGCGAACACTTGCCACGCATCGCGCGCGCCGCCTTTGCCGATGTCGACCAGCCGTCTTTTGCGCGCTCGGCCAACGCGGCCAAGCCCGACCGACGGAATGAAAAACGCCAGCAAAATCAGCGTGAAGGCCCGGCCGCCCGCCCCGTACGTCACGGCGCCGACGCCGAACGCCGCGATCGCTCCGCCGCGCGTGAGCGCATGCGCGCGCCACGCGACCGCCGCGATGACGGCGGCGAACAGCGCACCGCTGAAAAGTCGCGTTCGAATTAGGCCGAGACGGCGTTGTCGAGTGCGCGCACGAGCCCATCGATGGTGAACGCGTCCGCGACGACGTCGACCCGGATCCCGGCCTCGCGGGCGGTCGCCGCCGTCACCGGGCCGATGCAGGCCACGGTTTTGCCCGCGCACAGCGCCGGCGCGCCGGGCACGTTGGCGAGAAAACCGGCGACCGTGCTCGAACTCGTGAACGTCAGGATGTCGGCGCCGGCGGCCTTGCGCGCGAGTTCCGGATCGACGACGGTGCGCGTCTTGTACGCCGCCACATCGTCGACGCTGCGGCCTGCCGCGCGCAGCGTCTCCGGCACGACGTCTCTTGCCTCTTGGGCGCGAAAGAGCAGAACGCGGTCACCGGACCGCGTCCGCTCCAGCATCCCCTCCGCCACCGCTTCGTTGATGAACGTCGCCGGCATGAAATCGACGCGCAAGCCGCGCGCCGCCAAGGCCTCGGCGGTCTTGGGCCCGATCGCGGCCACTTTGGTATCGCCCAGCGCCCGGGCATCGCGCCCGCGTTCGCTGAGACGATCGAAAAACGCGTCGACCCCGTTGCGGCTGGTGAAGATCACCCACGCATAGTCGCGCACGCGTTCGATCGCGTCGTTCGCGGGCCCCGGATCGTCGGGCGGCCCGATCGCAATGGTCGGAGCGACGATCGGCTCGGCGCCCAGCTCCCACAGCCGCGCCGAAAAATCGTCGGCTTGCACGGCCGGCCGTGTGACGAGGACGCGTTTGCCGAACAGCGGCCCGTTGTCGAACCAGCGGATGTCCTCGCGCTCGTTTACGACGTCGCCGATCACGACGATCGCGGGCGCGGCGAACTTCGTGCGTTCGACTTCGGCCACGATCGTGTCGAGCGTCGCGACGAGCGTCTCTTGCGTCGGCTTCGTCCCCTCGCGCACGATCGCCACGGGTTTGTCGCCCGGGATGCCGTGTTTGCGCAATTCGCCGACGATCGCGGCGAGATTGCCCATCGCCATCAAAAAGACGATTGTCTGCGACGGATTCGCGAGCTTCTCGAAATCGAGCGACGAGTAGCCCTTGAGCGGATTCTCGTGCCCGGTCGAAATCGAGAACGACGTGTTGTGATCGCGATGGGTGATCGGAATGCCGGCGTAGGCCGGAGCCGCGATCGCCGACGTGATCCCCGGGACGATCTCGAACGGCACGCCGGCGGCATGCAGCGCCTGCGCTTCCTCGCCACCGCGCGCGAACACGAAGACGTCGCCGCCCTTGAGCCGCACGACATGCCGACCCTCCAGACCGAGTTTCACGATCAGTTGCGTGATCTCGTCCTGGGTGAGCGTGTGCGCGCCGGCTTTTTTGCCGACGTAAATTTTCTCGCAATCCGGCGGCGCCAAGCCGACGATCGCGCTCGAGGCTAAGTAGTCGTAGACGAGCACGTCGCACTGAGCCAGCGCGCGCGCTCCCTTGAGCGTTAAAAGGCCCGGATCACCGGGTCCCGCGCCGACCAGCCAAACTTTACCGACCGGCATCTTACTCCGCGCTGTCGACGTCGATCGCGAACACCGCCGCGACGCCGGCTTCCAGGGGTTTGGTGCGCAGATCGAAGAGCTCGTCGAGGATCAGCGCGTGCGTCATCGCCTCGGCCCGGTTCTCGACTGCTTTGTCGCGGATCTTCACTACCGCGGTATGCAGGAGTTTGGAGATAATCGTGAGCGACGTGCCGGTGATGAGCATGCGCTCCCGGTCGGTCAGCTCCGGGCAACGCGAGAACAAACGCTCGACTTCGATCTCGCGAATCGCTTCGGCCTTTTGGGTGAGCGAACTGATGATCGGGACCGCGACGCGCGATTGATACCACTGGTGAAAGCGCTCGGCGTGCTCGGAGATGATCTCTTCGACGAGCGGGATCGCTTCGCGCCGGTGTTCGAGGTTATCTTCGACGACGTGCTTGAGCCCATCGATGTCGATCAGATGAACGCCCGGGATGCGCGCGACGTCCGGATCGACGTCGCGCGGAACGGCGATGTCGATGATCGTCAGCGGCTGTCCGGGCCGGCCCAGCATCGCTTCGGCGACGTTGCCCGGCGTTAAAATAAAATGCGACGCGCCGGTCGAGGTAATGACGATATCGGCGGCCTGCATCGCTTCGACGAGGCCCGGCATCTCGAGCGCTCGCCCCATCCCGAGGTTGGCGACGATTGAGCGGGCCCGATCGTGCGAACGGTTGATGACGCTGATTTCGGTCGCGCCTTCGAGCTTGAGCCGCCGTGCGGCGAGCGCGCCCATCTTGCCGGCGCCGATCACGAGCACCGATTTGGCGGCGACGGTGCCCACATGCGCTTTGGCGAAATCGACCGCCGCGGTCGCGACCGACGTCGACTCGTTGCCGATCGTCGTCTGCGAGCGCGCCGCTTTGCCGGCGTTGAGCGCTTCGCGAAAGAGCGTGTGCAGGGTCTTGCCCAGCGAGCGCGCGCGCTGCGCTTGAATATAGGCGTCCTTGACCTGCCCGAGGATCTCGGCTTCGCCGATCAGCATCGAATCGAGGCCCGTGCTGACCCGGAAGAGATGGTCGATGGCCTGGCTGCCGAGCAGCGTGTACATGTAGGAGTCCATGTCGCCGACGTCGCCATGGCGGAAATTCGTCAGGAATTGTTTGAGTTGCGTAACGCCCGTCTCGTAGTCTTCGAGTTCGGCATAAATCTCGAGCCGGTTGCAGGTCGCGACCATAACCGCTTCGCGCACGGCTTCGTAATCGCGCAGTGCGATCAGCGCCTCGCCCATGCGGTGCGCGGGGAAGGCATGACGCTCGCGGACTTCGACTGGCGCGGTGTGATGGCTCAGACCTAGACAAACGAGCGGCAAGATTGACCCCCTATGGATTCGACGTCCATCGAACCCGTCGCGTTCGGCGTTCGGCCGAACCGCCGATCAGGCACTACGCTCGTGCCCCGGCGAATAGTTCCGCCAACGTATCATCGGCAGCGGCGATGGTCTGGTCGATGTGCGACTCGGAATGGGCGGTCGAGAGAAACCCGGCCTCGAATTGCGAGGGCGCCAGATACACGCCGCGGTCGAGCATACCATGGAAGAACTTTCCAAAGAGTGCCACATCGGAAGACTTGGCCGACGTGAGGTTCGTCACCGGACCTTGATGAAAAAAGAACCCAAACATCGAGCCCGCGCGCGCGGTCGTGTGCGCGACGCCATGGCGTGTAAAGACGGCGTCAAACCCGTCGATAAGGCGCGAACCGATGCGCTCGAAGTGCTCGTAAACACCGTCTTGACGCAACGCGCGCAGCGTGGCGATGCCAGCCGCCATCGCGAGCGGATTGCCCGACAGCGTCCCAGCTTGATAGACGGGACCTTGGGGTGAAAGCGCGGCCATGATATCGGCCCGTCCGCCGAAGGCGCCCACCGGCAATCCGCCGCCGATGACCTTGCCCAGCGTCGTGAGGTCGGGCAGGATCCCGTCGCGGCCCTGAACGCCGCCCCGGCTGACCCGGAAGCCGGTCATCACCTCATCGAAAATCAAGAGCGCGCCGTCGGCGCGCGTCAGCTCGCGCAAGCCGGCCAGAAATCCCGGCTCGGGCAGCACCAGTCCCATGTTGCCGACGACCGGCTCGACGATCAGCGCGGCGACTTGACCCGGATGCGCGGCGAAGGCCGCGGCGACCCCGGCGAGATCGTTGAACTCCACCACGATCGTGTCGGCCGCGACCCCGGCGGTGATGCCGGGCGAATCCGGTACGCCGTTGGTCAGCGCGCCGCTGCCCGCCGAGATCAGGAACGCATCGCCGTGGCCGTGATAGCAGCCGGCGAATTTGATCAGCTTTTCGCGCCCGGTGAAGCCGCGCGCCAGACGCAGGGCGCTCATCGTGGCTTCCGTGCCGCTCGAACAGAAACGCACCCGCTCGACTGAGGGCACCATCTCGATCACCAGCTCCGCCAGCTCGCTTTCGGCTTCGGTCGGTGCGCCGAAACTCGTCCCGTGCGCCGCGGCCGCCCGCACCGCGTCGAGAACCGCGGGATGCGCGTGGCCCAAAATGAGCGGCCCCCACGACATCACGTAGTCGATGTACGTGTTTGCGTCGACGTCGGTAAAGGTCGCTCCGCTGCCCTCACGGATGAACACCGGGCTCCCGCCGACGGACTTAAAGGCCCGCACGGGCGAATTGACGCCGCCGGGGATGACCCGCTTCGAGCGCTCGAAGGCGGCCAGGGAACGCGCGTGAGTCATGTGAGGACCTCGTGGACGGAGGCGTAGTCGGCGGGCGTGTTGATGTTGGCGAAGAGCCGCGGATCGTCGTCGACGGCCACGTAGCGCGTCGCGAGCGCATCGATGACGAGCCGCAGCGCGCCCTTCCCGGCAAGCTGCGGCAGCCCGGCGCGCACGAACGCGGCGCGATCGTAAATCGCCGCCAGCGGTTCGATGCCGCCGCGATGGCGCGGAACGATGGCTTCATCGCCGGGGCGCCGTTCCCCGGCCAAGCGGTCGATGAAAGCCGACGTGACGAACGGCGCGTCGCCGGCCACCGCGAACACCAAGGGGCTGCGCATCTCGAGCATCGTCGAAAGCATACCCGCGAGCGGGCCGCGCAACGGCCAGCGGTCGACGACCATCGGGCAGGGCAAGAGGGCGTCGATCTCCGCTGGGAACGTCGCTTTGCAGGACACGAACGTCTCGCGACCCGGCGAAACGTTGCGGTACACACGCGCGATCATCGGCAGCCCGCCGGCCGCGAGTTCGAGTTTGTTGGGCAGCCGCGTCGCCTCGCCGCCGGCGAGGATGAGCACGCCGATCTCGGGAGCGTCCACCTCAGCTAGCTGCGGCGTTTGAGATACTCCTTGGCAAAATAGGTGATGATGATGTCGGCGCCCGCCCGCGTGAAGCCGGTCAGCAATTCGTCGACCGCGCGTTCCTCGTCGATCCAGCCGTGTTCGGCCGCCGCTTTGAGCATCGAATATTCTCCGCTCACGTTATAGCAGGCGACCGGCAGATCGATCTGTTCGCGCGTCTGTCGGATGAGATCCATGTAGGCGAGGGCCGGCTTGACCATGAGAATATCGGCGCCTTCGGCGACGTCGAGCCGCACCTCGCGCGCCGCTTCGCGGCCGTTCGCCGGGTCCATCTGATAGGTGCGGCGGTCGCCGAAGGCGGGCGCCGAGTCGGCGGCTTCCCGAAACGGACCGTAGAACGCCGACGCGTACTTGGCGGCGTACGACATGATCGTCGTGCCGCTGAAGCCGTCGCCGTCGAGCGCGCGCCGGATCGCGCCGATGCGGCCGTCCATCATGTCCGAGGGGGCGACGATGTCCACGCCAGCCTGGGCGTAGGTGATCGCCGTGCGGGCGAGGAGGTCGAGCGTCCGGTCGTTGTCGACGTCGCCGCGTTCGTCGATGATCCCGCAGTGGCCGTGGTCGGTGTATTCGCAATTGCACAGATCGGCGATCACCAAGAGCTGCGGCAGGACGGCTTTGATGGCCCGGGTGGCCGACTGCACGAGCCCGTTGGGGTCGTAATTGCCGCTGGCGACGGCGTCCTTGTCGTCCGGCACGCCGAAGAGCAGCACCGCGCGGATCCCGATGGCGGCCAGTTCGCGGCATTCGCGCACCGCGGCATCGACCGAATAGCGCGACACGCCCGGCATCGAGCCGATCGGCGTTTTCACGTCGCGCCCGGGGACGATGAACAGCGGCTGGACGAGCCCGTCGAGGTTGACCCGCGTTTCGCGCACGAGCGCCCGCATCGCGGGGCTCGAACGCAGCCGCCGCGGGCGCTCGGTGAGGGCGAAGCGTTCGGCGATATTCATGATCCGTTCTCCAAAAGATAGCGCGTGACGGTGTGCACGAAGGTCCCCACCTCGGCGTTGGGCGCGATCACGTCGGGCGGAAACCCGCACGCATCGGCGCTGCTCGACGACGCCGGCCCCATCGCGGCCACGACCGGACGCTGGCCAGTGTCGCGCAAACCGGCCAAATAGTCGGTGATCGCTGCAACGGAGCCCGACGAGGGAAATAAGATCGCGGTCGGCAGCCGGTCGCCCAGCGCGGCTCGCGCGGCCTGCGAATCGGCGGCCTCGATCACCTCGGCGCCGGCCTCGCGCAGCGCCGGAGCGATGCGGCTGGGCCGGTCCTGGGTGCGCGGCAGCAGGACGAGGCGTCCGGCCAAGGGCGCCGCCTGCGCGGTATCGGCGGCGTCGCCGAGAATCGCCGACCCGCCGTCGTCGAGCAGCTGCCGGGCGAGCTCCACGCCGAGCGCTTCGCTTGCGGCGACGTCATCGGGGCCGAATCCGGCCAGTTCGATGAACTTGTCGCCGCGTACGACGCGCGAGCCGTCCAGCGCCGCGATCACCGCCGTCAGGTGCAGCGCGCCGTCGCGAACCGCGGCATGGGCGCCGACCGGCGCCTGACACCCGCCGCGCAGCGTCCGGAGATAGGCCCGTTCCGCACGAACGCACAGGTTGGTCGCCGGATCGCCGAGGACGGCCCCGATGCGGGCCGCGAACGGGTCGTCGGCCCGCGTTTCGATCGCAAGCGCGCCCTGGCCGACGGCCGGCGTCAGCTCCGCGGGGTCGAAGGGGACCGTGTGCGTCGCCGCGATGCCGAGGCGCCGCAGCCCCGCGCAGGCCAGCACGATTGCGGCATAGTCGCCGTCGCGCAGCTTGCGCAGTCGCGTATCGACGTTGCCGCGGATGTCGTCGTACGCCAGATCCGGGCGCAGGGCGTGGAGCTGTGCCCGCCGCCGCGGGCTGGAGGTGCCGACCCGCGCCCCGGCCGGAAGGTCCTCAAAACGCGCGTAGCGTTCGCTGCAGAACGCGTCGCGCGGATCTTCGCGCTGCGTGATCGCCGCGATGGTGAAATCGTCGGGCAGGGTGCTCGGCAGATCCTTACACGAGTGGACCGCGTAGTCGGCGCGCCGGTCGCGCAGCGCGTTTTCGAGTTCCTTCACGAAGAGGCTATCGCCGCCGATCGCCGCTAGGGCCCGATCTTGCACGGCGTCGCCGCGGGTCGTGATGTTCAAAACCGTCGAGGCGATTCCGGCGGCGGCGAGCCGGGCCATCATCAGCCGGGTCTGCACCATCGCCAAGGCGCTCGCGCGCGAAGCGCAGATCAGCGTGTGGGGGTCGGCGGGGATGACGCCCGAGACCGTGTCGGCGGCGCGTTCCACTTCATGCTCCAATTCACTGGGCGGCATCCCGGCGAGGTCGTCGATATCTCGTTCGCTGAAGTGCCGCATTACGGCTGCCCGGCCCGCGAGCGGAACCACCGCTTGCACCCGTTCGCGCAGCCGCCCCAGGGTCGCGGCGGCGCGCGCGTAGCGCGTATCGAAGACGACCGCGAGTTCGTCGCGGATCCGTTTGGTGAAGCCCGGTGAGAGCCCAGCCGAATCGACGCTCACGGTCAGCGCGCCCGAGCGATGCACGGCCGGGGTCGCGAAGTCGCCGCGGGCCGCGTCGCCGGCGTCGTTCACCAGCGCGCCGGCCGCGCGCGCGTCGGCGACCACGGCGGCATTCACCGCGGGATCACCGGTCGCGGCAAACACCAGAAACGCGCCGGCGGCGTCGCCGGGCTCGTAGCGGCGCGCGTGCCAGCGCACGCGCCCGTCGGCCGCGAGCCGCTCGATGCCGGGTGTCGCGGACGGGCTGACCAGGGTGACCTCGGCGCCCGCGTCGAGCAGGCCGCGCAGTTTGCGTTCGGCGACCGGTCCGCCGCCGGCGATCATCGCCCGGCGGCCGCGAACGGTAAGGATGATCGGGTACACGAGTGGAGTCGTTTGATGCCGTGTCCCGGGACTCCGTGCGCCCGATGCCTAAACCGAGCCCTTCGATGCGACTCGCCGACGTTGCGGCCCGGGTCCCCAGGCGTGCGGCGTTCCTCGGTGCGTTCTTCGCCGCGCTGGTCACGTTGCCGGGCCTGGGCCTCGGCACGCTGTGGGACAACAGCGAGACCGCCTACGGCGAAGTCGCGCGGGAAATTCTCATCTATCACGACTGGCTCGTGATGCATCTCAACAGTGAGGCGTGGTTCGTCCAGCCGCCGCTTTACTTTTGGATCGCGGCGCTCTTCGCCAAGGCGTTCGGCGTCGGTGCGTTCGCGATGCGTCTGCCGTCGGCGCTCGCGACCGTCGCGATGGGTGGAGCGGTGGGGTATGCCGCGGCGCGGATCGCGGGGACGCGAGCCGGTGCGTACGCGGCGGTCATCTTGTCGACGAGCCTCATGCAGGCCATCGTCGGCCGGCTGGCGATCATGGATGCGCTGCTCGA
>PLAE01000035.1 GCA_003134035.1 Candidatus Velthaea versatilis
CCGGCGACGATGCTGCGGATCGCACGCCGCGGCGCGATTCCGGCCGCGACAATGGCGGTGAACTCGCCACTCTTCGCGAGCGCGCCGTAAACGATTGCAAGTCCGATCGCAACAACGAATGTGCCGCAGACGGACGCGCCCACCGGGCCGAACAGGAACCATCCGGCGATCTCCGCGCCGGCTGCGGCAAGAAGACTGAGCCGCGCGCGGCCGAGCGTGAATCGGTCGATGATCCGCACCGAAAGGTCTTACGCTTGGCTCGCGGCTAGCCGGATTATTTCGATCGTTGCGGGGTCGATGGCGAAGAGTTCGTCCGGCCATGCGTCGAGCGCGAACCAACTCCAGCCTTCACATTTATCTGGTTCGCGATTCTCCGGTTCGTCCTCGCCGCCGGCCGCGATGAAAAAATGCGTCGTGTAGCGTTTGCCGACTTCCGGAAAATCGTCGACCTGTCGTGCCACTTCGGTCACGACGATCGCCCGGATCCCGGTCTCCTCTTCGAGTTCGCGCAGGGCCGTGGCGGCGAGGGCTTCGCCGTCGTCCGGCTTGCCGCCGGGCAGTTGGATCAGGCCGTTACCATGCGCGGCGATCCGGCGGCCGAGCAGCACGTGGCCGTCCCGGATGTAGGCGACGGCAACGCCGGTTGCCGGTTCGAGGAACCCTGGTCCGACGGTCATCGCTGAAGTCCGCGTGCCGGCGAAACTATGCGTGCCAAGTGAAGACGCTTGCGATGGTGTCGAGCGTACCGATTCCGGCGATCGTGCCGTCCGAAGCGATCGCGTAGGCGGCTTCGAAGCGCCAGCCGGGCGGATGGGGCAGATCATCGAGCCGTTCGAGGCGTCCGCGCCGCCACCGGAAGGCATAGTGCTTTCCATCGCGCGCCACCATCATCCCGACGACCGTGCCGTCGTCGGCAACGTCATATGCGACGCTGCGCATCGCATCGCGTACGATTGAGATGCCCGCTCCTCGGAGCGGCCAGACGATCGCGTGCGGCGTCGCCGACGCGTAGGTGAAGGTGTGTACGGCGCCGTCTGTACCGGTGTAGCCACCCGATTGAGAATCGAATCGGCCCGGAACAGCGGACGCGCCGACGGCGAGTCCGTCGGAGTTGACGGCCAGTGCATCGCCGTCGCCGAGCTCGGTGAGCTGCGTGCCGTTCCAGCGGACGGCGACGTTGTGTTGGCGGATCGGATTGAGGTTGGTCGGCGCGACGTGACCGTCGAGGTAGCCGCGGTAGCCCGTGGCCCAGGTGCCGCGAACGTTCGTCACGATTGCGCGACCGAGCGCGCGGCAAGCGCTGCCGTTCACGATGAACGCGTACGGTGCCCAGTCGCCCGCTTCGTCGTTCATCACCTGGAACGAACCGGTGCCGGTGATGACTTTGGTCAGCGCGATGTTCCCGAGTGCATCGACGGCACTGATCAGTTGGTCGCGTTCGCTGCTGGACGATACGCACGCCGGCTCGGTCCAGCGCGTGCTTGCGCCGTCGGCGGCCCAGCGTTGTGCCTCGGTCGAATAGCCGCTGTACGCGCCGCTCCAGTCGACTCCGGCCGTAACGAAAGTCTCGCCTCGCCCGGCGACCGCTAGCGCGACATTCCCATTTCCGCGGTAATCCGGGTCCGGCTGCGTTGCGACCGGCAATGGAGCGAACGTGCTTCGCATCGCTGCGGCGTTCCACCGGAAAGCCCGAATGCGGCCGGTCGTGTCGGTCTCCTTGGCGACGGCGACGATGCCACCATCCGGTGACATGGTGATGCTACGACTCTCGCTTTCCGTCGCGACCGTGAATCCGACCGGCAACGCGAACGCGCGAATCGAAGGAACGGCGCCGGCGGGCAGCACGCAAACCAGTACGAGTGCGAAAAGAAGAAGGACCCGGGTCGTCATTCGCGAGCGATTGGCGGCGGAGAACACATCCTCCGCCGCCGGGCGTCGTGTTAGGCCAAAGCCAACGCCTGCTCGAGATCCGCGATGATGTCGTCGCCGCTTTCGATGCCGATCGAGAGGCGGATCGTGTCCTCGCTGACGCCCGAGGAGATTTGCTCTTCGAGGGTCAGCTGCTGGTGCGTCGTCGAGGCGGGATGGATGACGAGCGATTTCGCATCGCCGACGTTGGCGAGTAGGCTGAAGAGTTTGAGCCGGTCGATCAGCGCGCGCGCTTCGGTCGCGCTGCCGCGGATGCCGAAGGTGAGGATCGCGCCCTTCCCCTTGGGCAGATACTTTTGCGCTTTCTCGTAGGATGCGTTTCGCGGCAGGCCGGGGTAGTGGACCCAGACGACCTTCGGGTGCGCGTCGAGGTATTCGGCGACGCGCTGCGCGTTCTGCGCGTGGCGTTCGACGCGTAGCGCGAGCGTTTCGAGGCCTTGCAGCAAGAGCCACGCGTTGAACGGCGAGAGCGCGGCGCCGATGTCGCGCAAGAGCTGCACGCGGGCTTTGATGATGTAGGCGAGGTTGCCGAACGACTCGGTGTATTTCACGCCGTGATAGGACTGATCGGGTTCGGTGAGGTCGGCGAAGCGGCCCGAGGCGGCCCAGTCGAATTTCCCGGAGTCGACGATCACGCCGCCGATCGTCGTGCCGTGGCCGCCGATGAACTTCGTCGCCGAATGCACGACGATGTCGGCGCCATAGTCGATCGGGTTCAAGAGATACGGGGTTGCAAGCGTGTTGTCGACGATCAGCG
>PLAE01000214.1 GCA_003134035.1 Candidatus Velthaea versatilis
TTGAAGCCGACCGGCACTTCGACGACCCGGCGGCCGAGTTTGGCCCCGACGCGGTCGATCATGCTGCTGCTCACGAGCGTCTTGCCGATCCCGGCGTCGGGACGCCAGCCCGGCCGGTGCGCGAATAAATACGAGATGGCGACGGCCAGATAGTGATTGGGATTGAGCAGCCCGGCGGTGGGCGTGACGATGCCATGGCGGTCGTGATCGGTATCGCAGGCGAACGCGACATCGAATTGATCGCGCATGGCGATGAGCCCGTTCATCGCGTACGGCGACGAGCAATCCATGCGGATCTTGCCGTCGCGGTCGACCCGCATGAAGCGGAACGTCGGGTCGACTTCGCGGTTGACGACGGTCAGCCGCAAATGGTATCGCTCGGCGATCCGCTCCCAATAGTGCACGCCCGCGCCGCCGAGCGGATCGACGCCCATTGTGACGCGCGCGTCGCGGATCGCGTCGAGATCGAGCACCGCCGCCAGGTCGTTGACGTAGCCGCTGATGTAGTCGAACCGGTGCGTGGTCGGCGCGGCCAACGCCGTGTTGTACGACACGCGTTTGGCGCCGGCCAGCCCGTCGCCCAACAGCGCGTTGGCGCGCTGCTCGATCTCGCGCGTGATGCCGGTATCGGCCGGACCGCCGTTGGGCGGGTTGTATTTGAAGCCGCCGTCTTCGGGCGGATTGTGCGAGGGCGTGATGACGATGCCGTCGGCGAAACCCGACCGGCGGCCCCGATTGTAGGAGATGATCGCGCGCGAGAGCGTCGGGGTTGGCGTATAGCCGTCGGCTTCGTCGATCATGACCTCGACGTCGTTGGCCGCGAGCACCTCGAGTGTGGTCGCGAAGGCCGGCTCGGACAGCGCGTGGGTGTCTTTGGCAAGAAACAGCGGCCCATCGATGCCGGCACCGCGCCGGTACTCGCAAATTGCTTGCGCCATCGCGATGATGTGGTCTTCGTTGAAGGCCGTGGCGAACGCGGAGCCGCGGTGACCCGATGTGCCGAAAGCAACGCGTTGCGCGGCGATCGTGATGTCCGGATGGCCCGTATAGTAGGCCGTGACGAGCCGCGGCACGTTGACGAGCATCTCGGGCTCGGGCGGTTGGCCTGCCAAGCGATGAGGCGTATGCATGGGTGCGGATCCTCCTGGGGTTCGAGCCGGCTCGTGAGCGATCATCGGGATCACCTCGGGTTTCTTCCCATCGTTCCGGTAAGCCGATACCGGCTTGGCGAACGGCGGGAAACCGACGGTTCTGCCTCGGGCCGCGACAAACATCGCGCCGCCGGCGAAAAATTGCGCGCCGCAGTCGAATGCCCGCAAACGCTCGCCAGCCGAGCGGAGCTCGGGGCGAGGACGCGCCGTCATCGAGGCTCCGAATGGTTAGCAATCGCGCCAGCGGCCGGCCCGTTTCCGATTGGCTTGGCGCCGGCTGTAGCGACGCTCCGGCGCGGGGCTGCCGAAGCGCCACGCGTAAAGCGCGCAAGCATCCCCGCCGCAACGACTCCAGCTGCGCAGCCGCTAATCGCGAATCGAGGCACCATGTCGCTGTTCGACCAGTTTTCGCTAACCGGGAAAGTTGCCGTCGTCACCGGCGGCCGCACCGGGATCGGGGCCAGTCTGGCGCGCGCGCTGGCCGAGGCCGGCGCGCGCGTGGCGATCGCCGCGCGCGACGTCGAGGCCTGTCACGCCGCGGCGATCGCCATTACCGCCGCCGGCGGACGCGCCGCGGGCTTCGCGCTCGATGTGACCGACCGCGCGCAGATCGAGACGCTCGTTGCCGACGTCACGGCGCAGTTCGGCCCGATCGACATCCTGGTCAACAATGCCGGCGTGTGCTTTCACCGCGATGCGCTCGACGTTCCCGACGAGGAGTGGCACGCGGTTTTCGACGTCAACGTTCACGGCTTGTGGTATTGCTCGCAGATCGTCGGCCGCACGATGGTCGCCCGCAAGACCGGGACGATCATCAACATCGGTTCGATGTCGGCCTTCATCGTCAACCGGCCGCAATTTCAACCGGCTTACAATGCCTCCAAAGCCGCGGTTCACCATCTGACGCGCTCGCTCGCCGCCGAATGGGCGCCCTACAACGTGCGCGTGAACGCGATCGCACCGGGCTACATCGCGACCGCGATGTCACCCGTGGACGATCCTAAATTCCACCGGTACTGGATTGAAGACACGCCGATGCGGCGGCCGGGCACGCCCGACGAGCTCGGCCCGACCGTCGTGTATCTCGCGTCGGGCGCGTCGAGCTTTGTGACCGGTGCGGTGCTCGTCGCCGACGGCGGTTACAGTTTGTGGTAGGCGGTGTAGCGTTGCGCTGACGGACGCGCGNNGCGGCCGCGCGGTACTCGGCGGATTGTCCGGGCAGTCCCGAGGCGACGCGAAAATAGAGATTCGCGGTTTTGACTTCCGGCAACGCGGTTCGCGCATCGTTCAAGCCCATGAAGGAAAGCGTCGCAGCGCGGTCGAGCAGGCGCGCGGCCAAAAACAGCTTTTCGGGACCTTGCTTGGCGGCCGGCCGAATCCGCGCGATCGCCGCGATCCCGCGGCTGCACGCCGCGACGTTGGCCTTCATCAATGTCCGATCCGAGGGGTCACCATGATAGACCGCGCCGTCCATCGTTTCGAAGCACGCTTGAATCGGTGTCGTGTGGGTCGGTTGCGGTGCTGCGGCATTCGTGGCGAGAACCACGGCCAGCAGGGCGGTTTGAAGCATCTATCTACTTTCGCTGGGTTTTTCCTCACCCTTACCGACGATGGGCAATCGATACCGACGATTAACAATCGATGTAAAACCGCCGGCATGCCGGTGGAACAAATCGCTGTCGGATGGTGTGAAGAATGAGTGATGAGATTGGTCAAGGAGACTTGCCGCAGGTATCGCTCAGCAATTCGCTATGGCCGTCGCCCCGACGCTTGCTACCTGCACAGAAGCCATACCGTCTCATCCTTTAACCAGCGAAAGGACAATGCAACATCGAACTAGAGACCAAGGTGATATTGTAAAGAACGAGTTTATTGGTATTACTACTTTTTAGGCAGCATTGCATAAGGCGTAGCGCCACTATTGTGAATATAAAATAACGGAAAATTCTTTCAGACGGCGATAGTTACGGCTATCTAAATTTACCCAACTTTCGCCGGACCAATCGTCTTTATCCGGATCATAGTCGCGTTGCTCGGCTGCGGTTGGCGGCGCAGACCGGCCCGGTGCGGCGCGGCCGAGGGCGGGGCCGGCGACGAGCGACGTACAATGCCGTCGCCTTATGGAAGACCAGCATCCGCGCGACTTCTTCGGTTATGGAGCGACGCCGCCGCAACCGGACTGGCCCGGCGGCGCACGCCTTGCCGTGCAGATCGTGATGAACTACGAAGAGGGATCGGAATACTCAATCGGCGAGGGCGACGGTGTTTCGGAGTCCTATCTCACCGAAGTGCCCGGCGCGACGCTCGGTCCCGGCAAGCGCGATCTGATCGTTGAATCGGTGTACGAATACGGCAGCCGCGCCGGCTTTTGGCGCCTGCTGCGCATGTTTGCCGAACGCGAGCTGCCGATTACGGTGTTCGGTGCGGCGCTGGCGCTCGAACGAAATCCGGCCGCCGCCGCCGCCATCAGCGCGGCGGGTCACGAAGTCTGCTGTCACGGCTGGCGTTGGATCGGCTTTCAAAACATGGACGAGGATGAAGAACGCGAGCAGATGCGGCGCGCCGTCGAGTCGCTCACGCGCACGATCGGCGTTCGTCCGTACGGGTGGTATTGCCGCTATGCGCCGAGCCTCAATACGCGACGCCTCGTGGTGGAGGAAGGCGGCTTTCTCTACGATTCGGACGTCTATAACGACGATCTGCCGTACTGGACGCGGGTGAGCGGAAAGCCGCATCTCGTCATCCCGTACACGCTCGACAACAACGACATGAAGTTCTCGGTCGCGCCGGGGTTCACGTCGGGCGAAGGGTTTTTCGCGTACCTCAAAGATGCCTTCGACGTGTTGTATCGCGAGGGCCGCACCCAGCCCAAGATGATGTCGGTCGGCTTGCACGCGCGGCTTGCCGGACGGCCGGGACGCGCCGCGGCCCTCGAACGCTTTCTGGACTATCTCAAAACGTTCGACGACATCTGGGTTTGCCGGAGAATCGACATCGCCCGGCATTGGATCGCGACGCACCCGGCTCAAGCGTGACCGGCTCGCTCGCGTTCCGCTTGCCCAAAGCCGAGCTTCACCTCCACATCGAGGGGACGTTCGAGCCGGATTTGATCTTCGAGCTGGCCGAGCGCAATGGGATCGCGCTGCCGTATGCTTCGGTCGAAGCGTTGCGCGCGGCGTACGAGTTCACCGACCTCGGTTCGTTTCTCAAACTGTACTACGCGGCGATGAACGTGCTGCGGACCGAAGCGGATTTCACCGAACTGGCAAACGAGTATTTGGCCGTCGCGCATAGCCAGGGCTTAGTGCACGCCGAGATTTTTTTTGACCCCCAGGCGCATACGTCGCGCGGCGTGCCGTTTCGCACGGTGATCGACGGGTTGTGGTCGGCCGTGCAGAACAGCGCGTCGCACTACGGCGTGACGACCAAGCTCATCATGTGTTTTCTGCGCGACGCGGGTCCGCGGGCGGCGCTCGCCACGCTCGAGGAGGCGCTGCCGTTCGGCGACCGGATCGTCGCGGTCGGGCTCGATTCGGCCGAAGTCGGCTATCCGCCCGATGCGTTCGCCGACGTGTTCGCCCGCGCGCGCGCGGCGGGTTGGCGCGCCGTCGCGCATGCCGGGGAGGAAGGTCCGCCGGCGTATGTTTGGGCGGCGCTCGACCGGCTGGGCGTCTCGCGAATCGATCACGGGGTGCGCAGTCTGGAAGATCCGCTGCTCGTCGACCGCCTGCGCGCGGAGCGCATCCCGCTTACGGTGTGTCCGCTTTCCAATGTCAAGCTGCGCGTCGTCGACAGCCTCGCCGCTCATCCGCTCAAACGGATGCTCGACGCGGGACTCCTGGTGACGGTAAACTCCGACGATCCCGCGTATTTCGGCGGGTATGTCGGTGAGAATTTTGCCGCGGTGGCCGACGCCCTCGATTTGTCGGACGCCGACCTCGTGCGGCTCGCGCGCAACAGCTTCGAGGCATCGTTCTTGAGCGCCGGCGAGCGCGCGGCGTATCTCGCGCGCGTCGATGCCGCCGCGGCCGCGGTTCCCGAGCGATGAACGTCCACGCGCGGCTGGCCGATTTGGCGACACTGGGGGCGACGCCCGACGGGATCGATCGCGGGCTGTTCACGCCGGCCGACGGTGCCGCTCGGCGACGCTTTGCCGGCTGGGCGCGCGCGGCCGGCTTTGCCGTCGAACAAGATCGGGCGGGCAACGTCTTCGCCCGGCTCGCGGGCGGGACGGACGGGCCGCCGATCCTGTGCGGCTCGCACCTCGACACCGTCAAGCAGGGCGGCGCGTATGACGGCGCGTTCGGCGTGGTCGGCGGGCTCGAAGCGCTCGAACGGCTCGCGGCGAGCGCAGCGGAGCTGCGCCGGCCGATCGAGGTCGCCGCCTGGGCTGGGGAGGAGGGAAGCCGCTTCCCCCTGGGGTGTCTGGGCAGTTCGGCGTTCGCGGGGCTCACGTCGCTGGACGAAATCGAGGCGCTCGCCGGCGATGACGGCGAGCCCTTCGCTCACGCGCTGCGCGGCCCGCACGGGCTGCTCGCCGACGTGCCGCTGCGCGACGGGTTTCCGGCGCCGTCCGCCTACATCGAACTGCATATCGAGCAGGGCCCGCTCCTTGAACGCGCCCAGGTGCGCTTGGGCGTCGTCACCGCGATTGCCGGGCAACGCCGGCTGCGCGTTTCGATCGCCGGTCAACAGGGGCACGCCGGGACGATCCCGATGCGCTGGCGGGCCGATGCGCTGTGCGCCGCAAGCGAAGTGGTGCTCGCCGTTGAACGGGCCGCGCTCGAAGTCGGCGAATCGGTCGCGACGGTCGGCTGGCTTGAGGTCTCGCCCAAGCAAACCAACATCGTGCCGGGCCGGGTCGAGCTGCGCGTCGACGCGCGTTCCGTCGACGACGATCGGGTGGCCGAGATCGAGCGCCGGATCCGTGAAACCGCCGGCCGGATCGCGCGCGCGCGCGGCACGCCGATCGAGATCGAATTGGTCGAATTGCGGGCCGCGGCACCCATGGACGACCGGTTGCGCGAAATCGTGCGCGCGGCGTGCGAGAGCCTCGTTCCGGCGGTGCTCGATCTTCCCAGCGGTGCCGGCCACGACGCGATGTGCTTGGCGCAAATCGTGCCGACCGCGATGCTCTTCGTGCCTAGTATCGGCGGCCACAGTCACATCGCGCTCGAAAAGACTGCTCCGGACGACCTCGAACTCGGCATCAACGCCCTCGCAGCGGCGTTGCTGACCGCCGATCGCGAGCTCCCGCTCGGGCGCGGAACGAGGTAAATTCGGGTGCTGTTTTTCATTTGCGGTTCGGCGCTGCGCGGTCAGCCCGATCACGGCAATCTCAGCGGCGCGGCGTTCGTTCGTGAGGCGCAAACCAAGCCGATCTATCGGCTCCACTCGGTTGAAGACCAGCATCCCGGAATTTACGAAGTGCCGAGCGGCGGCGTCGCGATCAAGGGCGAGCTGTACGAGCTGAGCGACGAGCAGCACGCCCATCTCATCGCGACCGAGCCGCCCAACTTGTACGAAGCGGCGATCGAGCTCGATGACGGCACGCACGTTTCGGCGATGATCTATCCGCGCGATCTCATCGAGGCGCGCGGCTACGCCGACATCTCACACTACGGCGGCTGGGCGGCCTTCAAGGCTGCCCGGGGCGCTAACTAGTGTCCGGCGGCGGAGCCTCGAGGATGCCGATCCGGAAACGGTTCGCGAGCTCGCTGCCCAAATAGCCGCCGACGAGCAAGATCAGGCCGCCGGCCACGGTCAGCACGATGCCCCAGCCCGCTTGCCACAGCCGGGCACGCAGAGAGAGCGCGAGCGCGAACACGACGATCGCCGCCAAACTCCACACCAGGTGCCCGTTGGCGACGCTGCGCGCTTTGCGCGTCAGGCGTACCGTGCGGTAATCGATGTAGCCGCAGATCGCCGCCGGGACGGCGACCGCCGTTCCCATCGCGATGAGGGCGACGCTCATGTGAAACCAGAATTCGTCGTGCAGCCAGGCGCCGAGACTGTCCGTGACTAGCGCGCCCGACCAGAACGCGACCGGAAACGAGATCAGGATCAAGTGGAGCGGGTGGCCGCGAAAATTTGCCTTCCCTTGCATGAGAGATCTTCGTACCCCACTAGTCGACGGGCGGCTCGGGCGCAGCCCGAACGCGAAGGATCGACGCAGTCGATTCAACCAGCGTCCGTTGCGATCGCGCGAAACGCGGTTTATCAAGATTGCGCTCCAGCGTCGTCCGCCACGTGAATAATCGGACACATCGTCCAATCATGTAGGCGGAGGTCATCGCTTCCGATGCTTTTTGTCACCTGCCTGCGTTGCCACCGTACGTTTGGACGGCTCGTCGGCGTCGCGCATTCCTATCTGTGTCCGCTGTGCGCCGCCGAAGAGGCGTGGCGCACGAGCACCGTCGTTGCGCCGCCGCCGTCCCGCGCGGTCTAGATTTTCAATGCCGGGAGTCGGCTCGCTCGGCTGCGCTCCCTACCATACCTCGCACACGGGTCTGGACGGCTGCGGACAGTCGAACGCGGCGTACCACTCCGGCACGTTGGCCAGGGTGATGTTCACGCGGTCGCGCGGCAGCGGGTGGGGATCGGTCAGCGCATACGTCCGGGCGGCTTCGGGCCGAATCGATTCCGACCATGACTGCGCGAACGACAGAAAGTACCGCTGTTCGGGCGTGAAGCCGTCGAGGCGCGCGCGCGGCGTCCCGGCCAACGCCGTTTCGAGCGCGCGATAGCCGATCACGACGCCGCCGAGATCGGCGATCGCTTCGCCGGCGACCAGCCGGCCCGTATAGTGAATGGTTCCGACCGCGGTGGTGCTATCGAATTGGTTGATGACGCACTGTGCGCGAGCGTTGAAGCGTCGCTGATCGCTCGGCGTCCACCAGTTGCGCAGATTCCCGCGCACGTCGAGTTTGCGGCCTTCGTCGTCGAATCCGTGGGTGATCTCGTGGCCGATCGTCCCGCCGCCGGTCGCGCCGAAGTTCGCCGGATCGCCGGCGGCGGGATCGTAAAACGGGCGCTGCAGCTGCGCGGCGGGCAACACGATCTCGTTGCGCTGCGTATCGTTGTAGGCATTGACGGTCTGCGGGGTCATGTCCCACTCCGCGCGGTTCACCGGCCGCCCGATTTGCGCGAGCTCGTAGCGGCGTTCGAAGGCTTGACCGCGCGCGGTGTTGCCGTAATACGAATCGGCTCGCACCGCATAGCCCGCGTACGATCTCCACGTCTTGGGGTAGCCGACCTTGAGGCCCATCGCGTCGAGCTTCGCCAGCGCCGTCCGTTTCGTCGCCGGCGTCATCCAGCGCAGCTCCTCGAGTTCGCCGCGATACGCGTGCTTGATGCGCAGCGCCATGGCGAGCGCGCTCCGCCGCGCAGCGGGCGGAAACGTCAGCGCCACGTACCGTTCGCCGACGGCTTCGCCGAGCAGCACGTTCTCGGCGTTGACGCAACGCTTCCAGCGTGGGAGCTCGGTCTTCGCACCGTCGAGGATGCGGCCCCGAAAGGCGAAGGTCGCCGCCTCGAAGCGCGCCGGCAGTGCCGGGGCGAACGTGTCGAGCAGGCGCCAGCGAAGATAGCTTTTCCAGGTCGGCAGCGGTGTGAGGGCAAGTGCCGCATCGAGCGCGGAAAGGAACGCGGGTTCGGCGATGTTGAGCTGCGTGGCACGCACGCCCAGCGCGTTCAAATAGCGCACGATTTCGATGCGCGGGGTTCGTGTTGCGATCGCTTCGACCGTCATCGGATGATACGTCGCGGCGGGATCGCGCAGATCGGCGACCGGCGTCGCGCCGCGCGCGAGTCGCGTCTCGAGTTCGACGACGGCACGGGCAGCGCGGCGGGCGTCCGCGGCATCCCCGCCGAGCCGCAGCATCGTTTGCACGTACGCGGTGTACTGGATTCGCAGTTTGCGTGAATCGGCGTCGGTTCGCAGGTAGTAGTCGCGTTCGGGCAAGCCGAGCCCGCCTTGCTCGATTTCCGCGATCATCTTCTTGCTGTCGTAGATGTCGGGCGTCGGATTGAGCGCGAAAGCGGCGTCGACGCCGAGCAGCCCGAGCCGCGCGAAGGCCGCGGGGAGTTCGGCCCGGTCGGTGATCGCGGCGATCCGGTCAAGTTCGGGACGGATCGGCGCGCTGCCGTGCCGTTCGATCGCGGCTGTGTCCATGCACGTCCCGTAGAACGTTCCGAGCTTCTGTTCGTTGCTGCCGTCCCGGCTGGGATGCGCGCGCGCGGCCGTTACGATCCCGTGGACGATGTCGCGCGTGCGGTCGACGAGCTCTTCGATGTAGCCGTATTCGACGTAGGCCGGCGGGATCGGATGCGCCGCGCGATAGCGTCCGGTCGCGAAGCCGAAAAAGTTTTTGCAGGCGTCGGCGCTTCGATCGATCGCGGCGGCATCGAACGGCTCCGGTAACAGCTTTCCGCTACCGCCCGCCGCGTGCCGCGCCGCACCGAGCGCGGCGCACAGAGCGACCGCCGCGGCGAGACGCAGCGCGGCTGAAAACAAACGCATCGCAACGCGATACGCGTCGCCGTGGAGGAGACCTTCCTTCCAGCGCGGACGCCGCCAAATCCCATCTTCGCGGCGGGGTCGCTCACCTCAAAGGTAGACGCACCGGCCGTTTGGCGGCGTGACGATCGCGGCGACGGCGAACACGGCGATGACGATGAGCGCCGCCACGATCGTCGCCGATCGCGTGCGGTTGCGCCGCGCCATCCAGATGGTGCCGAAATACCAGCTGCACGCGGCTACCGCCACGATCGGAATCCAGTACACGAAGCCGAAAAGCGTATACGTCTCCAACCAAATGAAGCCGATTCCCAGCGCGTACGTCGGCGTGCAGCCGCGCCCGCCGATCGCCAGTACCAGCGCACCAAACGGCGAAACCGAAAACAAGCGCCTTGACCCGCGCCGGCCACTTTGGGGACATCGCTAACTTCCACGGTACGTCGAGTAGCCCCAGGGCGCCAGCAGTAGCGGCACGTGGTACTTGTCGGCGCCGGCGGCGAGCGTGAACCGGATGGGCACGTCAGCGTAAAACGCCGCGACCCCGAGTTCGGCGAAATACGGACCGGCCGCAAACACGAGCTCGTAGATGCCCGCGACGAGGTCGACGCCCAGCGGTGTATCGGTTCGCCCGTCGGCGTTCGTGCGCGCGCTGCCGAGCGGCGTTCGCGCGTCGCCGTCGAGGGCGTAGAGGGTGATCGCGATGCCGGCCGCGGGCCGGCCGCGCGCGATGTCGAGCACGTGCGTCGAGAGCGTCATCGCGTCGCGGCGCCGCCGGCGATCCAGGCCGCGAGTTGCGCGCGCTCGGCGTCGGTGATGTGGGTGATGTTGCCGATCGGCATGGCGTGCGAGGCGACGGCCTGCGCGTAGATGCGCTGGGCGTTGCCCGCGATGTGATCGGGCGTGTCGAGCAGCACGCCTTCGGGGGCCGTGGCGAATCCCGCCTGGGTCGGATGCGCGGCATGGCACACGGCGCAGCGCATCGCGACGATCGGCGCGACGGCCGCGAACGCCACCGGCGCCGCGGCGCCCGCGCCGGCCGTCGCCGGAGCCGGATGCGGTGCGACCACGAACGCGGTCGCGAAGAGCAGCACGGCCGCGGCGACGGGCAGCGCCGCGACATAGCGCGCTTTGTCGGCCAGCACGAAGAATTGGCGCACCAGCACGCCCGCCACGCTGATCGCCGCGAGCACCAGCCAGCCGTACGAATTCGCGTAGGTTATCGGAAAATGGTTGCTGATCATGATGAACAGCACCGGGAACGTGAAGTACGTGTTGTGCACCGAGCGGATCTTGCCGTTGATCCCGGGCGTCGGATCGGGCGTTTGCCCGGCCCGGATCTGGTCGAGCATCTTGCGCTGACCGGGAATGATGACGAAGAACACGTTGGCGACCATGATCGTGCCGATCATCGCGCCGACGTGGATGTACGCTGCGCGCGCGCCGAACACATGAAAGAGACCGAAGTCGGCCAAGAGCACGAACAACGCGACGGCGGCGGCTAAGACCTGCGGGTTTCGTCCGAGCACGCGGCACAGCGCGTCGTAGACGAGCCAGCCGGCGACGAGCGTTCCGATGCTGATCGCGATCGCCGCGCCCGGCGTGATGTCGGCGACGCTGGGGTCGATCATGTACGTCGCGGCATCGGACCAATAGACGACGGCGAGCAGGGCGATGCCCGAAAGCCACGTCGTGTACGCTTCCCACTTGAACCAGTGCAGATCGCCGGGCAGCGGCTCGTTGCGCGGTCCGGTCATGAACTTTTGATTGTGGTAGAAACCGCCGCCGTGCACGGCCCAGATTTCGCCGTACATGCCGTTCGCCACGTCGGCCGGGTTCTTGGGCGTTTCGAGGTGATTGTCGAGCCACACAAAATACAGCGACGCGCCGATCCAGCTGATACCGGCGATCATGTGCGACCAGCGAATGACGAGGTTGAGCCAATCCAGCGTGTAGGCCATCGTTACGCGCTCACCGCGCCCGCCAGTCGCAAGCCGGCGATCTTCGCGATTTCCGCCAGCGACGTCGCGATCTCGGTGTCCCGTTGGTTGTGCACGCGCTCGCGCAGCCCGGCCAAGATCGCCTCCTTTTTGTTCTCGCGCACGCAGATCACGAACGGAAAATCAAACCGCGCTGTGTACGCGGCATTGAGCTGATCGAACATCGCCGCTTCTTCGGGGTCGAGCCGGTCGAGCCCGGCCGAGGCTTGTTCGGCCGCCGATGACGGCGTGAGCGTCCCGGCGCGCGCGGCGCGTCCGACGAGGTCGGGATGCGCGCGGATGAGGGCCAGCCGTTCGTCGAGCGGAGCGGCGGTCACGACGGCGCACATCGCGGCGTGCAGCGCGCCGATATCGTCGAACGGCCGCCGCGCCCACGCGCGCTGGGCAACCCACGGCGACTCCTCGAAGATGAACCCGAGCGCGTTGACGAAGGTGGCCAAATCGGCGGCGTTGAGCGCGTCGAGCGTCATGAGGTGCGATTCAATCTCGACTCTCCTAGTGCGCGACGCGGTGCTCGTCGCAACGTTTGACGACGACGGTCGCGAGATTCGCGGCGGTTCGGTATTCATCGAGGACAACGCGATCGTGGCGGTCGGACCAGCCGCCGAGCTGCCGCCGCATGCCGACCGGGTCATCGACGCGCGCAATCTCGTGCTGCTGCCGGGCTTGGTGAACACCCACCATCACTTCACGCAGACGCTGACCCGGGCGGTTCCGGGGGCGCAGGATGCCGGACTCTTCGATTGGCTCGTCACGCTGTATCCGATCTGGGCGCGCATCGACGCCCACGCGATGCGCATCAGCAGCGCGCTCGCCATCGCCGAATTGCTGTTATCGGGCTGCACTACCGCGAGCGATCACACCTACCTTTGGCCCGCGGGGACATCGCTCGACGACCAGATCGCGGTCGCCGAGCGCCTGGGTTTGCGCTTTCACGCCGCCCGCGGTTCGATGTCGATCGGCCAGTCGCGGGGTGGACTTCCGCCCGACAGCGTCGTCGAAGACGAAGGCGCGATCCTGCGCGATTCGCTGCGGCTCATCGAGGCGTACCACGATCCGAGCCGCTTCGCGATGACGCGGATCGTGCTCGCGCCGTGCTCGCCGTTTTCGGTCTCGACCGACCTCATGCGCGAGAGCGCGGCGCTCGCGCGCCGCTACGGCGTCCACCTGCACACCCACCTCGGCGAAACGCTCGACGAAGAACGCTTTTGTCTGGAGCGCTACGGCCGGCGCCCCGTCGAGCTGGCCGAAGATCTCGGCTGGACCGGGCCCGACGTCTGGCACGCGCATATGGTGCATCCGGCGCCCGACGAGATCGCCCATCTGGGCCGCACGCGAACCGGAGCCGCGCATTGTCCCAGCTCGAACATGCGGCTGGGTTCGGGGATCGCGCCGATCGGCGCCATGTTGCACGCCGGGATGCGGGTTGGGCTGGGCGTCGACGGTTCGGCCTCCAACGACTCGTCGCACCTCCTGGCCGAGGTGCGGGCCGCGATGCTGCTCCAGCGGGTGGCTCACGGCCCGGGTGCGCTGAGCGCGCGCGCCGCGCTGCGGCTGGCGACGCGCGGCGGCGCCGAGGTGCTGGGCCGCGACGACATCGGGGCGCTCGCGCCGGGGATGGCCGCCGACCTCATCGGCGTGCGCGTCGATACGCCGGGGATGGCCGGCGCGGCGGTCCACGATCCACTTGCCGCGATCGTGTTCACCACGCCGCCGGCCGCCGACCTGAGCATCGTCAACGGACGCGTGCTCATCGAACGGGGCGAACTGCTGGGCGTCGATCTCGCGCAGCTCGTCGCCGAGCACAACGCTTGCGCGCGCGCGCTGCTGACCTCGGCATGATCATCGCCGGAGAGCGCTGCCGACTGCGTCCGTATTCGATCGACGAAGCCCCGCTGCTGGCGCGGCTGGCCGGCGAGTTCGAGGTGGCGCGATGGATGACGGCGACGTTTCCGCATCCGTACCGGGTCGACGACGCGCGGGCCTGGCTCGCGCGCGCCGTGTCGGACGTGCCGGTCAACCACTTCGCCATCGAGGTCGACGGCCGGCTCGCCGGCGGCGCCGGACTGACCCCGCACGACGATGAGCGGCGCGGCGGCGCGGAATTCGGCTACTGGCTGGGGCCCGCGTTCTGGGGCCGCGGGATCGCTACCGAAGCTGCGCGGCTGCTGGCCGAACACGCGCTCACGCGGCGCGGCCTGCGCCGGCTCGCGGCGCACGTGTTCGCGCGCAACCTCGCTTCGGCGCGCGTGCTCGAGAAGTGCGGCTTCGTGCGCGAAGCCGTGCTGCGCGAAGCCTTCGTCGAGCGCGACGGCACCGTCAGCGACGGCTTCCTGTATGCCCGGTTACGGAGTCCCGCCGGGGCGCCCTGATGCGTCAACGACGGCGGCTTCGCCTTTGCGCCTCGGCTTCTGCGTTTTAGAGCACGCCGGCATCGCGAGAGAGCGCGTCTATATCGAGCGTGTAGCCTATCGAGTCCAGCCTCACCGATCCGCCGATCTGGTCGTCGGATTGAAGAAGCCCCTCGGCATTGCGTCGATATACGCGGACCCAATGCGTGATAGCGTCGAGGACGAGATACTCCTCGAATTCCCGCATTGCTTCGTATTCGTCGCGCTTTTTTCCGAGGTCGGCACTGCGGTTAACGCTTAAAATCTCGCACACCAGCTTACGCGGCTTGCCGTCGCAAATCACAACGGCATCGGGCGAACGCTCCTGTTCTGGTGGCTTCCCTCTCTCACCGTGAATCGTGACGAGGCGGCTTGCAAGCCGGACCTTGCACCCAAGCGGACCGAGGTGTGGATCGAGGGTTTTCAGCAACGTTCCCGAGAGATCTTGATGACATCGCTCAGGATGCCCACGTCGACGATCACGCCGTCGTCGAATTCAAAACGGCCTTTGTGGGCTTCGGCGTACGCGATGAAGTCTGCGTACGTTAGCGGTTCGGGCGGCTTCGGTTCTTGCATGAGAAACTTACGTGTGGTCGAGCCAGGCGTTGGCCTGGACAAACAGCGATGCGGCTAGCCACAGGCTTTGGCCGTTATAGGGCGGTGCTCCGCCTTCGGCATCACAAGGCGTCCCTCTAAAGGCACCAGCCCGATCGCCGAATCGTCGATGAACTCAATCGTGCCGTCGCCGGCCAGCCGCCGAGCGGCGATGCGACCGCGGCGCATTTTGGTCACGAAAGCAAATATCGGCGCCGACGGCGGACCGCAGAACATCTTCGATTCGGGCAAGGGCTATCGCAACAAATTGAAGGCCATTAGGGGCCACCTGGGGCGTAAAGTAACCGCGGGCGAGCGTCTCCGCCGCGCGAGGCGGCGATCCCGCGAAGCATGACCGGCATATGCCGGCGAACGCCCTGACGATGAGCGCAAGCGTCCAGACGATTCTTCCGGCCGGGATCCTCGTGCGGCAACGGATCGACGCAACCCGCATCAGCGACGTCGAGGCCGCCGTCACGGCGGCCTTGGACGAAGCACGCGCGAGTGAACGGATCGCGCCCGGTATGTCGGTCGCGATCACCGCCGGCAGCCGCGGCATCGACAAAATCGCGCCGGTGCTCGCCGCGGTCGTCGCGGGCGTGCGCCGGCGTGGCGGCTTGCCGTTCATCGTCACGGCAATGGGTTCGCACGGCGGAGCGACGGCGGACGGTCAGCGCGACGTGCTGACCGGCTACGGCATCACCGCCCAAGCGGTCGGCTGCGAGATTCGCGCGTCGATGGACGTCGTGTCGCTGGGCATCGCCGGCAGCGGCCACGAGGTGTTCTTCGACCGCGAAGCGCACGCGGCCGACGGCATCGTCGTCGTCGGCCGCGTCAAGCCGCATTCGATCCTGACGGGTGAATTGGGCAGCGGGCTGCTCAAGATGACGGCGATCGGCCTGGGCAATCAACGCGGCGCCGATGCGATCCATGTCGCGGGCGTACAGCAGCATCTCGTCGCGAGCGCACGGCACGTGCTCGCGCGGGCGCCGATCGCCTTCGGTGTGGCGCTCGTCGAGAACCCGCGCGACGAACTCGCGCTTGTCCGCGGCGTCGTGCCCGCCGATTTCGAGTTGGTCGATCGCGAGTTGCTGGCGCGGGTGCGCGCCGCCTCGCCGGCGCTGCCGTTCGATCCGCTCGACGTGCTGATCGTCGACTCCATCGGCAAAGACATCTCGGGTGCCGGGATGGACCCCAATGTGATCGGCATGTGGCGGCGCAACGGCGGCACTCCCGACCGGCGCATCGCGCGCATCGTCGCGCTGGATCTCAGCCCGGCGTCGCACGGCAACGCAACGGGCGTGGGTATGGCCGACGTCATCACCGAGGGTCTGCGCGCCAAGATCGATTTCAAAGCTACGTATATGAACGCAGTCACCAGCAATTTCTTGACCGGCGCCAAGCTGCCGCTGACGGCACCGACCGCGCGCGAAGCGATCCAACTCGCCTGCCGGCCCTTCGCGCCCGACCGGCTGCGCTGCGTGCGCATCCGCGATACGGCACATCTCGAGTACCTGCTGGTCTCGCCCGCGTTGCTTGAAGCTCCGGACGCGACCGGTCTGCTCGACTGGGTCGACAACGTGCCGCGCGCACTCGATGCGGACGCCGAGATTTGGGCGCAGTGACGCTCCACGGGCTAAGGTTGGTGCACTTTTGACCGAAGAATAATAGACGCTTTACAATTGCAACTAATCTTTAGAAGAGGCTTTAGGCGTGATTCTGGCTCCGAAATCGAAGAATGACCGTGCACGACTCAATGCGTTGTGGGGCTACGAACTGCTCGATTCGACCCCCGAGGATGCCTTCGATGCCGTAACCAAACTCGCGGCAAGTATCTGCGCTGTGCCGATCGCCGTCGTGAGC
>PLAE01000034.1 GCA_003134035.1 Candidatus Velthaea versatilis
GCCGCGCGAGCGGAAACGTGATGCGCCAGAACGTGCTCCAGCGATTCGCGCCGAGCAGGCCGGCTTGAACGACGAGCGCCGCAGGCACGGCGTCGAGCGCGGCAATCGCGCCGAGAATATAGTAACCGATGCTCACGTAGACTTGCGTCACGACGAAGGCCAGCGGCGTGTTCGTCATCTTGAGCCCGACGCGATCGAGATACGCGCCGAGCGCATGTGGACCGAACGCAAGCGTGATGAGAATGCCGAGGGCGAGCGGCGGCACCAGCACCGAGACGAGCAGAACCGCTTGCCACACGAGCCGTTCGCGAGCCGTCGCTCGCGCGATGAACAGTGCCATCGGTGTCCCGACCGCAACAACAACGATCATTGCGATCGCGGTCAACCCGAGCGAGACGCGCACCGCATCGATCGTCGCAGAACCGCCCCAGCGCCAAGCACCGACCGGCACGAGCAAGCCGGCCAGCGGGTAGAGCAGCACGATTGCAAAGAGCACGGTCGCCGCGCGCCACAGGAGCATCGCCCTGCGATTAGCCTCCGGGCCGGCGTTCTCTTGTGCGCCCGACGCTACGCATGCAGCGCCGCCGCGCCCGTCGGCGGATCGTAAAAGAACTTCTTGAAGATCGGCTGCGCGCCATCGCCGAGCCAGGCCACGAACGCCGCGGCCTTCTCCTTCTGCGCTGCACCGTCGAGGACGGCCGCGTAATAGACGAGCGATTGCGGGTGATAGGTCTTCGCCCCGAGCTCGAGCGAGGTCTGCGCGTAGAGCGCGTGCATCGACTCGTTGCCGAGGTTGACCTCCGGCGGCAGCGAGACGTAGGGCAAGTCGAAGGGCCCGGGTTGGATCTTATACGCCGACGCCGCGTCGAGCTCGCCGCTTTGCAAGCGCGCCTCGACCGTCGGTTCGCTGAAGATCTGCGCGGGGTTGATCGAGTCGCCGAGGATTTTTGCGGCGAGTCCCGGTTGCTTGTAGTACGTCTGGGCGAGTTGCAGCGTGAAGATGATGTTGCGGCCTTGCGGGTCCGTCGCCGGATCCGTGCGGCCGAAGCGAATGTCGCTCTGCGTCAGGATCTGCCACCACGGCATCGCGCCGGCCTTCCGGGCATCGGCAAAGGCCTGGGCGTATTTGCTCTTCGGGCTGTACGCGATCACCATCTCCGTGCGTGCGACCGGCACGGCCAGCGACGCTTTGCCGGCCTTGAGCACCGTCATCATCGGACCCGGCGTCACCGGGACGAACACATCCGGCGTAATGCTCCCCCCGACGATCAGATTCGCGAGCGCGTCCGAGCCTTGCGCGCGGCCGTGCACTGCGATGCCGAGCGTCTGCGTCGCACCGGCCTTGATCGGCCCCTCCATCATCGACCCCATCGATCCCGCGTACGCGACATCGAGAGGGACGAGCGTCTGCGCCGATGCCCGCCGTGGGGCGAGGAGCAAAGCTGCGCTTCCCGCGAGCATGAGGCGGCGATTCATCGAAACAACTTCTCCAGAGCGAGCGTTTCGCAGCGGCGCGTTACGAGAGCGAACGTGACAACCCCGCGCGGAAAAGGAACGAAGCCCCGCGGGGCGGTCTTCTGGTTGCCCTCAGACGTTCTCGCGCACGACCGTGAAATACAGCCAGTCGCGCACGATGAGCGAGGCGAAAAGCGCGGCTCCACCGGCAAACCAGGCAGCGACATTCAGAGCCGACGGCAGACCGCTTGCCGTGCCGAGGAGGAGGACAGCGCCCATCCCGACGATCGGCGCCCAGTCGGCAAGCGTTACGACGAACTGCGGGGGCCGCGCAACACGCTGGAGCGGCTCATACGTCAGCGTCGCGAGGAGTGCGCCGGCCGCCAGCGCGACGAGCCGGAGGGCGTGCGGCTCGCTCCACAGTGACGCGGAGGCGGCGATCGAGGCAGCCGTCGCTCCGACCGCGGCGAGCCCGATGCGGAAATCACGGATCGCGAGACGTCGCGGCTGCAGAAAAAGCATCCGCGCTCGTTCGCTCCCGCCACGTGCGGCTCTTGCCTTGGCTTGACGCGGCGGGTAGTCGGCTGGTACGCTCTTTCAGGATACGGTATCCCGTATTCTGTATACGCTTTCCCGCCGAAGGAGCCCGCCGATGCCCAAGATGACCGCGATGGAAGCCGCCGTTCACGTCCTCAAGAGCGAAGGCGTGGACCTCGTGTTCGGTGTCCCGGGGGCGGCGATTTTGCCGCTGTACGACGCCTTGCGGGGGAGCACCATTCGCCACGTGCTGGTGCGTCACGAGGAGGGCGGCACGCACGCCGCCGAGGGCTACAGCCGCGCCCATCCCGGGAAGATCGGCGTCAACCTGGGCACCTCCGGACCGGCCGGAACGAATATGGTGACCGGCCTCTACTCGGCGATCGCCGATAGCGTGCCGATCCTGTGCATCACGGGCCAAGCGCCGCGCGCGAAGTTGCACAAAGAAGATTTCCAGGCGGTCGACATCGCCGCCATCACGGCGCCCGTTACGAAGTGGTCCCTCACGGTGATGGAAGGCGCGCAAGTGCCGTACGTCTTCCGCAAAGCGTTTCAGCTGATGCGCTCGGGCCGGCCGGGTCCCGTCCAGATCGATCTGCCGATCGACGTGCAGAAAGAGATCATCAACTACGATCCCGAGGCCGACGAGCCGCTGGCGGTCGAGAAGCCGGCGCCGTCGCGCAAGGCGATCGCGCGGGCGCTGGACCTGCTGCTCGCGGCGGAACGCCCGATCATCATCGCCGGCGGCGGCGTCATCAACGCCGAGGCATCGGAGTATCTCGTCACGCTCGCGGAACTCACGAACACGCCGGTGATCCCGACCTTGATGGGCTGGGGCACGATCCCCGACGATCATCCGCTCAACGCCGGCATGATGGGCTTGCAAACGCAGACGCGCTACGGGAACGCGACCTTCCTCGCAAGCGACTTCGTGCTCGGCATCGGCAACCGCTGGGCGAATCGTCAAACCGGCAGCGTCGACGTCTACACGCGCGGGCGGACCTTCGTTCACATCGACATCGAGCCGACCCAGATCGGCCGCGTCTTCAGT
>PLAE01000136.1 GCA_003134035.1 Candidatus Velthaea versatilis
CACGCCCGACGACGTCGCGCTCGCGGCGCGCAACGCTGAACCGTCGCGCGGAATCCCGCCGACGCTGTTCGCCTCGAGTCGCGGCCGCGAGATTCGGCCGAAAACGGCCGGCCAGCGCGCCTTCGTCGCGGCGATCGAACACAATACGCTGTCGTTCGGGATCGGTCCGGCCGNNCGCCCGCTCTACGACGCGCTGGGCGAACTCATCGAAGACGGCGTCGTCGCAAAGTATCTCGAACGCGGAACGATCGAAGTCGCGCCGCTGGCGTATATGCGCGGCCGCACGCTCTCCGACGCCTATGTCATTCTCGACGAAGCGCAAAACGTCACGCGCGAGCAGCTCAAAATGTTTCTGACTCGCCTGGGGCAGAACGCCAAGATGATCGTGACCGGCGACGTGACGCAGGTCGATCTCCCGCGCGGCGCCGCGAGCGGCTTGCTCGACGTCGATCGGCTCTTTAGCGGCATCGCGGACATCGGCATCACGCATTTCGAGGAGTCCGACGTCGTGCGGCATCCGCTGGTCGGGAAAATCGTCGGTGCCTATGGCCGTTTATCTCTCCAACGCGACGCGTAAGACGGGACTCGATTTTGGCGCGGTCGAGCGCACCGTCGACGCGCTGCTCGCCGCGCTGGGCGAACGCGGCTCGAGCGTTTCGGTGTCGTTCGTTCGCGATCCGAAGATTCGCGAACTCAACCGCACGTTTCGCGGCTTCGACAAGCCGACCGACGTGCTGAGTTTTCCGCTCGTCGACGGCGACGATGCCTATCCGGGCGCTGAACGCCTGCTCGGCGATATCGTCATCAGCGTCGACACCGCGCGGCGCCAAGCCGCCGACTACGACGCGCCCTTGGACCGCGAAGTTCAGCGCCTGCTCATTCACGGCGTGCTGCACTTGCTCGGCCACGATCATCTGCTGCCCGACGAGCGCGCGGCGATGGAAGCCGAGGAGCGGCGGCTGGCCGATGCGATCGGCATGCCCTGGCCGTATTGACGGGCGCCTCGACACGCTCGCGGCGCTCCGCGAAATGGGTCGGCGCGTTGCTGGTGGCTCTTTTCGCTTCCGTCGATGCTGCGCCGCGCGCCGCGGCCGATATGCCGGCGGCCGGCGCGGCGCCGCAGGCCGCTCGCGCGCACCGTGCTATCGCGACGTCCGATCCGCTCGCGCAAGGGGCGTTCGACCGCGGTCTGCTCATGCTCTATGCCTTTAATATCGGCGCGGCGCGGGAGGCGTTCCGGGCCGCCGAGCGCGCCGATCCGCACGCGGCGCTGGCCTACGTCGGCGAAGCGCTGGCCGAAACGATGGATATCAACTCGCCCTCGACGCCGGACGGCGAGCGGCGCGGCGCCGATGCGATCGCGCGCGGTCGCGCGGCGGCGGCCGCCGCGCCGAGCGATGAACGCGAACTTTTCGCGGCGGCCGCGCAGCGTTTCGATCTTGCGCGTGCGCCGGCGGCGCGCTTTCGCGCGTTGTTCGCCGCGCTGCAAGGTTACGCCGATACCCACCCGACCGACGGCATGGGTGCGACCTTGGCCGCGTACGCGGGATACAACGCGACCGGCGCGCTGACGGCAGGTCCCGCCGACGATTTGATCCCCGAGGCACAAACGATCGCCGCCGATCTCGACCGGGCGCTGCGCATCGATCCCGACGACGCCGGCGCGCATCACCTGCGCATTCACTTTTGGGAGCAGGCGCATCGGCCCGAACGGGCGCTCGCCGACGCCGACTATTTAGCTGCGCTGCGTTACGACCCCGGCGAATCGCATTTGCAGCACATGGCCGGCCACGTTTATGATCGCATCGGCTGGTATCCGCAGATGATCGCGGTCAACCGCGGTGCTTGCGCGAACGACGATGCGTACTTTGCGCAGGGTGCCGGCGCCGGGCAAGCCTACATGCGCACGTACCACGAGCACGACGTCGACTTCGTGCTGTACGGCTTGACGACGCTGGGCCGCAACGCCGAGGCCGAACGTTTCGCCGCGCAGGAGTCCGACTACAGCCGCGAGCTCGTCGGCCTGCGCCTGCACGATAACGACGGCGTGCTGCGCCTGCTCGGCGCGGCGGTAACGCCGATGCGGGTAATTGCCGAGGCGCGCGCGGGCGACATCGAAACGGCGCGCAAGGATCTCGCCGGTTTGCATTCGAGCGCCGGCGGACAGGTCGGCTTGGACATCGCCGGTGCCGTCGTCGCGCGCGCCGCACATGATGACGACGCGGCGATTGCCGCCTATCGCAAGGCAAGCGCGGCGCTCGGCGACGATCTCGGCGACCCCAAGCACTACTGGTGGGAACCGGTTGGTGAGGGCCTGGGCGCGACCTTGCTGGAGGCCGGCCGATCCGCCGAAGCCGAGCGGGTCTTCCGCGATGAACTCACGCGCTATCCGAACGATCCGCATCTTGAATTCGGGCTGGCCGAGGCGCTGGCGTCGCAGGGCAAGGATGACGGTGTTCCCCGCCGCGCCTATTTAGCGGGCTGGGATGGGGCGCGGCCGCTGCGCCTAGCCGACTTGGGCTAAGACGCCGGCGCGCAAGCACCGCCGGGCGCGGTGCCGAAGAGAGAGTCATGTATGCTTGGGGTCGACGACGATAAAAGATCCGCGCCTGGTTCGCGCTTTGCCGCGCGTGAAGCTGATCGCCGACAGCCCGGTTCTGCGGGCGTTTCACTACGCGTTCGAGGGCGTTATTTACGCCACGCGCACGCAGCTCAACATGCGCATCCACTGGATCGCGGCCGCGCTGGTGTTGGCGGCGACCCTGTACTTGCGTCTGCAGCGCCCATACGTGATCGGGATCGTGATCGTTACCGCGGTCGTGCTGGCCTTCGAGTTGCTCAACACGGCAATCGAGGCGGGCGTCGACTTGATGACCGACTTGCACCACCCGCGTGCGAAGGTCGCCAAGGACGCCGCCGCCGGCGCGGTGCTGGTGGTCGCCTTCGCTGCCGTGATCGTCGGTTATCTTACATTTTACGAAGGCATTCTCGCCGGCGGGGATCGGGTGTACCGAGCGGTCCTGGCGCTACCGGCGAACGCCGTCTTTATCGCGCTCGTGATCGTCGGCATCGTCACCATCGTCGTCAAGGCACGAATCGGCCACGGCTCGGCCTTGCAGGGCGGCGCGGTATCAGGTCACGCGGCACTCGCATTCGCCTCCGCGACGTTCATCGCGCTGCTTTCCAGGAGTGCGTTGCTTGCTAGCCTTGCCTTGTTTCTAGCGATCCTGGTGACGCAGAGCCGGGTTGAATCCGGTATTCATTCGGCGCGCGAGGTGTTCTGGGGCGGCCTTCTTGGTGCTGGGGTAAGTTATGGTATTTGGACCATGATGGCTTTACCGCATGTGTTATAATGGGCCCGCTTGAGTACCGACCCGCTACCTGCGGCCGATCCTAGAAGTTTGTCCGACTTGTCGGGCA
>PLAE01000231.1 GCA_003134035.1 Candidatus Velthaea versatilis
GCGCGCCGCCGCGGCGGGCGCGGCTGACCGATTACGGCGTCAGCGTCCGGCGCTCCGCCGCGCTGCGGCGTGCGAGTTCGATGACCGCGATGACGTCGCGCGCGGCCTCGGCCGGCACGGGAACCGCGCCGTTGCCGGCGATTGCCGCCGCCATCGCGGCGTAGAACGCCGGATACGAACCGGGCAGCGTTTCGATCAGCTCGCGCGTCCCGTCCGCGTCCACGAACGTCCCGTAAGCGGCCGGATCGTCGCGGCCCCAGTCGGGACCGCCGGCGGGGCGGCCGGCTTTGAGCGCGGCTTCCTGCGAATCCAAACCGTATTTGAGAAAGCTGCCGCCGTCGCCGTGCAGCGCGAAGTGCGGCCCCAGTTCACGTACGATCGTCGAGGCGTGCAGGATGGCGCGCCGGTCCCGATAGGCGAGCACGATGTGAAAGTAGTCGTCGACGCGGGCGTCGGGCCGCTGTTCGTACACGTCGGCCATCACGGTTTCCGGCATGCCGAAGAGCACCAGCGCTTGGTCGATGAGATGCGACCCGAGGTCGAAGAGCAGCCCCGAGCCAGGTTGCGGGCGTTCGCGCCAGCCCGGTTTGATCGCCGGACGAAACCGGTCATAGTGTGCTTCATACGTGTAGACGTGGCCGAGCCGCCCGGTTCCCAGGATGCTGCGCAGGGTCAGAAAATCGTTGTCCCAGCGCCGGTTCTGATACACGCTGAGCAGCCGGCCGCGCTCGACGGCGAGCGCGATGAGCGCATCGGCGTCGGCCGCGCTGGTGGTCATCGGTTTGTCGATGACCACATGCTTGCCGGCCAGCAGCGCTTCGCGCGCGAGCTCGAAATGCGTCGTGTTGGGCGTCGCGATGACGACGAGTTCGATCGCGGGATCGGCGAAGATCTCGGCCGCCGATTCGACGGCGACGGCCTGCGGCAAGTCGCGCGCGACGTCGGCGCCGCGGCTAGTCATCACCGACTTTATTCGCAGGTCCTCGACCGCGGCGATGACCGGTGCATGGAAAATCGCGCCGGCCATGCCGTACCCGATGAGCCCGACGTTCATCGTGCGCATGCGACACGTCTACGCCGACCCACGAACGGCGCCCCGCCGGGAGCTCGGCTGGTCTGCTTCGGGCGGTTTGCGGCGCAAGCCGCAAAGGCGAAGGGTCGACGAAGTCGACCCACTCAGGCGGTCACGATCCGGTCGGCGGCGCCCAGACCGAGCAGTTCGATCGAGCGTTCGCGCATTTTGAATTTCTGGATTTTCCCGGTCACCGTTAGCGGGAATTCCTCGACGAAGATGACGTGGCGCGGAATTTTGAACCGCGCGATCCGGTCGGCGCAATACGCCGCAATCGACGCGGCGTCGACCTCGCTGCCGGCGTGCCGGACGATCCACGCGCAAAGTTCTTCGCCGTAGCGTTCGTCGGGCACGCCGATGACCGCGACGTCCTTGACCGCCGGATGCGTGTAGAGAAACTCCTCGACTTCACGCGGATAAATGTTCTCCCCGCCGCGGATGACCATGTCTTTGATGCGCCCGCCGATGTTCACGTAACCGTCATCATCCATGACCGCGATGTCGCCGGTGTGCATGTAGCGCGCCGCGTCGACGGCTTGCGCGGTCTGCTCGGGATCCTCCCAGTAGCCGAGCATCACGCTGTAGCCGCGCGTGCAGAGTTCGCCCGGCGTCCCGCGCGGCACGACCCGGCCCGCGGCATCGACGATCTTGATCTCGATGTGCGGATGCACGCGCCCGACGCTGCCCGTGCGTTTGTCGAGCGGATCGTCGACGCTCGTTTGCGTCGACACCGGCGACGTCTCGGTCATGCCGTAGCAGATCGTCACCTCGGGCATGTGCATGTCGCTCTGTACGCGCTTCATCACCTCGACCGGGCAGGGCGAACCGGCCATGATCCCGGTGCGCAGGCTCGAGAGATCGTAGCGCCGGAAATCGGGCTCGGCGAGTTCGGCGATGAACATCGTCGGCACGCCGTAGAGCGCCGTGCAGCGTCGCTCGGCGACCGCCGCGAGCGTGGCGGCCGCATCGAACGTCGGTGCCGGAATGACGATCGTCGCGCCGTGCGTCACGCACGCCAGATTGCCCAGCACCATGCCGAAGCAGTGGTAGAAGGGCACCGGGATGCACACGCGGTCGGCGGCGGTGTAGCGGCAGCCTTCGCCGATGAAGAAGCCGTTGTTGAGCACGTTGTGGTGCGAGAGCGTCGCGCCTTTGGGCCGTCCCGTCGTACCCGACGTGTACTGAATGTTGATCGGCTCATCGCTCTGCGCGCGCGCCGAACGTTCGCGCAGCAGGCCCGGCTCAGCGTGCTCGGCGAGGGCGAGCAGGTCGTCCCACGACCGTTCGCCGGCCTGCGCGGCCGACTCGCCGCCGATCACGATGACGTCGCGCAGTGCGGGCAAAACGGCGCGCAGTTCGCGCACCATGCGCAGATACGCGCTCGTTTTGTAGCGCTCGAGCGTGATGAGCACGCTCACGCCGCTTTGCCGCAGCACGAATTCAAGCTCGCTCGACCGGAATGCGGGGTTGACGTTGACCAGGATCGCACCGATCTTCGGTGTCCCGAACTGCGCGATGAGCCATTCGACGTTGTTGGGCGACCAGATGCCGACGCGCTCGCCGTGATCGACGCCCAGCACGGCGAGTGCCGTCGCGAGCCGATCGGTCGCGTGACGCATGTCGGCGTATGAGAGCGTCAGGTCTTGCTGCACCGAAACGACGCAGTCGTTGGCCGGATAGCGCGCGGCGGCCGCATCGAAGGCCGCACCCAGCGTCGACCCGTCGAGCGGCACCGGCGACGCGCCGTGGGCGTAACTCGGTGCGCGTTCGCTCACCGAACCGCGGCGGTGCCGGCGCCGAGCGCGTCGGCGAAGAGCGCGTGCAGGAGGGCCGCATCGACCGCGCACGGCGCGTTTTCGAGCAGCCGCCGCTGGGCGCTCGTGCCGGCGACGAGCGGGTCGAGGTCCGCGGGCGAGTAGCCCACGGCGTGCAGATCGGGCGGCATCCCGGTTTGCCGCATGAGCGTCGCGATGTGCGCCGCCAAAACGTCGCCGATCTCGGCATCGCCGGCGGTCGCCGCGGCCGCGGCGCCGAGGCTCGAAGCGGCGCTGCGATGCCGCGCCGGATCGGCCGGCGCCGTCCGGCGAACCACCGCCGGCGCGTTGAGGATCACCGCCATCCCGTGGGGTACGATTGGCTCCGCGGCCGGATAGTCGGGCGGGCGGAAATCGCGCACCAAACCGGCGACCGCATAGGCCATGGCATGCGGCAGGTGCACGCCGGCATTGCCGAAGCCGATGCCCGCCAGCGTCGCGGCGAACATCATGCGTTCGCGTGCTTGGGCATCGTGCGGATCGCACACGGCTCGCACGAAGTACGTGCCCAGGATCGAAAGCGCTTCGCGGCAGGCAAGATCGCTGAACGGATTCGCGCCCTGCGACATCGGCCGCGCACCGGGCAGCGCGGCGGCGCGCCGCGTATACGGCCGCGCGGTGTAGGATTCGAGCGCATGCGCGAGGACGTCGAAGCCGGCGCACGCGACGACCGTCGGCGGCAGCGTCGCGGTCCAGTCCGGATCGATGATCGCCAGCGTGGGCCGCAGCCGGCGCGACGCGATGCCGGTTTTGGCCGCGAGCGGCAAATGGTCGAAGATCGCGATGCCGGTGCACTCGCTGCCGGTCCCGGCCGTCGTGGGACACGCGATATGCGGCCGCAGGGGTCCGGGGACCGGGCGGCCTTCACCGACCGGCGCATTCACGTACGACAGAAATTCCGCCGGGTGCGTCGCGTAGAGGTTGGCGGCCTTGGCGGTGTCGATCGTCGATCCGCCGCCGATCGAAACGTAGCCGTCGGCGTTCGCGTCGGCCGCGAAGGCGATCGCGTCGGCGAACGAGGCGTTCGTCGGCTCGACGCGGACCCGGGTGTACGTTTGGACGTCACAGCCGGCGGCGGCGAGCTCCGCGCGCGCGGCGGCGAAGCGCGGCAATTCCGCGACCGCGGGGTCGCTGAAAAGCGCGACCCGGCGCATTCCGAGGAGCCGCGCGCTGGCCCCGAGGCCGGCGATCGCGCCGCTGCCGTACGCGATGCGCGCCGTTTCGACCTCGAAGACGCGCTCGCCGCCCGCGACGAACGGATAGCCCTGACAGCAAGCCACGCGATTCCCTCCCGGGCGACGGCGTTCGGAACTCTTTTCCGCCGGGCGCGCAATCACGCCTGGATGGACTGACGGCGCAGCGCCGAATTTGCGCCCGGGTGGCGACGACGATGCAGACGATCCCGCACGATGAGATGGCCGCGACCCGCCGGCACTTGCACATGCACCCGGAACTCTCGATGGTCGAGCATCAAACCGCGGCGCTCGTCGCGCAAGCGCTCGCGGGCCTCGGGCTCGATGAGATCCGCACCGGGATCGGCGAAACCGGCGTGGTCGGCACGCTCGTCGGCGGACGTCCGGGTCCGGTGACGCTGCTGCGCGCCGACATGGACGGTTTGCCGATCCACGAAGCCAACGACGTCGCATATAAATCGCGCGCCGACGGCGTGATGCACGCGTGCGGCCACGATGGCCACGTCGCGATCTTGCTGGCGGCCGCCAAGACCCTCGCCGCGGCGCGCGCGCAGGTTCCCGGCACGCTGGTGTTTTGCTTTCAGCCGGGTGAAGAAGGCAAAGCCGGCGCGCTCAAGATGATCAACGACGGCGTGCTCGAGAATCCGCACGTCGACCGGACCTTCGCGCTGCACTTGTACAGCGGCCTCGACGTCGGCCGGATCGGCGTGCGCGACGGTCCGTACTTCGCGTCGGCCGATGAGTTCGATCTCATCATTCGGGGCAAAGGCGGCCACGGTGCCATGCCCCAGAATTCGTTCGATCCAATCGTCGCCGGGGCGCACATCGTAAGCCTGCTCCAAACGGTCATCAGCCGCGAGATCGCACCCAAGGATCCGGCCGTCGTGACGGTCGGCGCCTTCACCAGCGGAACCACCTTCAACGTGATCCCCGACACGGCGCATCTCAAGGGCACGGTGCGCGCGTTTGACGCCGAAGTGCGGCGCAGCCTGCCCGAACGCATGGAACGCGTGATCAAGGGCGTTGCCGCCGCGCTGCGCGTCGAGTACGAATTCGATTATCATTGGTCGTATCCGCCGACGGTGAACGACCGCGCGATCAACGACATCGTGCGCGAAGTCGGCCGCGCCGAACTCGGCGCCGAGCGTGTCGTCGAGCACGACATCGTGATGTGGGCCGAAGACATGTCGTTCATGCAGAACGAACGGCCCGGTGCCTATTTCATCGTCGGCTCGCGCGGCGACGAGGCGACCGGTGTGCCGCACCACAACGCGCGCTTCGATCTGGACGAGCGCGCGCTCGATATCGGCTATCGCATGATGGTCGCGCTGGGTCTGCGCGGCTGATCGGTCCGCCGCGCCCGACGAGCGCAATCTCATCCAACTCTAAGGGCGCTGTCATCCCCGTGTAAGCTTTCGTGCGTATCCTTGGGAAACAGACACCTCCCCGAGGAGTACGCGATGATTCTTGCCCCCGTGGCACCGGTTGCGCCGATGGCCTGCGATGCGCCCATTACCATTCGTTTGATCGGGATGCTCGACCGTGTTCTCATTGAAAGCACCAGCGACGCATTTGCGGGCTTGACCGCGGCGGGTGGTCGCACGCTCATCGTGCGAGTGCGCGACATCATCGCGATGCGCGACGAGAGCCTCGACCGTTTTCTAGCGCTGCTCGACGGTTACCGCAGCGCCGGAAACCGCGTCCTCATCGAGTCGACGCCGACGTGGCGCAAAGTCGTGCGCGGTCTCACGCCGCAGTTCGCCGAAAGCACGCCCGCCCAGAATCTCAACGCGCGGCGGCAGATCATCATTTGTCATAGCGTCGACAAGCGAGTCGGCGCGGCCTGAACAGCCGCCTCGTATCAGAGACCCATCTGCGGCGAGCGCAAGCTCCGTTCCCGGCGGGTGTGATACTTTCTTGTGCAAATATTGACCCTTCTCGAAATATCGTGCCGCGCTAATCATAAGTGAGCCGCTCGCCGTTCGACATTTGGCTAACGGCAAGCGGCATCGCATCGACTAATATAACGAGTCTGATGAGTGCAGCAGACGTCGATCGCGAGCATGACGCCTGTGGAGTCGGCTTCCTGGCCGATCTTACCCACAAGGCGTCCCATGACATCGTCCGTTTAGCGTTGGATGCCGTCGGGGCGATGGTCCACCGCGGCGCACGCGCCGCCGACGGCCGTACCGGTGACGGCGCCGGAATGATCGTTGAAACGCCGCGCGCGCTGTATCTGCGCGAGCTGGCCGCCTCCCACATTCGCGTCCCCGAACGGCACATCGCCGCCATCTGCTTGTATCTGCCGCGCGACGGCGATGAGGCGGCGGTGACCCGGGCGATCGTTGAAGCCGCCGTGCGCTCGAACGACGTCGCGCCGCTGCGCTGGCGCACGCCCGGCGTCGAGCCGTCCGTGCTGGGGGCCTTCGCGCGCGAGTCGGCGCCGACGTACGAGCAGCTGCTCGTCGACATGGGACCGGGCAACGTGCGCGAGCGCATGCGCGTGGTGCGCCGCGCCGTGATGCGCGTGCTGCGCGAGAACGGCGACGTCGCGACGCTCGTGAGCGCCTCGCCGACGACGGTCGTGTATAAAGCGCTGTTGTCGTCAACCGAACTGGGCGCGTACTACAGCGACTTGCGCGAGCCGGCGTTCACGTCGCGCTTCGCCGTGTTCCATCAGCGCTTCAGCACGAACACGGCACCCCAATGGCGGCTGGTCCAGCCGTTCAACTACATCGCGCACAACGGTGAGATCAATACGATCACCGGGAACCGGGCCTGGATGAAAGCCCGCGGGATTTCGGCGCCGCGCTGGGCGAGCGACTCACACGATTTCGATACCAACGTCGATGCGATGGTCGGCTCCGGCTACAAGATCGACTCGGCGATCGACATGATGCTCTCGCCGGCCGTCGACGACGAGCGCTTGCGCGCCTATTACGACGCCCATATTCCGACCGTCGAGCCGTGGGACGGTCCGGCTGCGATGTGCTTCACGGACGGTGACATCGTCGGCGCGGCGCTCGACCGCAGCGGTTTCCGGCCGCTGCGCTGGTGTCGCACGGCGTCCGACAAAGTGTTGTGCGCCTCGGAGACCGGCGTGGTCGACTTCGGCGCCGATCCGATCATCAAACGCGGCCGGCTCGGGCCGGGCGGGCGCATCGTGGTGCGCTTCGCCTCGGGCGAACTCGTCGAGCCCGGGACGTTCTCCGCCGAGCGGCGCGAGCGGGCTGATTTTCAGCCGGTCGTGCGGTCGTGGCGTTTCGAGATGCCCGAAACCGCGGCGCCCCCGTACGATGGGTCGCGGCTCGACATCGACCTCACCCGGTTCGGCTATACGAAAGAAGAAGTCAAGGACGTCGTCGGCGTTATCGCATCGGGTACCGGCGAGCCCGTCTCGTCGATGGGCGACGACGCCTCGGCCGCGTTTCTGGAGCGCCGCATGCCGGTTGCGGCGTTTCTGCGTCAGCGCTTCGCGCAAGTCACCAATCCGCCGATCGACTCGCTGCGCGAAGGCTTCGTCTTCGACATGCGGGCTTGGGTCGGGTCGGGCGACACCAACGGCGACGTCCCGGCGCCCGATTCGATCGTCATGCTCGACACGGCGATCCTCGACGAGACGGCCTTCGACTCGCTGCGCTTCGACACGCGCTTGGTTCAGCACACGATCGCGCTGGATTGCGCCGGCAAGACGTTGGCCGCCCGGGTCGCGGCGATCTGCGACGATGCCGAAAACGCAGTCAATGCCGGCAAGTCCTTCATCGTCCTCGACGACCGGCATGCCGAATTACCGGTCCCCGCGGTGCTCGCGGCCGGCGCGGTGCATCAGCGACTGACCGCGGCCGGACTGCGCATGGCCGCATCGATCGCCGCCGCCGACGGCTTCGCGCGCGACGCGCATTCGATCGCGACGGTCATCGCGGCCGGCGCCAACGTCGTCACCCCGTGGCTCGCGCTGCGCGCCGCCGAACAGCACGGCACGCGTGCGGCGTTCCTCGGAACGGTGCGCACCGGCCTGATCAAAATTCTGGCCAAACTCGGCATCTGTACGTTGCGTTCGTACGTCGGCGCCCAGACGTTCGAGTCGCTCGGCCTCGGGCGCGACGTGATGCAGACGTGTTTTCCGGGAATGCGCTCGCACGTACCGGCGGTCGGCTTCGACGAGTTCGAAGTCGACCTCAAAGCCTGGAGTGAGTGCGCCAAAAACGGCGATGCGCCGCCCGAACGCGGTTTGTTTCGCTTCCGCCGCGACGGCGTGCGCCACGCCTTCGATCCCAACGTCATCAAGACGCTGCGCGCGACGGCGATGAAAGGCGACTACGAGGCCTTCGAGCGGCTTTCGGATGTGATGCAACAGCGCGCGCCGATCGCACTGCGCGACTTGGTCGAAGCGCTGCCGCTGGGTGAGGCGGCGCCGCTCGATTCGATCGAACCGGCCAGCGAGATCGTCAAGCATTTCGTGACCGCGGCGATGTCGATCGGCGCGCTCTCACCCGAAGCGCACGAAGCGATTGCGGTCGGCGCGGCACGCCTAGGCGCGCTCAGCAATTCGGGCGAAGGCGGCGAGCAAGCCCGCCGCTACGCCCGGACGCCGGATTCGGGCCGCAGCACGATCAAGCAGGTCGCCTCCGCGCGCTTCGGCGTCGGTGCGACCTACCTCGCGAGTGCCGACGAAATCGAGATCAAGATGGCGCAGGGCTCGAAGCCCGGCGAAGGCGGTCAGATTCCGGGCTTCAAGGTCTCGCCGGAGATCGCGCTCTTGCGCGGCGCCACGCCCGGTCAGGCGCTGATCTCGCCGCCGCCGCATCACGA
>PLAE01000276.1 GCA_003134035.1 Candidatus Velthaea versatilis
GAGCCAGGTGGTCCGCGGCACACGGAAGGGCCCGCTTACCGTTGCTTCCTTCCGGATCTGGCGGGGTTCACGGGTTTGCGTTGCGCGAAGCCCAACCCTCGTCGAGGCTTCGGGTATCATAGCACACCGGTTCGGGTCGACCCTTGCGGGGATGCACCGCCGCCGGAGGCCGCGCGCTACGGCACTTTGGTGAAGTCGGTCGGAATCTCGAAGAGGCTCGTGTTGGCTGCGGTGAGCGAATGGACGTTCCCGCGCTCGGTCAAGAACACGAAGCTGCCCGGGCTGCCGGAGGGCGCCGGCGCGGGCCCGTTGCCGCTCGAGCCGCTCATCGCGATTGTCGAATACAGCGCGAGATTGCCGGCCGGCGGAACCGGGCCGGAACTGTGCGCCGTAAACGAAGGCCGGCAACCGCCGGAAGCGACGAATTCCTTGGGCTGGGCAGCGTCGGGGTAGTGCTGCCGCGGCATGGCGGCCATCGGACAGACAAGCTGCGGCTGCGGCAGCCGGCTGTAATAGCTGCGGGAGCGAACCCCGAAGCTGCCGTTGCGGCAGCTTCCGGTTGCCTGGGTCATCGCGAACGTCACCGCGTCGTCGTAGCCCGTCGTGTCGAGGCCTTCGAGCTTGCGCGGGCTCAGCGGCGTGACGACGTTTTTGAACTCGACCACCGCGGTTCCCGGCGCTTGGGGCGCCGGGGTCGCCGCGTCAGGCGGGGGCGGCTTCTCGTGTTTGGCGGGCGACGGCTCGCTGGTGACGGCCGTAGGGTCGACGATCGTGTACGTCTTCTTTGCCAGATCGAGCGTGATGAGCTGGTGCAGATCGCACTTGCGAATCGTCGCGGTCTGCGCCGCGAGATCGTCGACCCGTTCCCAGCCGGCGTAAAAGCTATGCCGTTCCAGGCGGCCTTGGGTGAGCCCGCGCAGCGCGCCTGCGAAGGCCACCCCGAATGCCGCCGTCATACGATCGGCTTGCGCATCGATCGCGTTCCCGACGACGGCATCCGTGGCGGCACCGGCTAATGCTCCGGCGGCGTTGCCCGACAGGATGCCGCCGGCGAGAGCACCGAGATTGCCGAAACCGCGATGCTTCTTTGGCGCCGGCGTCTCGGCGAGGGCCGCCGGGCTCGACAGGGCCGCAACGTCGGCCTGGAAATTGCCCGGCGCCGGCGGAGTCGCGCCGATCACGACCCGCACGAGCTCGTCGTATTGCAAACCGGATGACGGGGCGGCCTGGGGCAAAGTCGGCATGAGCAAAGCCAAAGATACCGCTGCGATACACCGAAATAGCGATCGAAACATTACGGAGGATTTACGAGCATGCTAGGGGCCGTCCTTCACAACCTGCGCAGCCGCGCGCTGCGGACGGCGCTCACCGTCGGCGGCATCGCGATCGGAATCGTCGCGCTCGTCGTCGTCGGTTCACTGGCCGAGCGCCTGCAAACGATCGTCGGCCGCTCCAACGCGCTCAACTCCAACGAAATCTTCGCGGTGAGCACCGGCTTCGACCGGGACGGCAGCGTGACGGCGGCCGACTCGCTCAACCGCGCCGCCCGCCAAATTCGGCGCTTCGGCGGCGTCCGTGACGTGGTCGCCGAGGTCATCGTGCCGTACGGCGTTTCCGCCGGCGGCGCAGGCGATCCGGGCCGATTCGGGCCGCCCGCGCTGGTCTTCGGCTTTCCGCCGGCGGCGCGCGTGTATCAGACTGCGGCGCCGCAAGTCGCCAGTGGCCGCGATCTGCGCCCGAGCGACGTGCGCGCGGCCGTGATCGGCGCCGACTTCGCGGCCGCCGCCGACGCCGCCGTCGGCTCGACGATCGCGATCTACGGGAACTCGTTCCACGTCGTGGGCATCATCGAGAAGTCGTTCACGCTCTTCGATGCGGCGATCGTCGTGCCATTCGCTCAGGCCCAGGCGCTCATGCTCCAAGACGTTCCGCCGACGGTACCCGCCCTGCCGCGCGCTCCGGCGACGGCGCTCATGGTGGTCGTCGATCCGCACGCCGATACGGGCCTCTTGGCCCGCCGGATCAATCTGCTCACCGGACTGCAAGCACACGACCCCAAAGCCACGGCGGCCAATTTCGCTTCGGTCACCTCGATCTTCGACGCGATCATCTTCGGCGCGGCGCTCATCGCGCTCGTCGTCGGCGCGTTTTCGATCGTCAATACGATGACGATCGCGGTCACCGAACGCACCCGGGAGATCGGCATCCGCAAGGCGATCGGGGCCGGCGACGGTGACATCCTGCGAGAATTCGTCGTCGAAGCAGCGGTCATCGGAGCGCTCGGGGCGCTCGCCGGCATCGTCGCCAGTGCGCTCATCATCACCTATGTCAACGCGCGAAACGCCGACGTCGGGAACCTCGAACTCTTCGCGCTTACCCCTCGCTTAGTCGGCGGCTCGTTCGTATTCGCCGTCCTGCTCAGCATCGTCGCGGGGCTAGTCCCGGCACTCTCGGCGGCACGCTTGGACCCCACGGAGGCTTTACGTCGCAGCGCTTGAATTTCGACCGCCTCTCCGCACCCGACGCTGCGCCGAACGAGAACGTCGTCGCGATTCGCAACTTGGTCAAGGTCCATGCTGCGGGCAGCGCGACCCAGGTGCGCGCGCTTGCCGGCATCTCGCTCGATATCGCCCGCGGCGCCCACGTGGCCGTGGTCGGCGAAAGCGGCAGCGGAAAGACGACGCTCATGCACTTGTTGGGCGCCTTGGATCGTCCAACGAGCGGCAGCGTGGTCGTCGACGGCGTCGACATCGGCCGCGCCAGCCGCGCCGAGCTCAAAGCGCTGCGCGCTGCGCGCATCGGCTTCGTCTTTCAAGGGTTCAACCTCATCGCATCGCTCGACGCGTTGGAAAACGTGATGCTCCCGGCACGCTACGCCCGGGTGCCGGCCGACCGTGCGCGCGAGCGCGCCCGCCGGCTCCTCGCCGACGTCGGTTTGGCCGACCGCATGCATCACCGGCCGGCCCAGTTGTCGGGCGGTCAGCAGCAGCGCGTCGCGATCGCCCGCGCGCTGGTGAACGAACCCGCGCTCGTCCTCGCCGACGAACCAACGGGCGAACTCGACCGTCGCAGCAGTGAAACCGTGCTGGGATTGCTCGAAGGCATCCAGCGCGCCGATGGGCATACACTCGTGGTGGTCACCCATAGCGAAGCCGTTTGGAAACGCGCCCAACGCGTCATCCGCATCGCGGACGGTATGCTCGTTGCGTAAATCGAGCGCGCTCGCACTTGGCGCCTTGTTCCTCGCGGGCGCCGGCTGCGGATGCTCAGACGTGCGACCGATCGCGCGGGCCGCGACGGCGACCGCGGCGCCCGTCCAACTGGCCGTGCTCGGTGATAGTTTGGCGTTCGGGACGGGGGCCGGCGATACGTCGGGCGGCTTCGCGTTTCGCATGTACCGCACGATCGCGGCCGACCACCCGGGCAGCGAGATCACCAACGCCGCGATCGGCGGCAGCACCGCCGCCGACGTTTTACGCCTGCAGGTCGCGCGGCTGCGCGAACGCCGTTTCGACGTCGTCATTTTGTGCGTCGGCGGCAACGACGTGGTGCGCGGCGTCCCGACCGCGGTGTTCGCGCGAAATTACGGCCGGCTCGTGACCGCGATCCGGGCCGCGGCGCCAAGCGCGGCGCTCGTGGCCGTGGGTGTTCCCGATGTCTCGATCAGCCCGCTGTTCGCCGATCACGCCGCCGCGGTGCGGCGTCTCGCACAAGCCGACGATCACGCGGCGCGCGCCGCCATCGACGCCGCCGGCGGGCGGTTCGTCGATCTTTTTGCGCTGACCCGCGGCGCTCGCGATGCCGCCGGCTTTCTCTCCGGCGACCGCTTTCATCCCTCGGACGAAGGGCACGCGCAGATCGCGGCCATAGCCCTGCCGGCGGTCGAAGCTGCATTGCGCACGGAGCGCACGTCGCGCATCGTGCCGCGGCCTGCGGCAGGCGCCCCCTCCGCCCGAGAGTAACGTTTCGATTCCGCGCTCACTTTCCGATCGAACAATCCCGATAACGTATACATGAAAGATCGCTCGTTCGCCGACTTCATGGTTGGTGCGCTTGCCTGTATCTCGGTGCTCGGCTTCTACGCGGTACTTCGCGACGCCGACGCTGCATATATGGACCGCCGCCGCCAAGCCGCAGCCCGTTGGGCGCTGCCGCGCAAACGGCGCCGCCGCCGCACCCCCGAAGATCTCTGCCGCCATTGCGGCGGCTCGGGGAGTTGCGACGCGTGCGGCGACGAGTCGTGCCGAATCTGCCGCGGCAACGGCCTGCAGCCGCGCGACGAATCCCTCGTCGTGCGACTCGCTACGATGTGGGACGGCATAAACTAGCTGGATTCGACTTCGTCGAATCCGTGGCGTTCGGGCTTCGCCCGATCCGCGTGGCGTTCGGGCTTCGCCCGATCCGCGTGGCGTTCGGGCTTCGCCCGATCCGCGTGGCGTTCGGGCTTCGCCCGATCCGCGTGGCGTTCGGGCTTCGCCCGATCCGCGCGCGGGGCGCGCTGAAACCATCCCGCTTCCCGGTTCCGTCAAAAGAACATCGCACTAATCGCCGGCGATGATGCGTGCGGGAACGGAGAAGAAATGAGCGTGGACACACTATTGCCAGCAGCGCTTGACCGCGCCGCCCTGGCTGGCTGGTACACAGCGAACCGGCGGCGATCGGCGGACCTGTTCGGGTTGATCGATCCCGACCTGTTGTACTCCGCACCGATCCCGCTGCGGCATCCGTTCGTCTTCTATATCGGCCACTTTCCGGCGTTTTCGTTTCTCACGTTCGTGCGCGACGCGCTGGGCGAAGCCTCGATCGACCGGCGGCTCGAAGACCTCTTCAACCGCGGCATCGATCCCGATTCACTCGATACTGCGCGCACGCACGCGCGCAGCGATTGGCCGCCCTTGAGCGACGTCGCGGCATTCGCGGCGGCGTGCGACGAACGCGTGCTCGCCGCCTACGCAACCGCGCGGCTCGACGATCCGGCGCAGCCGCGCCTCGAACGCGCGCAAGCCGCCTATACGATTCTCGAACACGAAGAGATGCACCACGAAACGCTCTTGTACATCGTGCACCGGCTGCCCGACGCGCGCAAGCGCATCGTCGGCGGCGCGCATCGCGATGTGCCGGTCGCACCGCGCGAGCCGATTTTCGTGCCTGCCGGGCCGGCAACGCTGGGCGCCGCACCCGACACTCTGCCGTTCACGTGGGACAACGAGCGCGGCGAACATCGCGTCGACGTCGGCGCGTTCGGCTGCGACGTTTATGATGTCACCAACGGCGAATATCTCGCGTTTGTGCGCGATGGCGGACCGCCGCCCCCATTTTGGGTCGAAAGCGAAACCGGCGGCTGGGCGTTGCGCACGCTGGCCGCGACGATTCCGCTGCCGCTCTCTTGGCCCGTGTATTGTACGAACGCCCAGGCCGACGCGTTCGCGCGCTGGTCGGGCGCCCGGCTCATGACCGAACCCGAGTATCACCGCGCGGCGTACGGCACGCCCTCCGGCGACGAACGGCTCCAGCCTTGGGGCGGCGCTGACGCCGACCCCACCCGCGGCAACTTCGACTTAAGGCGCTTCGATCCCGAACCCGTGGGGTCGTATCCGAACGGCGTCAGCGCGTGGGGCATCCACGACCTCGTCGGCAACGGCTGGGAATGGACTTCAACGCCGTTCGCGCCGTTCGCCGGCTTCGAACCGATGGCGACCTATCCGCCATACTCCGCCGACTTCTTCGACGGCGAACATTACGTGATCAAAGGCGCATCGCCGGTAACGTCGCGCAACTTAGTGCGCCGCAGTTTCCGCAATTGGTACCGCCGCGAGTACCCGTATATGTACGCGACGTTTCGGCGCGCCTGGGCTTAGGCTCGCGTTCCCGGCCTAGTGCCGCGCAGCGAGCCGCGCGAATCATGCGCGCGTCCCGGCTCGCGGGTATCACGCGCGCCCGGTCACGATCCGTGCGATCGCCGAGAGCACGATCGGGCCGCCGCCGAAACACGCGCGGAGGTCGTCGATGAGCGCCGCGTGCACGTCGGCGCGCAGGTCCGGGGCGAGCGCCGACAGGCGTTGCATCGGACCAGGCGCCGCCGTCAGAAGCAGCCGCCAATAATCATCCGGCCGTGCAAAGGTGTAGGGATGCTCGTACTCGGTCACGGTAACGTCGCGGAAGCCCGCAGCGGTACATTCGTCAGCCATGCGGCGCGGCTCGGCCATGCTGAAGAGCAGCGGTGGCGTTCTCGTAAGCGCGGCATGCGGAAGCGCGGCGCCCATCGCGCGCATGAGCGGGGCGAGCAGTTCGACCCGCTCGGGTTCCGCCCACGCGCCGACCGCGACTCGTCCGCCGGGTTTGAGCACGCGCCGCAACTCGCGCAGCCCCAGCGCCCGGTCGGCGAAGAACTGCAGTCCGAACAGCGACGCGGCGCAATCGAACGAGCGTTCCGGAAAGTCGAGCGCGTGCCCGTCCATCCGCTGCACCTCGATCGGCAGCCCGCCCTCGCGCGCGGCTCGTTCGGCGTGCCGGGTCATCTGGGGCGAGAAATCGACGGCGACAACGCGGCTTCCGGCGCGTGCGGCTTCGATAGCGACCACGCCGGTGCCGCACGCGACATCGAGAAACCGCGCGCCGAGCGGTGGCGCGAGCAGCGCTACGAGATCGGCGGCGAAGCCGACGGTGCGCGGCGCGAGTTCCGCGGCATAGCCGGCCGTCGCCGCGTCCCAACCGGCGGCAGTCTGCTCCCAACTGCCGGTCATGGTGCGCTTACCGCGGCGAGCACGTCGTCGGTCAACTGCGACGAGAGCAGCAGCATCCGCTTGAGGCCGCGCTGCCGGTCGAGAATGTAGACGGCCGTGCTGTGCGCGTCGGGCACTCCGTGCTCGTCGGGCCGGGCGACGACGCCGAAGGCGCGCATGAGCGCATGGACGTTCGCCGGCGTTCCGCTCGCGAAGCGCCACAGCGAAGGATCTGCCCCGAACTCGCGGCTCAGCCGCGACATGACGAACGGCGTGTCGAAGGTCGGATCGAGCGTGACCGTGACGAGCTCGAGCGAACGCCCCGAACCGGCGACGCGCGCGGCGAGTTTCGCGAAGAGGGCGTTGGCCATGGGACACGCGTCGCTGCACCGCGACGCGACGAAGGTCAGGGCCAGATAACGTGCCGGCAAACCGGCGAGCGAAAACGCGGTTCCGCGCTGATCCGTCAGCTGCAGTGCGGCCGGACGCGCCCCTCGCATGGCGGTGGCGCTCGCCTCGCGGGACGCGGCCGCGGAGCTTACGGGGCTGGCCGCGTCGATGGCTGCGGCCGCTGCGACGACAAGGAGCACGAACGCGCATCGGCTCAAAATGCGCATGCTTAGATCACCGTCACGCTGGACTGCATACCCTGGGTATCATGCAGCGAGCACGAATAGACGAAAACGCCGGCGTGGTCGAAAGTCAGCGAGTAGCTCTGGCCGGGGGTTACGAGGCCGGATGACGTCAACGCCGTGCCGTCGTAAACCGAGCTGCCCAGCGCCGGTCCGAAGTCGTTGAACGTCGCGGGAATAGGCTGGCCGGCGACCGGGAAAACGACGTTGTGCGGCACGTTGGAGACGTTGCTCCAAGTCACCGTCGTGCCGACCGGCACCGTGATCGCGGCATCGAGCGATGGCCCGTCCAGAAAGCGATAGATCGACAACACCGACGGCGGCGAGGTCTGCGGCGCCAAGCCGAGGGCCAGATGCGTCCCGCCCGGCGCGAACGGAAAACTCGCCGGCACGGCGCGAGCGGCGTTCACGTCCGCGGCACTATCGACGGCCGCCACGGCGGTGATTTGCGCGGGTATGAGCGGCCGCGCCGCGCCGGCCGGCTGGACCGTCACGGTTTCGCGCATCTCCGGCTGATGCACCAGGCACAGCACGGTATACGTGCCGGGCGTCGGAAAGCGCAGCGAGTACGTCGCACCTTGGTCGATGAGGCCCGAGCTCGTGAAGGCCGTTCCGTCGTAGCTCGTCCCGCCGGCGGGCTTGATATTGGCCGGCGGCGCGGGCGCGTTTTGGCCGCTGGGAACGAGCGCGATGATGTGCGGCGAACCCGAGGCGATCGTCCAGCTCAGCGTGTCGCCCGCGTTGATGACGATCGAACTTGGATAGTAGCGCAGCACCTCGAAGGCCGCGGTCGTGTCCGACGCACCCGTCGCGATGGGGAACGTCGTGGTTTGCGGTCCGGCCGGCGGTGCAATCGCCGATCCGCCGCAGCCGGCCAGCGAGAGTCCGGCGCAAGCCAGCGCGAGACCGAGAGAAGAACGCATAAGGATCCGATCCTCCGAGAACGAGAGCGGCGTTGAGTGCCTGCTCCGATTCTCGCCGGGATCGAAGGGCCGCGACAGCGCGACTCGTACGGTTTAATCGTACAGTGCGGCGTCGGGAACGGCGATCGCGATCGTTTCCGCTGCGCCCGCGGCTTGGGCCGACGCCGTGAGGCGTTCGCGCTCGGCTGGGTTCAGCCGAGCACCGAGCTCAGCATGGAGCGTCCGCGCCAGCTCGGCGGAAAAACGCCAGCGCACGCGGCGCGCGCGACACAAGACCGCGTCTGCGAAGTAGGCGACGCGGGCGGCGGAATCGACGCTGCCGCGCCGCAAGAGCAGCGCGGCGCACACCTCGAGCAGCAGCGCGAGTTCGGTCGCGAAACCGCGCTCGTGAAAGTCGCGCAGGGCCACTGCGGCAAACTCCTGCGCCTCGTCAAAACGGCCCTGCAGCACGAGCGCTTCGGCCAAGCCGTGAATCGCACGGGCGTAGATCGTCGTCATCGGACCACCCGCGATGGCGTCGACCGCGCTGCGCAGGTACTCCGCGCCGGCGTCGAGTTCGCCGCTCAAGCGCGCGGCCTCGGCCAATAAGGTCGCGATGAATGCGCGCTCCGGCCGAGCGACGCTACCGAAACGCGCCATCAGCCGGCGTTCGTGTTCGCGCGCGATCGATGCGGCGGCTTCGGCCTCGCCCAGCTCGATGAGCGCGAAGGCGTGGAAAATGCGCGCGCGACTCGCACCCATCTCGAGTCCGTTCTGCGTNNCGCGCGAGATCGACGTGACCCAAAATGATCCGGACGCGGCCGCCAATGAGCGGGAGGTCGTGCCGCTCCGCGAGCGCCGCGGCGCGCTGCGCACGCGCGAGCGCTTCGTCGGGCCGGCCCGCTTGGATCGCGCAGAGCATCAAACTGAATTGCAACGCCGCCGAACGCGCATCGTCGTCGGCCGCTCCGCAGAGCACATCGACCCGTTCGAGCCATTGCGTACCTTCGGTCACGCGTCCGGTCACCGTCCAGTAATCCGGCCCCGCCGACAGCGCCAACGCGAGCGGCCGATCCGCGCTGTCGAGCGCGTGGCGGAACGCCTGACGCACGTTGTCCAGTTCCGCCACGAGCGCCGCGAAAGGCTCGAGCATGTCGGGCGCATCGGAGTGCCAGCCGCGCTCCAGCGCGTCGCTGAGCTGCGCGGCAAGAAACCAGGCATAGCGGTCCGCCGCGCTGGCCGTCTCGGCGGCCGAGCGCCGCGCGGAAACGAACTGCTTGGTGATTTCATGCAGCCCGACGCGTCCCGATCCGTCTTCGATGACCAGCGACAAATCGACGAGCCGCCGCAGCGAACGATCGGTCGAGCGCGCGCAGATGGCCAGCGCACCGGCCCGCGTCGTGCCGGCGGGCGGATATGCCAGGAGCCGCAAATCGATTTGCTCCTCGGAGTCGAGCGCGTCATAGCTCCAGGCGATCGCCGCGTTCATCGTTTGATGGTGTGCGACGGCACTGCGCCGTTGCGCCGCGGTGAGAAAGTCGTCGCTCGAAAGCGACGTCAGAATGTCGTCGAGGCTATGCGTGCGCGCCAACCCCGCGGCGAGTTCGATCGCCAGCGGGATGCCCTCGAGCCGCCGCGCGATCTCCGCCGCCGCGGCGTGCGGAGGGTCGTGGGCGGCCGACGCGCGGGCCGCCCGGACGCGCTCGACGAATAGTTCGACCGCCGCGCCGCTCGGATCGAGCGGACCCAGGCGATACAACGTCTCGCCGTCGATGCGGAACGGTTCACGACTGGTCGCCAGGATCCGCACGTTCGGGCAGCCGCGCAGAAGCGCTTCGACCACGCCGGCACATTCGTCGATGACGGTCTCGCAGTTATCGAGCACCAGCAGCGCCGGGCGCCGCTCGAGCGCGCTCACGAGCGTGTCGAGGTTGGAAACGGTCCCCAGTTTGAGCGCGCCGGCGATGCGCGAGACCACCAGCGACGGGTCGCGCAGCGAAGTAAAATCGACGAACGAAGCATTGCGCTCGCCCCGGCCCGCAAACGCCAAACCCGCCTCGATCGCCAAACGNNGAGTTCGCGGCATTCGGACTCGCGCCCCAAAAACGTCGTCGCGTACGACGGAAAGACTGCCGGCACCGACCGCGCGGCGCGGCTGACCATTCGCGGACCGCGCGGCCGAATCGCCGCTTGCGCGAGCGTTTCGCGCTCGCCCGCATCGAGTCCCAACGCATCTGCCAGAGCGTTGACGGTGTGCCGGTAGGGTGCGCGCCGCACGCCGCGCTCGAGCGAGCTCACGCTCTGCACGCTCAGGCGGGCTCGTTCCGCCAACGTTTCTTGCGAAACCTCGCGCGCCAAGCGAAAACGGCGCAGAACCGCGCCGAAGTCGAGCATCTCTCCTTCGATCTGCATCACACCGCGGAAATTTCGAGCAGCACCTTGATGGTGGAGCGGTCGTCCATCGCTTTGTACCCGTCGGGTGTGCCTTCGAGCGGAAGTCGCAGCGTCAAGACCGCGCCGGGATCGATCTTTCCCAAGACCACGTCGGTCATGAGTTCGTCGATGTACGCGCGCGTCGGTGCGAGCGCCCCCGCAATCGAGATGTTATCGCTAAAGAGTTTGCGCGCGTTGAAGGTCGACACCCCGTACGGTACGCCGACGTACGCGAGCGTTCCGCCCGGGCGCACGATCGACACGCCGAGATCCATCGTCGCTTGCGAGCCGACGGCTTCGACGACGCAGGCGACGCCGCCATCGGTCGCGTCGATGATCTTCTGCGCCGCGTCCGGATCCTTCGAATCCACGATGTCGGTCGCGCCGAACGCGCGTGCGAGTTCGAGTCGCGCGGCGTGATGCCCGAGCGCGAAGATGCGCGCGGCGTTCGAGCGGTGGGCCGAGATGATCGCGCACAGTCCGACCGCGCCGTCGCCGATCACCGCGACGCTGCTGCCGGCTTTGACGCCCGCGCGCACACAGCCGTGGTGTCCGGTCGACATCACGTCGGTCAGCGTCAGCGCCGACGCGCGCTTCTTCTCGTCGTGCGCGACCGCCGCCGGGATCGGGCGCAGCGTGCCGTCCGCGAACGGCACGCGCACGAACTGCCCTTGCCCGCCGTCTTCATCGGCGCCGCCCCAAAAGCCGCCGTGCCGGCACGACGTGTAGATGCCGGCGTGGCAATAATCGCAGGTGTTGTCGCTATACGAGAACGGGGCCGCGACGATATCGCCGCGCTTGAACGTCCGCAGGTCGGCCCCCGCTTCCTCGACGACACCGATGAATTCGTGGCCGATGCGCGAACCGGCGGTCCAGTTCGTTGCGATTCCCCGATACGGCCACAGATCGGAACCGCAGATCGCGGCGTTGACGACCCGCACGACGGCATCGGTGGGTCTTTGAAGCGCGGGGTCGGGAACCGTCTCGACGCGGATATCGCGCGGACCGTGATAGACAGCTGCTTTCATACGGTTCGGACTTCGCCGAGCCGCCCGAAGTCGCCGCCCGCGCGCTCGATCAGTTGCGCGAAACGCGGGTCGCGCCGTCAAATTTCGTACTCCCAGGTGTTCCAAAACGCGGTGACCGCGTGGGCCGGGCGATAATTGTGCAGATCGACGCTAGCCACGCTCAGGAGCCGGTTGAACCACAGCGTTAGAAATGGCACCCCGCTGGTCACCAACTGTTGCACGTGCGCGTATGCGGCGACCCGCGTCGGCCGATCGTATGACGCCAAGGCGATGTCCTCGTACCGGTCGACGGCCGGATCGCAGAACCGGTAATAATTTTGGGCGGCCGGCGCGCGCGACGCACAGGTCACGATCATCGAATCGTCCGGATCGACGCCGCTGGACCAGCCCGTGAACGCCAGATCCATCTTCCCGCCTTGCACGATCCCGCCGGCGCCGGCGCTCGCGTACATCACGCTCGAGGCATACTGCTTGACGACCAGATCGACGCCGATCGCGCGCCATTGCGACTGCAGCAGGATGCCGACACGCGCGGCAATCGCTTCACCGGTGACCGTCGCCAGCGCCAGCGACAGCCGATTCCCGTTCTTGATTCGAATGCCGTCCGGTCCGCGGCGCCAGCCGGCGGCGTCGAGCAGCGCCGCGGCGCGGCCCGGGTCGTAGGCGTATCCGCGCACGTGCGGATCATACGCCCACGACGCCAGCGGTTGATCGCCTTCACCGAGCTGGTTCACGCCGAAGGACGTCGCGGTGACGATTGCGCGACGATCGCTTCCATACGCCAGCGCGCGGCGCACGCGCACGTCGTCGAGCGGCGGGCGCTGCGTGTTGAGGCCGATCTGGCTATATTGCACGAACTTCGTGAGGAACACACGCGCGGCCGGAATGGCCATGATTTCCGGATACAGCGCCGCCGACGCGTTATACCACAGATCGATCTCGTGCGTCCGCATTTGGGTGACGATCGTCTGTTCATTCGGAATGGCCGAGTAGTCGACTTCTTTGAGTTTCGGCGGCCCGCGCCAGTAATCGGGGTTGGCGATCATGCGGATCTTCTCACCGCGGTGCCAGGCCAGCACCTTGAACGGCCCCGTCCCGACCGGCGCACTATTGAACGGAATCCGGTCGAGATCGGGATAACGTGCGAGCAAGTGGCGCGGATACACGGGGATCGGGATTTCGCCCTGGGTCAAGAACGTCGCGACGAACGGCGCATAGGGCCGGTCGAGATGGACGGCGACCGTCGCGTCATCGCGCTTGTCGATGCGCGTGATGCGCGCGTACGCCGTGCGATCGCCGACGTTGTTTTGCGGGTTCATAATCGCGCGCCAGGTGAAGATGACGTCGTCGGCGCTAAACGGCGCTCCGTCGTGCCAGCGGACGCCGCGCCGCAAATGATACGTTATCGTGCGCCCGTCAGGCGTGATTCCGCCGTTCGCCTGCGTCGGCTCGACCGTGGCGAGTTCGGGCAACAACCGGTTATCGTCGGTGTAGTTGAACAGAAAGCCGCCCCAGAACATCGCCAGGTCGAAGTCGATTTGAAAGTTGCCGACCATCGGACTGAGCGTGTCGGGATCGGAGATGCTCGCGATGCGCAGCACGCCGGGCTGCGTCCAGGCATGCCGCTGCCCACTCCCCGTCGACGTCTCATCGACGCGCGTGCACGCGGTGATCGCCAGGCACGCCGCGGCCGTTAGCGCGAGGAGCCGAGCCTTCAAACCCCGGCCGGCAGGGTCGCGAAAACGTCGGAAATCCGGCCGATCCCGGCGGCGAGATTGGCGATGCTCGTCGCGAACGAGATGCGGAAGTGGCCTTCGCCGCTGGGGCCGTACTCGCGGCCGGCCCGCACAGCGACGCCGCCGGCGATCATTCGCGCCGCGAGTTCAGCCGAAGGAATCGGCGCGGCGTAGCGCGCGAAGACATAAAAGCCGCCTTCAGGCGGGTCGGCGCTGACGCCCGCGATCGCGCGCAGCCGTTCGAGGGCGAACGCGCGCCGCGCGGCAAATTGCTCCATCCACGCGTGCGCGTCGCGCGACCCGTCGCGCAACGCGGTGAGGCCGGCCCGCTGCACGAAGGCGTTGTTAGTGCCGTTAAACGTGCGATGAATCAGGCCGGCGGCCTTGACGATCGGTGCGGGCCCGGCGAGATAGCCCAGCCGCCAGCCCGTCATCGCGTATTTTTTGGAGAATGTCTGTGCGTAGATGAGCCGCTCGCGCAGCGCATCGATCTGCAATCCGGAGACGAACGGGGTCCCGCCGTACACCAGCGAATGATAGGCTTCGTCGGACAACACGTACGCCGGTGAATGCGCGACGAGTTCGCCTAGTTGCGCCCACTCGTCGGCCCGGTACACGACGCCGGTCGGATTGCCGGGCGAGCACAAGACGAGCAGCCGCGCCCCGGCGAGGGCAGGTTCGAGCGCGTCAAGGTCGAGATGGAAGTCCGGCCGCAGCGCGACGAACACCGGCACCCCGCCGGCCAGCTGCACGAGATCGGCATACAGCGAGTAGGTCGGTTCGGGAATAACGACTCGATCGCCGGGGTTGACGATGGCGGCGATCGCTGCGGCCAGCCCGGCGCTCGCACCGTGAGTGACGAGGATTTGATTGCGGGTGCAGGCCGCGCCCGCGGTTTGCGCGACGACCTCGGCGATGGCGTCACGCAATTGCGCATCGCCTTCCGGATCGGTATAGTGCGTGTGGCCCGCGTGCAGCGCCGCGACGGCGGCCTCGACGATCTCGAGCGGTGTATCGAAATCGGGTTCGCCCGCGGCGAGCGAGATCAGGCCCGGGATCGGCGCGAAGCTCGGCCGCAGCGACGTTTTTGCGATCCGTTCGACGGCTGCCGAGGGGACGAACGCGGCGAGCGCCGACGCCGGCGATTTCAGCGGCGGCATGAGTCCGCACCAAAGCGGCGGGCACACAGCGCGCAGCGGGGCCGGCATCGACCGACCGCCATTCGAGGACTCACACGGTATTCGTTCACCCCGCGGGACTTAGGCTTCCGCCTCCAGGGCACATCCTGCGCGTCCACCAATCGGCGAAGGACGTCACCCTGGTGCCCGGCGGCGCCACCTCGACCGCCGCGCGCACGCCGTTCAGCGCGCCCCCGCGCCGGCGACGAGCGACCCCATGCGGTGCGCGAGTTCGGTATCGAGCGCATCGAGAAATTTTTGCGTGGTGAGATACGGCTGATCAGGTCCGACGAGCATCGCGAGATCTTTGGTCATCACGCCGCTTTCGACCGTGTCGACGCAAACGTGTTCGAGCGTCTGCGCGAAGGTGACAACGTCGGGCGTGCCGTCGAGTTTGCCGCGATGCTCCAGGCCGCGCGTCCAGGCGAAGATCGAGGCGATCGGATTGGTCGACGTGGCGCGGCCCTTCATGTGTTCGCGGTAGTGCCGGGTAACCGTGCCGTGCGCGGCCTCGGCCTCCAGCGTGTCGCCGTCGGGCGTCATGAGCACCGACGTCATCAGACCCAGCGAACCAAACCCTTGCGCCACGGTGTCGGACTGCACGTCGCCGTCGTA
>PLAE01000238.1 GCA_003134035.1 Candidatus Velthaea versatilis
AGCCCTTCACGTCGGCATCCATCGTCGTCCACGACGCCCCGATGAGCTCCGACATCGGCGTCGACACGATGAACACCTGACGTCCGTCGGCGCTCGCGCGCGCGACTTTCTCTTTGAGCGCGCCCAGCGTCCCCGCGATCGTCACCTCGTTCTCCGAAAGTTCCGAACACGTCACGTTCTTCAGATACGGAATGCTGTCGGTATAGTTAATGACCGCCACCGCCGGCATCACGTGACACCCGACAGGACCGTCCAACACCACGTTCACATCTTTGAGCGACGCGAACACCTGCATGCCGCCCGTGTCGCCGCCGGCATGATCCAGATCGGTGACGCGCTTGCGAATCGGCGTATTGACGACGTCGCTGGCCAACTCTTTGGGCGCCGCCATCAGCCGTTTACCTCCCGCCCCCCGCAACTCAAGGCTTCACGCCTTGCGCGGGCGCGAACGCTTGATTCGCGAGCAGATGCTCGGTCAGGTCGATCTTGGGCGCCCACCCCGTATGCGTGCGCTTCGGCACTCCCGTTTCGCTGAAGAAACTCGCGATCTTCGCATAGCGCGCCTTACTCCGATACGTCGAAAGCATCAGGGACAATATCTCACTCGCGCCCTGCGCGAACGTGAGCGACCGCGTCGCCATGGCATTGGTGTAATAAATCGACGGAATGCCCAGCTCTTTGGCGTGCGCGCACAGCGGCGTCGTCCCGATCACGCAGTCGTACGGATGATCCTCGAGCGCCCCGATCTCATCGTCGAAGTTCGCCCCGTACAGCACCGTGCACCCGTGCTCGCGCAGCCAAGCTTCCTCTTCGCGCGCGAGCGGATTCGCGCTGACCGCCGTCGAGAGATACGGCACCTCGGCCCCCGCCTCGATGAGCAGCCGCACCAGCAAAAATTCGTGGCCTTCATATCCCGCCACCATGAACTTGAGCCCATGCAGCGGAAAATCGGCCATCGCGGCTACGACTTTGTCGCGTTCTTCGCCGGCAACCGCCTCAACCGTCGCTGCGTTGAGCTTAAGCGCTTCACCCACGCGCTTGATCCAGGCATATGTGCCGTCGATCCCCACCGGCGCCCCGTCGACGAACGGCAGCCCCTGCTTCATCTTCATCCGCTTCACGCTCTCGGAGTAAAACGGATGCAGCGGCGCATTGAGCGCGCCGTCGACCATCGCCACGTAATCCGACCAGCGCGGCCCCGGCACCGTCGTATTCACGTGCGTCCCGATCCGCCGCAGCACTTCGTCGATCTTGATCGGATCGCTCGGAAAAAACTCGCCGATCAAATTCACGCCCGCCCGCGTCTTGCGCTGCGGCGGCAACCGCCAAACGAGCGAATCAACGACAATATCCTTCGCCCGCGCATGCGTATGAACGCTATACGCCGGCAGCGGCACATAAATGACTTCGGTGTTCCCGATCTGCTTGGGCAGCAAATCGAACGGCAGACCCACCGTATCGGAAACGCACAGCGAACAAATCGGAATGATCGAGGGCCGATGCTTCTCGGCCATCTCGTGCACCATGAGCTTGAGTTCGTCGAACACCGACCCCCGCGCCCAAATCTCGGAGCTCACGCCGGGCGAAAAAATGGGCCGATTCGCCACATAAAAATGCGCTACGAAGGTATGCCCGTACAAACACCCATCCCCACTCGAAATAACGATGGGCATCGCATCTTCCATCCGCAACAAATTGCGCACAGCCCCAAACGCCGGACACATCGAAGAAGCCTGCTTACTCATCGTCCTAACTCCCAACGCCTCGGGCGTCGTCTCTTGCTAGTCCGCTTATTTTGCGCTCGCATTTTGCTGTCGGTGGTGGGGAGGGGAGGGTGATGCTCGGCGGCGGGGACGCCCGCAAGTCCCCTCCCGCTCCCCTACCGACCCTAACCCCAATCGGCAGCCGGCACATTCCCCCCACCGACAGAGACCACCGTAGGCACCAGGATTCGGTCGCGATCGTCTTCGGACTCGACGTAGCGATGATCGAGACCGCCGCCGTTGGGGATGCCGGCAAGGACAAGTTCGCGCTGCAGTTTTTTGGCTTTCGGGACGACTTCGGGCAGCGACCAGAGTTCGTCGGCAGTAACCGCGGTGCCGTCCATTTCGGCGGCGTTGCCCGAGAGATGCATCATGAACTCCACGAAGTCGACGCGATTGGGAATGACCGCATCGAGATCGTCGATTGCCGCGATGACCTTATCGACCGCGGCGCGGACCGACGCGTGCGGGACGCCGTCGATCATGACTTGATCTTGCGGGATGAGCGGCATCGAGGCGATCACGGGGATGCCCAGCCAGCCGGCCATGGCTTGCGCTTTACCGCTGCCGTCGTCTTTGTTGACGACTAGGCCCAGGCAGCGCGTCTTGCCGCCTTGCTCGGCGAAATAGCGGACGGCCGAGGCGATGTTGTTGGCCGCATACATCGACTGGCCTTCGTTGCTGCACACGATGATGAGCTTGTCCGCCATCGAGCGCGCGATCGGCGTGCCGAAGCCGCCGCACACGACGTCGCCCAGAAAATCAAGCAGCATGTAGTCGAAGTTCCACTCCGAGAGGCCCCACTTCTCGAGCAGCGAGAAGCCGAAGGTGATACCGCGGCCGCCGCAGCCGCGCGCCGACTCGGGACCGCCGAGCTCGATGCAGTAAACGCCGTTGCCCTTGAAAATGATGTGCTCGGGCGCGAGGTCGTCGGCCCGGCCTTCTTTTTCGTACTGGGCCCAGGTGCCGAGCACCGTTGGAATGAGCGCGCCGCCGAAGTGAGTGACGACGCTATCGTGCTTGGGGTCGCAACCCATCTGCAAGGCCTTAAAACCGCGCTCCGTGAGCGTCTTTGCGGTCATGCTCGTGAGGAACGATTTCCCCGCGCCGCCCTTGCCGTAAATCGCGACCGTCGAGTTCTTGCTTACGCCCACGCCCCAACCACCTTTATCCCGCGGATTTCGCCTCGTCCTCGGCGGACGTCTCTTCGAGGCTATCGTAGTCGGGCCGGTCGCGCAGGGACGGTGATAGTCGTCACCCGATCCGCCGCCGGGGTTGGCACACGGCCCCGCCGACCCGCCGTCAGGAATTCGCGGCTGCGTCGTTGGAAGAGAGCGCATGGGATTTTCAAATGACGCGGCGGGCGCGACCGAGCTCCTGGCAACCTCGTTTTGGACGGGTGCAGCGACCGGATTTGCCTTCATTGCCGCACCGATCGTCGCTCACGAAGCGAACGACCTCGACCTGCAGGCCCGGATCACGGGCAAATCGCTCGACCGGATCGTCAAGAGCGCCTACGTCGCGGGCGGGATCACGATCGTCTGCGCCGTCGTGCAAGCCGCACAGGAAAGCGAACGCGGCAACGATGCTCTGCGCGTGCTCTTGGGGATCGGCGCGCTCGTCGCGCTGAACCGCTTTCAAACCCGCATCGTGCCCAAAATGACGGAGCTGCAGCAGGCGATGGGCGGTTCGTTCAAATCGATTCCGGCGGACGATCCGAATCGCATCGCGTATCGCGCGCTGCACAAGCAGTCGACGCAAGTTTTCGGCACCGCGTTGCTGTTGGGCATCGGGCAACTGGTGTTGCGCGCCGTTCGTACCAAAGATGGAACCACGGCCGACGCGTTCGAGCCAAGCGATACCACGTAAATCGCTCTAGCTGTGCAACCACGTGTGGAGCGCGCGCATGCGTGACGTCTTTTTCGTCTGGTGCGCTTCCATCAACGGTAAAAGCTCGGCGAGCACTTCAACGGCCCGCACGACATGCGGCCCTTTATTGAGCATCACGCAGTCCGCGCGCTCGGCCATGGCGGCGTCGGTAATTTCGGCTCGCGTCGGAATCCCGGTTTTCACGAACTCGTCGAGGACCTGCGTGGCCCAGATAACCGGTACGCACGCGGCTTCGCAGAGCCAGAGGATTTCCTCTTGCATCTCGGCCAGGCGGCGGTAACCGATCTCGACCAACAAGTCACCGCGGGCGATCATAACGGCGGTCGGTTGACGCCCCGCAGCCTGCACGATCAGCGCGGGAAGATTGGCCAGGCCGTCCTGCGTCTCGATCTTGAGCGCGAGCGGCAAATCGGGACGGCCGAGCCGCAAAAGCTCGCCTTGAAGGGTCTCGATATCCGCCGCGGTGCGCACGAAAGAGTACCCGACGACGTCGATGACGCCGACGATCGCGGCCAAGGCTTCACGGTCGGCGACACTGAGCGAGGGCGCCGGAATCGTGGTTTGGGGAAAGTTGAGGCCCTTGTCCGGCTTGAGCCGATTCCCCCGATCGCTTGCTTGTGTGATACGCAGGTCGGCCCGCGAGGGCTCGGCGCGAAGCACGACGCAGCCGACTCGGCCGTCGTCGATCCAAACCGGATCGCCGGCGCGCAGGTGGTCCAAAATCGCCGGAATCGTGCACGTCATTGCCGGCTCGTCACGTTTGGCCGCGCGTAAATCACGCACGAGGGCGATGTGATCGCCGCTGCGCAGGCGCGCATCGTGCCGAACGTGGACGTCGAGCGTGCGAATCTTCGGCCCCGCGAGGTCGGCGTACACGATGCACGTTCGCCCGCTGCGGCGTTCGGCCGTGCGCACGTGCGCGGCCATCTTGAGCCACGCCTTCGCATCGTCATGGGCGCAATTGACGCGAGCCGCATCCATCCCGGCATCGACAAGCGCGGCGATGAGGCGGCCGCCGTCAGTGGCGGCCTCCGAGGGCAGCGTGACCATGATGCGCACGCCGCGGCCGGGGTCCGCCGGCCCGAAAACGCGCGCTGTTTCCGCTCGCAGCATCCGCTCGCCGCGAAAAAAAGCGCGCGCGGTCGTCGGCGGCCGGTTTGGCGGTTCGTTGCATTGTGCGGCCAGGGCGTCAATGACCGCCGCGATGTTCGGCCGAACGCGCGCCTCGCAGCGGCCCAGCGAGGACAGACCCAGCGGCATGAGAGCGGTTTGAAGCGGCCGCAGGTCGGTGCGCCGCATCGCCAGGTACGCCGCGAAATTCCACGCTCCCGGAACGAAGGCGCGACGCCGTAACTTGGGTTGCCACTGCGCGTAAATCGCGCGCGCTTCCACCTCAATCGAGGCAGCCAGGGCTCGCATGCGCGCAAGCAGCGCGTGCTTATCAGCAACCGGCTCGACAATCTCGCTCGTCGACTGAACGATCCGCGGCTGGGCGATTAGCACACGGCTCGATTACAGGTAGGCACGAAGACATTGTATCCCGATGGCTTGCTATTCGATCGAGAGTATTCGGCCGGCAACCAGAAAGTTGAGCGGTTCTTAATAGTTCTCCGCGCGCCAGTCGAGGATGACTTTGAGCGTTGCGGGGTCCTCGAACGCCGTCTTGTAGGCGGCCGCATAGTTCGCGATCGGAAACGCGCTCCGCGCGAGATCGGCGACGGCAACGCGCCCGTCGGCGATCAAGTCGCGTGCGGCGAGCAAATCGGGATGCGACCACTCGCGCGCGACGAGCAGCGTGACCTCTTTGGTGAACAGATCGACGTACGGCGTCGTGAGCGTATCGTAAAACGAGAGCAGACCGATCGAGCCGCCGAGCCGCAGCGCTTTCGCGCAGGCGGCGATCATCTCCGATTTGCCGGTTGCCTCGATGACGCAGTCCAGCGGCGCCCCGGCGGCTGCGGCCAAGGTCGTTTGCGATGCGTCGACGCGGATCGCGCCCGGAATGTGGCCCAGGCGCGCCGGGTTGGAGTCGACCTCGTACAGCGCGGCCGGCTCGAGCGCGGCGACAAAGCGCGCGGCGAACTGCCCAATCGCGCCCATCCCGACGACCGCGACACGTCTGCCGCCCAATTCGCCCAGCCGCCGCACACCGTGCAGGCTCGTCGCCGCGAGCGCCAACAGCGGCGCATGGGCCAGCGGGATGCCGTGCAGGGGGACGACCTGCGCGGCTTTCTTGATCAGCCGCGAGGCTTGACCGCCGAAGGCCGCCGCGACGTCGGTGAAGCACATGCTCCCGCCGACGAACACCTCGTCGCCCGGCCGCACGTCGGCGACGTCGGCGCCGACGTGCAGCACGACGCCGGCCGCTTCATAGCCGGGGATCAGCGGATAGCGCAGGTGCGGAATGGGCGGCAGCCGGCCGTCGAAGAGCAGCCGTTCGGTTCCGGCGGAGATCGACGAGTAGCGAATATCGACGACGACTTCGTCGGCCGCGGGCGCGCGCAAGGTGACCGGCCGAAAATCGAGTTGCCCCGCCTGGGCGAAAACGACGGCTTGAACCGCCGCGCTCATCGCGAGCGCACGCGGACCGCGACGTGTTTGCCGAGGTTCGCCGTGCGCAGGATGTATTGCGCGACGTTGGCGATGTAGACTCCGTAGGCGACGATGAGCGTGCCGATCTGCGCCGTGACGTTCTCCGGATGCGCGACGACCATCGCCAAATAACCGAGGTGCAAAATAAACACGTTGACGGTCATCGTGTCCTCACCCAAAAACTCGGGCGCGAACCAGTAGTGGCCGAAGACATCCTTTTCCCACAGCGCGCCCGTGACGATCGCGCCGACCATAAGCGCGACTTTCGCGAGCACCGACTGATGCACGACGTCGAACGAAACCGTCCCGCGGAAATAGCCGATGAGGAGCCCCACGCTGACGCAAAAAGCAAGTAATTGACCGAGCGCGAAGAATGGATGAAGCTTGGTCCACACGCTGGCCGAGCGCCGCGCCACCATCTGCTCCGAACTACCGTAGCCCACCTTGGATGTCTCCCTCCCGGTCAATGCTACGGTTGGTCCGGCGCCTTCACGGTGATAGCCGTCACCCGGCGTGCCGGTGGCGCAATCACTTTCGGGGAGGGCGGGAAGGTTGGGCGGCGGTAACGTGACGGTAGACATGAAGGAACCCACCCGTGAAGGGAAGAGGACTCGCTAAAAAAAGGGCTCTCTAGACGATGAGGGCTTCGAGAGAATCGAGATTGAGGATTTCGAGGGTCGCGGCATGGCCATCCTTGACATAGCCCTGCTGGCGGAACCGCGCCATGTTGCGCGAGACGGTTTCGCGAGCGGTGCCGATCATGTTGGCGAGGTCTTGATGGGTGACGGGGAGTTCGATGCGGACGCCGCGTTCGGTCGGCACGCCATACTGTTTCGAGAAGCGAACCAAGACGCGCGCAAGCCGCGATGCGACGTCACGGCCGCGGAAGTCGTCGAGTAGCGTGAGCGCGTCGGAGACTTGCTCGGAGATCCGCAACATGAATTTCGCCAGCAAGTCGGGCGACGAACGCACGACTCGCTCGAAGGCGACCGCGTCGACCGAGACGACTTCGCTCGCTTCCATTGCTTCGATGAAGACGTCTTTCCAGTAGCCGTTGAGGACGGCGCGATCGCTCCAGACGGAACCCGTCTGGAGGATCGTAATAAGAATCTCGCGTCCGCTGGCGAGCAGCTTGGTAACTTTAATCGTGCCGGAAACGCAGCGGAAGGCGCGTTCGGGTGCGACCTCGGGGTCGGACACGGATGCGCCGGCTTCGTACTTCCGGCTCTGCGCGGCGCCGAACAGCTCGTCGAGCGGGGTGGTTAGCCCGGCAAAGTCGCGCGAGTCCGGCAGGCTCCAGAATAGGTCCAATCAGCGTGACGCTCCCGACGCGAGATGGGCTCCTGGATTCAAATGAACCTCGGGATGGGCCGCTACGGCATCCGCGGGCGTCTGGTCGAGACCGGCGGTCACGAGCGCCTGCGGCCATTTCGCGCCTTGATGGCAAGTGTAACAAGTCACGGCTTTGATATTCGACGGCAGATATTCATGGTTGATCTTATCGACCATCGCCCACATGCGGTGCGCGATCTGGTTCGTCGGATAATATTGCAGCGTGATGAAGTCGGCCGTGTTGTGGCAAAATAGGCAGTTGACGCCAAGCGACCGTGCCGCCGAGTACATCGAGTTGACGGCGTAGCCGACTTGCTTGGTCGATTTGTAGCGGTAATCCAAGAACTGCACCGGCACGATGTTCCATGAGACACCCATTCGCGGCGCGCCGCGATGACACGTTACACAGCCCACGGCTCCATTGACCGCGTAGTTCGGATAATCTTGCTTGACCGGCGCAATCCACGATTTTCCGACTTCGTTGGACATGATCTGCATCGTGCGCGCGATCCGCTTCGTCGCCGTATCATACGCGAAGTTCTGGACATTATGGCAGTACGTGCACTGCACGCCGAGGGCGCTTGTGTAGTAGTTCATCTGACCGAGAAGCTGCACGTAGGAGTACTGCTTGAAAACTTGCACGTTGTACAGTTGGCCGCCGACGTAATTGCGCGGCACGGCCTTGGGCTGATCGCTGAAATCCAGCGGCGCGGCTTGGTCGACGGGCCCGTAGCCTTTGACCGCGGCAGGCGGCAGCGCACCACTGTCTTCGGTTCCCAGCGACGTCGATAGATGCGGATCTTCTTTTTCTGGTTCGCCGGCGGGCGCCCACGGGCCGGGATGGCTGGTGACTTGCGGCGGACCGTCGGCCGCGCGCGCGCGGTCGACGAGCGGCTGGACCAAGCCGGACAAAGCAAGCGTACAGACGATGACGAGCGGTCCCAAAACGCGTTTGAGTTTCATCGCGTTTACCGTGCGCCGTTGGTCGGCAGATCGGGCTTGGGTAGGGTTATCGGCTGCGGCATCGACACCGGCAACTGCAGCTTCACCAAATTGGGCCGCTGATTGATCGCCGAGCGGGTCATCGGCCCGTATTGTTCGACCGTGCCGTTGTCGACACCCCAAACGTACCAGTCGTTGGTGATCCAGCCGGTGCTGATAATCCCGATCGCCGAACTCACGACGACGCCCACCGAGAACCACCAGATCCAATCGTGAATCGTCTTNNGAGTGCATGTCTTTGATCTCGGCGACTTCGTGATGGCTGCCCTCAGCCGACGTTGCGAGGATTGTCGCACCGTGCATGCCCCACAGCATCGTCGAGCCGAACAGAAAGAAGATCGCCAGCTGGTGCCACGGGTTGTAATACAGGTTGCCCCACAAGACGCTAAAGTTCTGCGCCCAGTCGAGATCCGAATTGAGCCCCAAGCCCGGCGCCTCGGCCCACGTGCCCATCATGATCGGGCGAAACACCCAGATCGTCGTCGTCAGCAAAATCGCCGACGCCCAGGCGAAGAACAGATACGGACGCCAGCTATAACGCAGCAGGCGTTCCCAGCACCGGCCGGCCCAGCAAGCGACCGCGCCCGCCCAGAGCAGTAAATTTATTTCCCAGTAACCGCCGGCCGCCAGGCTCGGCGCCATCCCGAGGCCGTCGGGCGGCAGCAACTGCAGGTTGGCGTAGTGCCGGACCAACTCCCAGACGTTGCCGTTCATCGCGGTGAGGCCCGAGAAAAACTGCACGAATAACCCACCGATGAACAAGACGACGGAGAGCACCCCCCATGTGCCCAGCCAGATCGTTCCCATCTGCGTCGGTAAGCCGAACCGTTTGAGGAACGGCACGTGAAACGGCACGCCCAGCCGCACGCCGGCGATGTCGCGCTGATCGTAATAACTTGGGCCGGGGATCTCGAATTTCTCGGCCGGCTCATTGATGACGGTTGCCATCGTTAATGTGTTTCCTTAGCTCGTCCGCTAATGCGGCATGAAGGGGATATGCCATTGCCAGAAGCCGACCCAATCCTGCACCAGGGGTCCGGAGGTGATGATGCAGAGATCGCTCATGGTCAACGTGAAAATCGCGAGCCAGAAGCCCAGCCAGTGGATGCCGTATTCGCCGATCGAATAGCCGATGTAGTCGCGCCAGAAGTTATCGACGTTGGCCTCTTCCTGGACCGGATTCTTGTCGGTGTTGTACGTACCGAGAATCGCGCTGCCGTGCATCGCTAGGGCCATCGCCGTCAGAAAGAAGCCCAAGACGGCGTACGCGTGAAATGGGTTAAGATAAAAATTTTGGTAGCGAAACCCGGTGTTGGAGACCCACGTGAGGTGGCCCGAATAGCTCAGATCGAAGCCTTCGCACCAGCAGCCCAGCAGCAGCGGCCGGAGAATCTGCAGCACCACCCACGCCGAGATCGCGAACGAGAACATGAACGGAACGTGGTAGCCCATCTCGAGCTTGCGGCAAATATCGACCTCGCGCAGTGCCCAAGCGACGAACGAGAGCGTCGCGAGGATGACCACGGCTTGCCACGCGCCGCCCTGCAGAAAAGGCGCAATCCCTAAACCATATTCGCGCAGCGGAGCGTGAATGTTCGCGCGCCAGAGATCCCAATCACCGTATTGACCGACGGCGATGAACAGGATGCTGACGCCGATGCCGATCGCCAAGACCGCCACGACGCCCCACAGCCCGACATAGAATCGACCCGCCCACCAATCGAATGGATCGGTTCCCAAGATCGAGCGGAAGAGCGTATTTCCCGGTTTCCGATAAGTACTTTCGAATTCGAGCATGACGCCCTCCCGGCTGCGTTACGTCTTGGTTACTTGGCGCCCGGCGCCGGGTTGACTTGAGTCGAGGTTCCGGTCCCGGTCGTCTGCGCCGGGAAGATCCAGTTGTACTTCGGCGACGAGAGGACGATGAAGTGGATCAAGAACGCGACGACGGTGCCGGCGAGCACGTACGCACCGAGCGTTGCGCGAAAGTTATACGGGCGGCGAACGATCATTGTGCTAGCCCCCTACCACGGACGCCAAGCCCACACGAAGATGTGAGCGACGACCGCGATGATGAAGAAAACCCACGATCCGTAGACCGTNNTGACCCCCTAAGCGGTGATGAGCGGCCGTACAGCGCACGGCTCGAAGATACTATATGAGAAGCCGATAATCCGATGGTGTAGTGCGTACTACGCATCCGCCACCGACGGCATGCGACTCTCGTTTCGGGTAGGAAATGGAAACGCTCCGACGTGAGCGCGAACACAAGCCGAGGAAGTGGAGCGAGCCGCGATCTCGGGCATCATGATGGATCAAGCATCGCCGATGCACCGCTCCGAAGCCGTGCGCTGCATCACCGAGAATCGCTCTGTGGAGTCCGAATTCGCAGCCGGACGCCCGCCTTGAGTATCGGCCAAGCAAGCCCACCCGAACAGGCGAGCGAGCCGGGAGTTTCGCCGAGCCGAACGGGCCGGGTTAGCGGATGAAGGCGATCGTCAGGGCGGCGAGCATCTTCGAGCGGAACGGGACGTAGGCGCGCTTGCTATACACGTCGTAGCCGTTGACTTCGATCGAGGCGAGGATCTGTCGATAGAGCGTGAGCGCGAGGCGAACGGTGTAGCGCGACTCGGGCGCCAACAGCGCGATGCCCGGCTCCGCTTCGGCGTACAGCCGGCGGACGCGCTCGATCTGAAACTTCATGAGCGCGACGAACGCATCGTCGACGACCTCGTCGAACAGCGACGACTCGGTGTAGCCGAACCGGTGCATCTCGTCGAGCGGCAGATAAATACGTCCCATTCGGGCGTCTTCACCGACGTCGCGTAGAATGTTGGTCATCTGCATGGCCCGACCGAGCGCGACGCCGTAATCCAGCGCGACAGCGGTCGTGTAGCCCAAAATCGGCGCCGTCAGCAGCCCGACCGTCGATGCGACGAGATAGCAGTATTCGCGCAGGTCGTCGTACGTCGCGTAGCGCCGCACGGTGACGTCGAGCCGCGCGCCGCGCAGCAAATCGAGCGCGGGCTGCAGCGGGATGCGGAAACGCTCGACGGCGTCGCACAGCGCCACCATGATTTGATCGTCGGCGCTGCCGCTGAAGACGGCGAGCAGCGCGCGCTCCCAATAGTCGATCGCGGCGAGCCGTTCGGCCGCCGGGGTGTTCGCGTCCACGATGTCGTCGGCGGTCCGGCAAAACGCGTAGACGGCCCACACCGCGCGGCGTTTCTCGGGTCCGAGAAAGAGCGAACTGAGATAGAACGTCTTCGAGTTCGCGCGCGCGATGTCGCGGCAATGCCGATAGCACTCGTCGAGGTAGGACGTCTCCGGGGCTTCGGAGGGAAGCGCGAGGCCCGGCTTAAGACCGAGCACCGGCGAACTCCAGGACGCCGTCGGCGGCATGCCGCGCGCTGCGCACCGCCCCTTCGATACTCGCCGGGAACTTGTGGTTCGTGTAGCAGCCGGCGAGAAAGAGATTCGCAACCGGAGTTCGCGCGCCGGGCCGCAGGCGTTCCGCCCCCGGCGAAGCGCGATACACGCTCTTGGGCACGCGGACCAGCTTCGCCTTGACGAGCGATTCTTTCGTCGCGAGCGGATAGAGCTTGTGCATGTCGGTCATAACGCGATCGACGATCGCATCGTCGTCAAGCTTTATGAGATCGTCGGCCGGTGCGATGCAGACTTCGATGAACGACTTGCCGCGCCACTCGTAGCCGGCCGACGCCTGACCGAGATCGGCATGCACCGGGAGCAGCGTACCCGCCCCGAAGATGAGATTCGAGCGCTTCGAGATCGGCCGGTCGAACCAGAAGTGTCCGTTGATGATCGGCGACGACGTCAATTTGCCGACGCCGTGCACGAGCGGATCGCGGAGCATCTCGGCGGGCAACAACCGCGCGGCGTCATGCACCGGCGTCGCGAGGATCACGCTGTCGGCGTGGAACACACGCCCGTCCGTGCAGCGTGCGCCGACGCAGCGATTGTCAGAGAACAGCAGTTCGGCGACCCGGGCGTCCTTCTCGATCGTCTGCCCCAGCGACCGGCAGTGCTCGGCGATCGGGTCGATCAGCCGGTCCACGGGCGGACCATCGAGAAATCCGGCCCGGCTCGCATTTTTCGAACTCGCGAAATAGGCCATCACGCGCAGCATCGCCTCAGCCGAAATCTTGTCGACCGGCGTGAAGTTCAACGCGAGCGCCATCGGGGCGAAAAACGTCGCCAGCATGTGTTCGGACATGCGGCGACGGCGGTGCCATTCGCTGTAGGTGATGTCGTCTTGACGCGACGCGTAGCCGTGGTCGCCGAGCAGAATCGGGAGCGTGCCCGTCGCGAAGAGCAGTTTTTCGAACGCGTTGAAAACGTACTTGGCGTTGAGCACGGCACCGACGCCGTTGAACGGCGACGGCGCGTCGACGAAGTGAAACTCCTCGAAGACGGCCTGTGCGCCGACGCGATTTGAGAAGCCCGGCGGCATCGCGAAGGTGAGCGTGTGCGGCTGCCACAGAACATGGTGAGCGATGCCGGCGTCACGCATGAGCGCATGCAGGCTGTCATACCCGCCAAAGAACGAGTGCAGACCGGTCTCGAGAATATCTCCGTCGCGATCACGCCATGACGAAAGCTTCCCGCCCAAAACGCCGCGCTTCTCGAGGACGGTCGCGTGGCGACCGGCGTCGCCCAGATATTTTGCGGCGGCGAGCCCGGCCGGGCCGCCGCCGATGATCAGCGTGTCATGGCCGGTCTGCGCTGCATGTTTTGGGGGCGCTGTCGAAAAGATCAGAACTAAAGACCTCGAAGAGCGACGAGTGTCGGGGTGTCTTGCGCGATGAGACCGGCATGAATGAGCGACCAGAAAATCGTGTACAGGCCCTTGGACGACGGCCCGGTCAGCGCCGTTAACTCGTCGCCTTCGAGCCGCGCGTCGGTGACGTGGCCCGAAGCGTTGATTTCGGCCAGCAGATGGGGGATGTCCGGTCGCATTTCGGGTAGTCCCAAGGACCGCACCGGAACGACCACTCCGATCCTCGGCGGAATCGCAAACCCCGCGGTCTTCAAACGGGTCATGAGGGATTTGATGTTTCCCGGAAGTTGGAGCTTCATCGTCAATTCGTTGCGCGCGACATCGACGGCGACGTCGGTCGAACCCGACGACGGCTGGGCCGCAGCCAGCGCTCGGGTCGCAGCACCAGGCCGGGACAAATCCAGCGGAATCGTCAGCGCCGCAAATGCTCCCACGATCGAGCCTCCTCCCGGCCAGGCCGGATCCGTTCGACACACACGTCGTCCGAAAATAGCATACGCGCCGCCGGCGCGAAAGGTTGTAGTCTACGCTTCATGCCGCTCGTTGACATAACTCCCCAAACGAATATTCGCGAACTCGTCGAGGCGCTGCCTATTGCGGCCGACGTTCTGGCCGAATTCGGTCTTGCCTGTTCGGGCTGCGGCGTGAACAAATATGAGACGATCTCCGCCGGTGCGAAAGCCCACGGTCTGCGCGCGGAGCCGATCGTCGCCGCGCTCGCGCAAGCGCGGTTGTCGGGCCGCGTGCCGACGATCATGAACGAGGACCGCGTCCCGGCCCGGCGCGCGCCCGGCGAATTCGCACGGCGCGCAAAATTCACCTACGTCGTCCCGGTCATGTCCGGCAAGGGCGGCGTCGGCAAATCCCTCACCACCGGGCTGCTCGCCGTGGGGCTGCGTCGCGCCGGCAAACGGGTCGGGATCCTCGATGCCGATATTACCGGACCGTCGATTCCGCGGCTCTTCGGGCTGCGGACGCCGCTGGCGATCGAGAGCGATCCCAGCGTCCCCGCCGGCCAAGCCCCCAAACCCCTGATGGTCCCGGCACGCTCGCGCTCGGCGATCGAGATCGTAAGCTCCAATCTGCTCACCGATAAAGAAGACACCGCGATGATCTGGCGCGGGCCGATCCTGTCGGGCGTCATCCGCCAATTCTACGAACAGGTGTTGTGGAGCGATCTCGACGTGCTGCTCATCGACCTGCCGCCGGGCACCTCGGACGCGCCGTTGACGGTGCTGCAGTCGCTGGACATCGACGGCGTGGTGCTCGTCACGATGCCGCAGCGGCTGGCCACGATGATCGTGCGCAAGGCCGCGAACCTGATCCACCAGCTCAAAAAGCCGATCGTCGGCGTGGTCGAGAATATGTCGTACTTCGTGGCGCCCGATACCGGCAAGCGGTACGACGTCTTCGGGCCCTCGTACGCCGATGAGGTCGCCGAGCTTGCGCAAGCGCCGGTGCTGGCGCGGCTGCCTATCGATCCACGCATCGTCGAGTTGGCCGATACCGGGCGTATCGAAGAGATCGACGATCCGGTTGTGGACCTGCTCGCAGGGCGACTCACGGAGGCGCTTGCTGCCCGGCCCAAACCCAAACAGATGATCTCGATTATTTAGAAAACGAAGACCGGAAGAACGAGGGCGTTCCTTTAACGGGCGGCGCTTCATCATAGAACGAAAATAGAACGATAACTCCGTTTGAACGAGAACGCTGGTGTTATTTTAAACAGAGAACGCTGGCGTTACTTTAACGGAGCGCTTCTTTAAAAGGGGGTGATCGCTAAAAGAGGGTGGTCGCTTCGACCAAGAGGGGGCGTCTACCGCGCCGAGCTTCAACTTGGCGGGATCGGCCAGTCAGCCGACTTACCAAGCCCGCCGGCCGGCAAGTCGGGTCCGATTTGAATTGATTTCGGCCGTTCGGGCGCCGTCAACCGGGCATCGATCCAGGCCCACAGCGAATCGCGCAGCGCGGCCGGGTCGGCGTCGGGGGGGTCGGGCACAATAAACGCTTTGAGGCGTTCGCCTTCATCGGGGCGCATTAGGCGAACCGCCGCCGCTGCGACGCCGGGATGGCGGCGCAGCAGCTCGGCGACGCGCTCGGGGAACACGTTCGTCCCGCCGACCTGAACCGCTCCTTCGGCGCGCCCGGCCGGCCGGAGGTGGCGCGCGTCTTCCCAGTCGAGTTCGTCGGGTGCGCACTGGGCCCGCGCCGCGCCGTCAACCGACCGGCGCATGAGGTCGCGGTCGCCGGCGCCGCGCTCCCAATAGGCGAAGAGCTCGAAAGGCCGGCGTGGGTCGTCGCGCCAGCCGATCCCGGCGGTCTCCGACGAACCATAGATTTCGAGCAGCCGCGCGATGCCGGCCGTCCGCACCGCGTCGGCCAGATCGACCGGACACGGCGCCGTGGAGGTCACGCCGCTGACGCCGGGCGCCGCCCGCGGGACCGCACGCACGAAGGCGCGCCAGAAATCCGGATAGGCCACCACCGCGTCGCCGGATGCGAGCAGCGTCGCCAAGCGGGCCGGCGCGTGCGGCCGGACGTCGACGACCGGCACGCCCAGCTCCTGCGGCATCAGGATCGTGAACAGAAAACCATAGATGTGATAGCTGGGCACGGCGCTGACGACGCGCTTGGAACCGGCCAACAGGTGCGCGAGCAGCGCAACCTCGGCTTGCAGATCGGCCAGCGAGTGGAGGCACCATTTCGGCTGCCCGGTGCTGCCCGACGTCCGGAAGGTGAGTTCGGCCGAGTAGCGTTCGAGCGCCGCGGCGCAGGTCGCAATCCACGCACCGACCGTGGGTTGTGTCAGTAAGCCGTCGTCAAAGCCGCCTCGATGCAGATGAATCGCCTCGCCCAGCGCCGTCGCGAGCTGCAGCCGTTCGAGCGAGTCGGCGCCCAGATCGTCTTCCCAGCGCGCCGCCGGATCCCATGGCAGCGGGACCGGAGAGCGCCCCGGACGCAGCCGCGCCATCTCGCCGGCCGTCAGATCGCACACGAAGCGGCGCAACGCACCGGCGTCGCGCCACCAGGGATCGGCGCTCACGCCCATCCGCCCTATGGGGTCGTGGCCCGGTTGCGGTACGACGCATCGACCGCGTTCATCTTCTCCACCTTGCGGGTCGAACCGCCGCCGGCGAAATCCGCCGCGAGAAACGCGTCGACGATCGACTTGGCCAGCTCCGGACCGATGACGCGCGCGCCGAGCGCGAGGATCTGGGCGTCGTTGCTCTTGCGGGCCCGCTCGGCGCTGTAGACGTCGTGCGCCTGCGCGGCGCGCACGCCGGGTACCTTGTTGGCGGTGATCGCCATCCCGATGCCCGTGCCGCAGATGAGGATCGCCCGCTCCTCGCGTCCGTGCGCGACCGCATCGGCGACCCGGTGCGCGACGTCGGGATAATCGACGTCCGGCACCGCCTCGGCGCTCGATACGCCGAAATCTTCGACCTCGACGCCGCGCTCTCGCAAGTGCTTGACGATCACGTCCTTGAGGCCGAAGCCGGCCTCGTCGTTCCCGATTGCTACGCGCATTGCCTTACCGTTTGACCTCGAGCCGCGGTTCGGAAGCACTCGCGTCGACCTCGTGCAGGATCGTCCGCAAGATCAGTGCCGTGGAGGTCGCCCCCGCGTCTTGATGACCGCGGGTGCGCTCGCCGAGTTTCGCCGCCCGCCCGCGCTTGGCGATCATGTCGCTCGTCGCGATCGCCCCCGCATTGGCCGCTTGGCTCGCGGCGCGCAGCGCGCCGACCGCATCGGCTCCGCCGTCGGCGGCCTGCTGAGCGGCATCGGCGGCCGGGATGAGGGCGTCGAGCATCGTCTTGTCACCCGCCACGGCCTTGCCGCGCGCCTGCACACCGTCAACGGCCGCTTTGAGGATCGCCGCGACGGCCGTCGCGTCGAGCCGCGTCGCCGTGTTGGCCGCCGTCCCGGCGCGGATGAAGGCCGTGCCGAAGATCGGCCCCATCGCGGCACCAACCGAGTTGACCAGCGTCGTGCCGATCTTCTGCAGCGAGCCCCCCAGCGACTCGGGCGTTTCGGCGGCCAGGGCGGTTTGAACCGCGCGCGCGCCGATCGTCAGGCTCACCCCGTGATCGCCGTCGCCGCCGACCGCATCGAGTGCCGAGAGCTGATCGGCGTTCGCCTCGACCGCCACGACGACGGCATCGACGATCCGGCGCGTCTGGGCACCCCCGGCGGCCATTACTTGCCACCCGTGCCGGGGCGCAGCACGATCTTGAGCGAGTCCTCGCCGCGTTCCATCGTCTCGAAGCCTTTCTTGAAATCGGCCAGCGGGAACTGATGGGTATTGATGCCGCGCACGTCGATCGTGCGGTCGGCGATATAGCGGATCGCCCGCGGGTAACAATACGGTCCCAGGTGCGAGCCGAGCACGTCGAGTTCTTTGCGGTCGCCGATGATCGACCANNTCGACGGTCGTCTCGTCGGTGAACACGCTGAATTCGACGAAGCGGCCCAATTTGCGGATCATCTTGAGTCCGATGTTGACCATCGGCGCGTAGCCGGTCGCCTCGATGAAGACGTCGCAGCCGTAACCGCCGGTCAACTCGCTGATCGCAGCGAAGGCGTCGACCTCTTTGGGGTTGATGAGCACGTCGGCGCCCATGCGTTTGGCCAGCGCCATGCGCGACGGTTTCGCGTCGAGTACCACGAGCTTTTTGGGATTGCGCAACCGCAAGGCGCCGATCATGCCCAAGCCCAGCGTGCCGGCGCCGGCGACGACGACGACGTCGTCCGGCTCGACGGCGGCGCGCTCAACGGCGTGCAGCGAACAGGCCAGCGGTTCGACCAGAATCGCCTCCTCGATCGGAACGCTGTCGGGCACCTTATGAACGATGGCCTCTTTGGTATAGATCATGTACTCGGCCATGGCGCCGTTGACGTTGTTTTGAAAACCGTACAGATCGTGCTTTTGACACATCCAGTATTGGCCGTGATTGCAGAACCGGCAGTGCCAACAGGGAACGATTTGTTCGGAGATCACGCGCTCGCCGAGCGCGATCTTATGCTTGTCGGCGGCGCCTTCGCCAAGTGCGACGACGCGGCCGATGAATTCGTGGCCCGGGATCATGGGCGGCTTGACGTAGCGCGGCTGCTCGGCGTCGCCCCAGAACGAAGGTGCGCCGTGATAGGTTTTGATGTCGCCGGCACAGATGCCGACGGCTTCGACGCTGGTGAGGACTTCGAGCGGACCGGGCTGCGGCACCGGGACGGTCTCAAGCCGGTAGTCGCCCGGGCCGTGGCACACGACGGCCGCCATAGTCGCCGGAATACTCGTGGCCGAGGGCAGGTCCGGCGTCGTAAAAGTCATGCTCATGGTGCGATGCAGCCTCGATTTGATGGACGCAGGTAAAAAACTTTGTTTCTTCGGGCTAGACGTATAGACAACGGTAATGCTTTACCCAGTAACCTGTCAACCGCAACGCCGATGCATCGCGGCCGTTCATTTCGAATCAAGATCAAGGACGTGGCGCAGACTCGCCGGGCAGAGCGGCGGCGACATTCGCGGAGCAGTCGATACGCACGCGCCGACCGGTCCCAGGCGCAACGCGCGAGCGCGGCGCACCAGCCTGTCGGCCTCATCAGCGTATCGACCAATGGCCCGCCGCCCGCTCGCCCGATCCGCAGCTCCACCGGGGCGCGGCCTGGAACACGGGTCGGTCGGTCGCTACCCGGCGCAGCTCAGAACACCAAAAACCGCCAAACCCCGTGGCGCGGAAGCGTTGACACACGCTCGGTAAAGCATTACCATGCGCCAAGTAGCGTGTAAGAAATATTCCTAACCAATTCCAGGGAGCGGCGGTGGAAGGTTGAGAGGTTCGCATTCGGCCGGGTCGCGTGCACGTTTGGCAACATGCGCGGCGGCACCGTTAACGGTACGCGACGGGTTTTCCCGTTCGTGAGCGTCGAGTCGGGGGCCGTTCAAACGAAGCACACGCGGCGGAATTCTCCGCTCCTCATCGGTTCGATCGCCGCGGTCGTACTGATCGTCGTTATGGCGCTCAACACCAAGGTCGTGAAAGTCGGCTCGGACGTCGGTGCCGATACGGGGGCGTTCTCGGCCGAGACCTACGGGCCGGCAACCTTCCCCAAGGTGCAGGCCGAGATCGAAAAACGCGCCGTCGAGGCGCCCAAGCTGGCCGCGGCGATCGTCAAAGACCGGGCAGCCGCCGCCAAGCAATACGGCGTCGCGGCGACGGCGGGCGCCGAGATGGCGGTAAAGTTCACCGGCGTGGCCGGCAAGAACGACTCCGGCAACTATACCGTGGCCGTGGCGGGCGTCCCGAAGACGATCACCGTCGAAGTGCAGACCGGGCCCTTCATCAGCGGCCAGGACCTGCGCGACGCGACCGGCACGATCGCCTTTGCCCAGTTCCACAACCAGATCGAGTATCAAAACGCCGGCGGCGCGCTGATCGCCGAGCTCAAGAAAGACGTGCTTTCCAAAGTGGACACCGACAAGCTCGCGGGTAAGAAGATTTCGGTCGTCGGCGCATTTGCGCTGAGCGACTCGGATCCGAACACCTGGCTCGTCACACCGGCGAAGCTGGCAGTCCAATGAACGCCGCTTCCGTCTTCGAGCCGGCCATCGGCGACGTCGTCCTTGCCGCCCGCGACGTCGTCAAGACGTACGGGAGCACGCGCGCGCTCAAAGGCGTCGCGTTCAACGTGCATCGCGGCAAAGTCACCGCGCTCTTCGGCGAGAACGGCGCCGGCAAGTCGACGCTCATGAAGATCTTGTCGGGGGTCGAATCGCCGACCTCGGGCACGATCGAACTCGACGGACAGGTCGTGCGTTTGCGCTCCTCGACGGACGCGCGCGATCGCGGGATCTCGATCATTCACCAAGAGCTGAGCTTGGCACCCAACTTGTCCGTCAGCGACAATATCTTCATGGGGCGCGAGCTGCGAACCCCGACCGGCGTGAACTTCGCCGAACAGGAGCGGCAGACGCGCGCGCTGATGGCCGACCTCGAGGAGCAGATCGAGCCAGGCACGCTGGTCGAAGACCTGCGCCTTGGGCAGCAGCAGATCGTCGAGATCGCCCGCGCGCTGTCGGTCAACTCACGCATCCTCATCATGGATGAGCCGACGTCGGCCCTGAGCGCGACCGAAGTCGAAGTGCTGTTCAAGGTTATTCGTGACCTCACCGCGCGCGGCGTCTCGATCGTCTACATCTCGCACCACCTCGAAGAGGCGCTCATCGTCACCGACTACGCCGTCGTGCTGCGCGACGGCGCGATTACCGCGACGGCCGACGCGAAAGACATCGACCTCAACTGGATCGTGCGCAATATGGTCGGTGAGAACTTCGATCTCGGCTCGCCGCCCACCGGCTATGCTTTCGGTGAAGTCGCGCTGTCCGTCCGCGACGTCAGCGTGTCCGATCCCGCCAATCCCAGCACGCTCTTGGTCGACCATCTTTCGCTCGACGTGCGGCGCGGCGAGATCGTCTGCATCTACGGACTCATGGGTGCGGGACGCACGGAACTCTTGGAGTCGCTCGCCGGACGCATCCCGCTGGAGAGCGGCCAGGTCTTGCTCGAAGGCAACGACGTCTCGCGACAGAGTATCGCCGAGCGCATCGCGAACGGCTTAGCGCTCGTTCCCGAAGATCGTCAGCGCGACGGTCTGGTGCAGACGCTCTCGGTCGGCCGCAATCTTTCGCTGTCGAGCATCCCCGCGTTTTCAAAATTCGGCTGGTTGTCGGACGCGCGCGAACGCTCGCTGGTCGATCGCTTGATCCGCGACGTGCACGTCAAAACCGCCGGCGACGATGCGCCGATCGGCTCACTCTCGGGGGGCAACCAGCAAAAGGTCGTGATCGGCAAGATGCTCATGACGAATCCGAAGGTAATCTTGCTCGATGAGCCCAGTCGCGGCATCGACGTCGGAGCGAAGGCGGAGGTGTTCAAACTGCTCGCCGAAGGCGCGCGCAGCGGACTCGCCGTCGTCTATTCGACCTCCGAAGTCGGCGAGTGCCTGAGCATCGCGCACCGCATCGTCGTGATGCGGCGCGGCCGCATCGCCGCCGAATTCGGGTCCGACGCCACCAAGGAAATGATCATGGCTGCCTCAGGCGAAGCGGTTCTTTCGTAGTGCCCGTTGCAGGATGGAGCGTCCAACGATGATCGACGCCAAACCGAAGCGCGCGAGTTCAGGCATCGCGAACGGCGGCTTTGATCTCGGCCGATTGCTGCTGGAAGGCCGGGCGTTCTTCGCGCTCATTGCGATCATCATCGTCTTCTCGCTGTTGTCGCCCAACTATTTCACGACCAGCAACGTGCTGGTCATGTCGTCACACGTCGCGCTGTTCGCGATTCTGGCCATCGGGATGCTGCTGGTGATCCTCAACGGCGGCATCGACTTGTCGGTCGGCTCGACGCTCGGGCTCACCGGGGTCGTCGCCGGTGCCCTCATGCAAGGCGTGACGCTCCCGGCACTCGGCGTGACGCTGTACCCGAACGTCTGGGTCGTGGCCGTGCTGGTGTGCGCGCTTGGCGCGCTCGTCGGCGCGGTCAACGGCGTCCTCGTCGCGCGGTTCAAGGTGCCGGCGTTCGTGGCGACGCTGGGCGTCATGTACATGGTGCGCGGCATCGCGCTGCTGATGACCAACGGTTTGACGTACAACAATCTGGGCGGCGATCCGGCGCTGGGCAACACCGGCTTCGACTGGCTAGGCTTCAACCACATCCTGGGCATACCGATCGGCGTCATCGTCATGGCGGGCCTCGGGGTCATCGGCGTCCTGGTCCTGCGGCGCTCAGCGTTCGGTCGTTGGCTGTATGCGTCGGGCGGCAACGAGCGGGCCGCCGAGCTCTCCGGCGTGCCGGTCAAAGCGGTGAAGGTTTCGGTCTACGTGCTCTCCGGATTGTGCGCCGCGATCGCCGGTCTCATCCTGTCATCGCAGCTTACCTCGGCCGGCCCGACCGCCGGTACGACCTACGAACTGACGGCCATTGCCGCCGTCGTCATCGGCGGCGCGGCGCTCACCGGGGGCCGGGGCACGATCCGCGGCACGCTGCTGGGCGCGTTCGTCATCGGATTCTTGTCCGACGGCCTCGTCATCATCGGCATCTCATCGTATTGGCAAACCGTCTTCACCGGCGCGGTCATCGTGCTCGCGGTGTTACTCAATGCCGTTCAGTACCGGCGCCGGGCGAAACCGGCGACTGGATCGACGGGCGGACCGTCGCCGCTTCCCAAGCGGGGCGAGGCCGTCGGGGCCGACGCCCTTCGCGAAAAGTAACCGCGAAAACTAACCTTCTCACTCGACACCACAGAACAACAAAAAATAGGGAGAGTACCCATGTCTAAAAAGGCTGCTATTTTTGCGTGCGCAGCACTGGCGCTAACCTTGCCGATGGTCTCCGGATCGGGCGCGGCACGGGCGGCGTCCGGCGGGCTCATCACGATCATCGTCAACGATCCCTCGAACCCGTACTGGCTCACCGAAGGNNACCGAGAGCAACCTGATCGACACCGCGATCACGAACAAGTCGGTCGCGATCATCCTCGACCCGGCCGATGCCAGCGGCTCGATCGGCGCCGTGAAGAAGGCGATCGCCGCGAAAATCCCCGTTCTCTTGGTCAACGCGGAAATCAACCAGGAAGGCCTTGCGACCGCGCAGCTCGTTTCGAATAACGCGCAAGGCGCCGCGCTCGGGGCGCAACAGTGGGTCAAGGACGTCGGTCAAAAGGGCAACTACGCCGAACTGGTGGGCGCGCCATCCGACAACAACGCCGCGACGCGCTCAAACGGCTACTCCTCGGTGCTCAGCCAGGTTCCGGGTCTCAAGAAGGTCGACTCGCAAGTCGCCAATTGGAACCGTACGCAGGGCCACGACAAAACGCAGAGCATCCTCCAGGCGCACCCGGACATCACCGGCATCATCAGCGGCAACGACGAAATGGCGTTGGGTGCGATCGCGGCGCTCAAGACGGCCGGTAAATTATCGGGCGTGAAGGTCGGCGGCTTTGATGGTTCGCCCGACGCCGTCGCCGCGATCAAAGCGGGTGAGCTTCAGTATACGGTGCTGCAGCCGGTCGCCACGTTCGCGAAGAAGGCCGTCGACGAAGCCGATTCGTTTCTGAAAACCGGCAAAACGGGCGCCGCGACCGAGAAGCAGTTGCTCGACTGCATCCTGATCACGAAGGCCAACGCCGGCAAATTCGTCGCGCCCTTCTCGTTAGGCGGCTAATGCTCTTCGGGAGTGCCCGCGCGGGCACTCCCTGGTGTCAGGTGCCGGAAAGCCTATTGGCCGAAGGGGCGACGAGGGTCGCGGTTGGAAAATAGAGTCGAAGACATTTTGGCCCCGTACCCACTCGGCGAACGGCGTTTGCGCCGCCCCGGCACCGTCACCGGGTTTGGTCGCGGTCCGTGCGAGGAGCGTGCCGGGCGAAGCCCGACGCGCGACGACGGCGGGTCGGCCGTAGGCCGAAACGCAACAGATTCGGCGAAGTCGGATCCTCAGGAGCAGTGAAAGCGGAAGATGGCAAAAATCAAACTGGAAGGGCTGACGCGCAAATACGGTCCCGTCACCGCCGTCGACAATGTCAACCTCGACATCAACGACGACGAGTTCCTGGTCCTCGTCGGGCCCTCGGGCTGCGGGAAGACAACGACGCTGCGGATGGTTGCCGGACTCGAAGACATCAGCAGCGGCAGCGTCTTCATCGGTGACCGGCGCGTCAACGACGTCGAACCCAAAGACCGCGACATCGCGATGGTCTTTCAAAGCTACGCGCTGTATCCGCACATGAGCGTCTACGACAACATGGCCTTCGGGCTCAAGATGCGCAAGGTCGCGCCGACCGAGATCGAGCGGCGCATACAAGAAGCATCGGCGATGCTCGGGATCGGGCATCTGCTCAAACGCAAGCCGCGCGAACTTTCGGGCGGCCAGCGCCAGCGGGTCGCGCTGGGCCGCGCGGTCGTGCGCGAACCGGCCGTGTTCTTGATGGACGAGCCGCTGTCCAACCTCGACGCGCAAGTCCGGGCCAACACCCGCACCGAATTGCTGCGCATCCACCAGCGCATCAAGAACACCGTCATGTACGTGACGCACGATCAGGTCGAGGCCATGACCATGGGCGACCGCATCGTCGTGATGAAGGACGGGCACGTGCAGCAGGTTGCCGCGCCCAAAGAAATCTACGATCATCCCGCCAATAAATTCGTCGCCAGCTTCATCGGGTCGCCGCCGATGAACTTTCTCGATTGCGAACTCGATAAGAGCGCCGACGTCGCGACGCTGCACGGACCGTCATTCACGTTTGCGATCAACGGCGCGTCCGCGCAGCGGCTGGGCGCGACGTCGTCGCGCAATGTGACGCTGGGCGTGCGGCCCGAAGACGTCATCATCGCCGATCCAGGATCGGTCAACGGTTCGTCGATTCGGGCCCGCATCGACGTCGTCGAAACGCTCGGAGCCGAGCAACACCTCTCGCTCGTCGCCGACGGCAACTACACGTTTCTCGCGCGCGTGAGCGGCGACCACGTCGCGCATATCGGCGACAACGTGGTCGCGACGATCGATCCGGCCAAACTCCACGTCTTCGATAAGGAAACCGGGGCGGCGTATCTGTGAAGAAACTCATCAACGACCCCTTTGCCGTCGTCGACGAGATGATCGACGGCTTCGTTGCCGCGCATCCGGATCTGGTCAAGCGCGCGGCGGGCGGCAACGGGCGTGCGGTCGTGCGGGTCAACGCGCCGATCGCCGGTAAAGTCGGCGTCATCATCGGCGGCGGGTCGGGCCACGAGCCGGCGTTCATGGGTTATGTCGGCGAAGGTTCGGCCGACGGCTGTCCGGTCGGCAATGTGTTCGCCTCGCCGCCGCCCGATCCGATTCTCGCGACGACCAAAGCGGTCAACGGCGGCGCGGGCGTCATCTACTCGTACGGCAACTATTCGGGCGACGTGATGAACTTCGACATGGCGGCCGAACTCGCCGGCGCGGAAGGCATCGACGTCCGCACGGTGCTCGTGACCGACGATGTGGCATCGGCACCCAAGGGCTCCGAGGACGAGCGGCGCGGGATCGCCGGCGGCTTCTTCGTCTTCAAGGTCATCGCCGCGCGCGCGAGCGAGATGGTCTCGCTGGCCGACGTCGAGACGACGGCGCGCAAAGCCAACGATCGCACGCGCACGATGGGTGTCGCGCTGTCGGCCTGCACCGTCCCGGCCGCCGGCCGGCCGACGTTTTCCCTCGCCGACGACGAGATGGAGATTGGCCTCGGCATTCACGGCGAACCCGGGATGCGCCGCGGCTCAATCGAGAGCGCCGACAAAGTCGCCGACGCGCTGCTCGACGCGATCTTGGCCGACAGGCCGCTGGCGAGCGGGAAGCGGGTCGCGGTCCTCGTCAACGGTCTGGGCGCGACGCCCGCGATGGAACTCTACATCATCTTCCGCCAAGTCGCCAAACGGCTGGCGGACCTGGGCGTGACCATCCACCGCAGCTATGTCGGCGAGTACGTCACGTCGCTGGAAATGGCCGGCGCGTCGATCAGCATCATCGATCTCGACGATGAACTCGCGCGGCTCATCGACGCACCGGCGCGCACGCCGATGTTCGTTCAGCGCTAGCCGTTCGGCCGGCGACCGCCGGCATTCGGGCCCGCCGCGTCACCGGCGGCACCGCGTCGGTGGTTCACGGTCCGCGCCGGTTTTGATTCGCGGGCGCAGCGCAACGGCTCACGATCCGCCCCGACTACGCCGACTCACCGCAACGATCATCGACGGATGGCGGAGGCGTCAATTCCCCGATTCCGCCTCTCTTGCCGAGTCGATTCATGAAACTTTCCTGCGAGAAGGACTGGCTTCTCGTGCGGTAATCGTTTACATTTAATCCAGAACCGCGCTGTTTGCCGGATCCGTTTTACCGCGTCGTCACTTCACCTCGGAAAGGCATCGATGGCCAGCATCAAAGACGTTGCGCTCCTCGCCGGAGTCTCGGTTGCGAGCGTTTCGCGCGTGCTCAACACGAGCCGGCCGGTGGCCGGGCCGACGCGTGACCGGGTCATCGCGGCCGTCCGTGAACTGAACTACAGCATCGACCAGCGAGCCCGGGCGATCCGGCTGCAAAAGTCGGGGACGCTCGGACTCATCGTCGCGGAGGTCGGCAATCCGTTTGCCGCGCAGGTGATCCGCTCGATCGAAGCCGTCGCGTATCGCAACGGCCACGACCTCTTTCTCTGCAATTCCGACGAGGACGAGGACCGCGAACGGCTGCACTGCGCAGCGATGATGAGCCAGCGCATCGGCGGCGTCATTCTGATTCCGGTGTCCTTCAGCGGGGCGGCACTCAAGCCGCTGATCAACAACGGCATCCCCGTCGTCTGTCTCGATCGCCGGGTCGAGGATTTCGCGCTGGACTCGGTCCTCGTCAACAACGACGCCGGCGGAACCATCGCCGCAACGACGCTTTTCGACGCCGGCCATCGCCGCATCGGCATCATCACGGCGAGCCGAACGACGCCCGGACGCGATCGCGTCATGAGCTTTCGCCGCGCCATGCGCGAGCGCGGCATCGACATCCCCGACGATTTCGTGCGCGAAGCGGATTACAAAGAAGAGGGCGGCTACACCCAAACGCTTGCGATTCTGTCACGCACACCGCGGCCAACCGCGCTGTTCATCGTCAACCATCCGATGACCATCGGTGCGCTGCGCGCGATCCGCGATCTGGGACTTGCCGTGCCACGCGACATCAGCGTCTTGGCGTTCGACGATCCGACCTGGGCTCCGCTGCTCGATCCGGCGCTTTCGGCAATGCGTCAGCCGACGGATCAACTCGGCACCTGCGCTGCCGAGATGCTCATCGAGCGCGTCGACGCGCGCTACACCGGACCCCCGCGACTGGTGATGCTCCCGCCGCAATTCATGGACCGTGCGTCGATTGCGGGCCTTCCGGTCAAGGTGTGAAGCCGCGCAGAAGCGACAAATTATCGCACGCATTTTGAAGGGTGAACCGTTGACAAGCAGTCTGTAAAGCATTACCATGCGGCCAATCCGTAGGCAACTTTCAACCACGCTCCGGTGCAGCGGTGCCGCGAGCCTCTTTTTCATATCGATTGCTCGCGCCGTTTGCCGAAGGCGTCGACCGCTCGGCCAAGGCGCAAAGCGAAGCGCCGGCCGATGCATTCGCTCCTGAACCGCAGTCTTCTCGGACCGACGCCGCCGTACGAACAGCTACGCGCTTCACGGTTTCGTACGGCAACAGGCGACTTGACCAGTCGCCTCGGCGAGATCGCTAACCTCGTGCTCGTTCAGAGGAAGTCACGCAATGGAGATCGTCGACCCGCATCACCACCTCTGGGATCTCACGCATTACGACTACGCGTGGCTTAAGCGCCAGCCGCCGGACGCCGGTCCCGAAGGCGACATCACGCCAATCGCCCACGATTATCTGCTGCCGGACTACTTGGCGGACACCAGCACCTTCAGACTGGCGAAGTCGGTGCATTTGCAGTGCGGCTGGGACGAGTTGGATCCGGTCGGCGAGACCCGCTGGCTGCAATCGATCGCCGACGCGCACGGATTTCCGCAGGGCATCGTCGGCTACGCCAAGCTCAACGACGATGGCGTCGAACAGATCCTCGCTGGCCACCGCGAGTCGGCGAACGTCCGCGGCATTCGGCAAATCGTCAATTGGCATCGCGATCCGATTAAAAATTACGTGCCGTGGCCCAAGATCATGGCCGATGAGCAGTGGCTTCGCGGCTTCCGTTTGCTGCGCAAGTACGACCTGCGGTTCGATCTGCAGTTGTATCCATCACAGATGGCCGCTGCCGCCGAACTTGCCGCAGCGCATCCCGACCAGCCGATCATCCTCAATCATACCGGTATGCCGACCGACCGCGACGCCGAAGGTCTTGCAACGTGGCGGCGCGGGATGGAATTGCTGGCACAGTGTCCGAACGTCGCCGTAAAGATCTCCGGGCTCGGAATGTGCGATCGAAGCTGGACCGTCGATAGTTGGCGGCCGTTCGTGCTCGACACGATCGAGCTCTTCGGCGCCGACCGCTCGATGTTCGCGAGCAATTTCCCCGTCGACAAGCTCTACGGCAGCTTCGAGCAAACATATAACGCTTTCGATGCGATCACGGCTTCGTTTACCGAAGCCGAACGAACGCAAATGTTCTGCACGAACGCCCAACGGATCTATGCCATCTAAGGTTGATCGGCTCGGCGCGTAGCGGTCTTGGGTCCGGTACAGGTTGGGTCGGGGACGTTGCGATGGAGGTCTCCATCAGGTCGTAAGGACCGCAACACGCCGGCTGATCCGGTCAAGTACCACGTCGCACCGACAAAAATCCCAGCGGCGGCGCCGAAGATAGAGAGGTGATCCCGCCGATCGTTTCCGGGCGCCGCCGCTGTTTGCCACGTCCATTGGAGTTGACCCTACCGTTGCCCAGCCGAGCCTGCGGCTCAGCGTCGATGAGACGCGCCGCGTGACGCTTTGGATCGGAGGCGTTTGGCTGGTCGCTCTTTCGATTGCGGCGCTGGCGGTGACGCGCGGCCGACGGCGTCCGGCTCGCTCGGGCGCTGTGCACGAAGAGCAATGCCTCACCGATCCCGACTGGGCCGGAATGGGGGGCGTCGAGACGACGGCCGATTTTGACGATCTCAAGCGAAGCCACGCGGCATTGGTCCAGAGCGAAGCGCGTTATCGAGCGCTGAGCGAGTCGATGCCTCAATTGGTCTGGATCGGCGACGATCAGATCCGGGTGCAGTACGTCAACGGTCGCTGGCTATCGTACACGGGCCTTACGTTCGATCACGGCATGGCGTTCGAAGGCAAATCGATCGTTCACCCCGACGATATCGCCCTCTTCGACGCGGCCTACGAAACCCTGCGCGAGCACCGTATGATCGACTGTGAGCTGCGCATGCGCCGGCATGACGGCGTCTATCGGTGCCATTTGCTGCGGACGGTTCCGCTGAGCGAAGGCGCGACGAGCTGGATCTTTACGGCAACCGACATCGAGTCGTACAAATCGACCCAAGCGGCCCTCGCGCGGTCGGTGGACGAGCTCAGGCACCGCGCGGAACACGATCCGCTCACCCGTCTTCCGAATCGTACAAAGCTCATCGAGCGCCTCGACCAGATGATCGTCGAGGCCGAAGACAGCCAAAACAATGTCGTCGTCTTGTATCTGGACATCGATCATTTCAAACAGATCAATGGCACGCTAGGTCTTCATGCAGGCGACGAACTCTTGATCGAGACCGCGGCGCGGATTTGCACGAACCTGCGAGCCAACGACATCGCGAGCCGGTTGGGCGGGGACGAATTCGTTCTGGCCTGCCTGGCCGACGGCGTGGTCGATGCGGCAGCAATCGCGGAACGCGTCCGCCTCGCCGTGCGGGTCCCAATCGAGTTAGGCGGCAAGTCCATCGTCGTTGCCTCGAGCATCGGCGTCAGTCTCTATCCGCACGACGGCGCCACGCCGGCCGAACTCTTGCAGAAGGCCGATGCCGCGATGTACGCGGCCAAGCAGGGCGGCCGCGACGCTTGGGGGTTTTACAGCGCCCAAACGCCGGTCAATCCGTTTCCGGCACTCGAGCTCGAAGTGGAGCTCCGTGCAGCGATTGCCGGCGAACAGTTCGTCGTCCACTATCAGCCCGTAATCGATGTCGAATCGGGCCGCGCCGTTGGTGCCGAGGCGCTCGTGCGTTGGCAGCATCCCGAGCGCGGATTGCTGGCACCCGATGAATTCATCGCGTTCGCTGAGGATCACGGCATGATCGCGCCGATCGGTGAACTCGTGCTCAATTCCGTGTGCGCGCAAGTGCGCCGGTTGCAGTTACGAGCCGGCGACAACTTCAGCGTTGCCATCAATGTGTCGGCGCACCAATTCACGCGGCCCAGTTTCGTCGGTTCGATAACATCAGCGATCGCCGCATACGGCATCGACGCTGGGCACTTGGAGATCGAGATCACCGAGAGCGTCGTCATGGGCGATACGACGGCGGTCGTCGCGACGCTCGAACGACTCAAAGCGCTGGGTGTGCGGCTCTCGATCGACGATTTCGGCACCGGCTACAGTTCGCTTGCCTACATCAAGAATTTCCCGATCCACACACTCAAGATCGATCGCTCGTTCGTGCGCGACATCGCGACGAACTTCACCGATGCGGCGATCGCGAAGACAATCGTGACGCTGGCGCGCAGTTTGGGAATGCGCACGATCGCCGAGAGGGTCGAAACCGCCGACCAACTCGAGCGCCTTCGCGCGTTCGGCGCCGATTGCTTTCAGGGCTTCCTGGTCAGCCGCGCATTGCCGTCAGAAGAATTCGAGGCTTTTCTTTCGAGCCGGCGCGCGCCGGCCCAATTGCTGGCGATTGCCGGCGGCACGGCCGCAAGCGGGTCGCCCAAGGCCAACTGCAACCGCTAGAATGTGTCAGGTTGACCCGAAGGGTCGGCTTGGGGCGCAGCCGCAAACGCCACGGGTACCGGCGAAGTCGGAACCCTGCTAGTAGGTCGCGCGGCCACCCGACACGTCGAAGACGGCGCCGGTGCTGAACGAGCATTCCGGGCTTGCCAGCCAGCAGACGAGCGACGCGACTTCGGTGATCTCGCCAAACCGGCCGATCGGGATGCGCGACAGCATGTAATCGATGTGTTCTTGACTCATCTGATCGAAGATCGCCGTGCGCACCGCGGCCGGCGTGACGCAATTGACGCGAATATCGGTTTTCGCCAGCTCCTTGCCGAGCGATTTGGTCAGGCCGATCACGCCGGCCTTCGATGCGCTGTAAGCCGACGCGTTGGGATTGCCTTCTTTGCCGGCGATCGAGGCGATGTTGACGATCCGCCCGTAGCCGTTGCGCAGCAGATGCGGCACGACGGCACGATTGCAGTAGAACAGCCCGTTGAGATTGACGTCGATGACGCGCTGCCATTCGCGCACCGGATACTCCCACAACGTTGTGTTCGGTCCGGTGATGCCGGCGCTCGCGACGAGAATATCGAGCTTCCCGAACGCGGCGGCGGTCGCTTCGGCGGCCGCCGCGACTTGCTCGGCATCGGAGATGTCGAGCACCGCATGATGCGCTGCGCCGGCTGCTTCGACGGCGGTCGTCAGCGCCGCCGCATCGCGGTCCCACAGACTAACGAAGGCCCCTTCGGCGGCCAGCCGCTTGGCGATCTCGTGGCCGATCCCAGCCGCGCCGCCGGTGACGATCGCATGGCGCTGCGCGAAACGGCCGTTCGGCGGCACCTCAGACCGCGACCGACGCGGGCGACCAGACGAGAACGTTTTGGCGCTGCTGGCCGAGCTTCTCGATGCCCAGCGTCATCACGTCGCCGGGTTTGAGATACACGGACGGCGTCTTTCCCATCCCGACGCCGGGCGGCGTGCCCGTGGTGATGAGATCCCCCGGCCGCAGCACCATAAATCGGCTAATGTAGCTCACGAGCGTCTTGACGCCGAAGATCATCGTGCGCGTGTTGCCGGTTTGCATCCGCACGCCGTTGACGTCGAGCCACAAATCGAGCGCCTGCGGATCGCCGACTTCGTCGGCGGTGACGAAATACGGTCCGACCGGACCGAACGTCTCGCAGCCCTTGCCCTTGTCCCACGTGCCGCCGCGGTCGAGTTGATACTCGCGTTCGGACACGTCGTTGACCAGCACGTAACCGGCGACGTGCTCGAGCGCTTGGTCTTCTTCGACATAGCGCGCGGTCGTGCCGATGACGACGCCGAGCTCGACTTCCCAATCACTGCGCACCGAGTTCTTGGGCAGGATCACGTCGTCGTTCGGCCCCGAGAGGCAGCTGATCGCTTTGGTGAAAAGGATCGGTTCGCGCGGAATCGCCATGTTCGACTCCGCCGCATGGTCGGCATAGTTCAGGCCGACGGCGACGAATTGGCCGATCCCGCTAATCGGCACGCCGAACCGCGCGCCGGCCGGCGCGGCCGGAAGCGCGGCGAGATCGAGGGCCGCCAAGCGGCGCAGCGACGCCGGCGACAGCGCCGCTCCATCGATGTCGGCGAGATGCGACGAGATATCGCGGACGGTGCCCGCGCCATCGACGATTCCCGGTGTTTCTTGTCCGGCCGGACCGAAGCGCACGAGTTTCACAGCAGTCTTGCCTCTTTCTCAGGTTGGCTGCGCTGCGGCGCAGCGCGCTCTGTCTTTGGCCCGGCCGGGAGACACCCGGCCGCTCATCGTTTGTCGGACATACGCCGCAAAACTCCTCGGCGCAGAGCGAACAGAACCGGAAGGACGGCGCCTACTCGGATGCAAAAACGGGCGAAGGTTGCGAACCGGGCACTCGAACGGAGCGCGCCAAAGCGTCCGTTCCGGGGTCACCGCGACGCGCGCGAACCACATGAGAGCGGCACGGCCCCCATCGGATCAATAGGCGGTGCCCAGCGATGCCGAACGCGCCGGCCGCAATGGTATCTCGCTGATGCGCGGACCGCGCGGGTCGATCGTTCTAGCCGCGGCGCGTCGACCGGCGAGCGTTTCGGCTGCGGCCGGCGCACCACCAAAAAAGCGCGACGAGCTTTGCGCTTTATGCCGGGGAGATGAGCGGAAGCGTCGCGGCGCCGGTCAAGCTCATGCGATCAAACAACCGATTTTGGTCGGGCTCGCCCAGTTCCCGAAGGAGCCGCGGGACCTCGGCGTTTGGCCGAGGCGGGCTAAAGAAATAGCCCTGCGCCTCCGCGCAGCCGAGCCGCCGCAAGTGGTCGAGCTGTTCCGCCGTTTCGACGCCCTCACCCGTCGTGGCGAGACCCAGATTCACGCCCATCCCGACAATCGCCCGAACGATTGCGGCCGCGCTCTCCGATGGATCGGCCACAAAGGAACGATCGATCTTCAGCTTATCGAACGGAAACCGCAGCAGACTCGACAGCGACGAGAANNCCGGTGCCGAAGTCGTCAAATGAAACCGCGATGCCCAGGGCTCGCAAATCATCGAGAACCGCGAGCGTCGTCCGACTCTCCTGCAATACGGCAGCTTCGGTAATCTCGATCTCAAGCCGATTCGCAGGCAACCCCGATGCGGCAAGACACAGCTCGACGTCCGCGGCTAAGGTCTCGCTTTTGAACTGAATGGGCGAAAGGTTCACGGCTACCTTCACGGCTGATGGCCATTGGGCGGCCTCCTCGCAGGCCGTTCGTAAAACCCAGGCGCCCAATTCGACGATAAGCCCACTCTCCTCGGCGACAGAAATAAACTTGTCTGGTCCTAGGAGGCCTCGATCCGGATGATTCCATCGAACGAGAGCTTCGAACCCCGTAACTCGGTTCTGGGCGATATTGACCATCGGTTGGTAGTACACCTCAAATTCCCCACCCGCTAAACCTCGACGCATCTCACTTTTTAACGTCAGCCTCGCCTCCATCTGCAGGCTTAATCGCGGCTCAAAAAACCGATGAGTCGCACGTCCCACACGTTTTGCTTCGTATAGTGCGAGATCCGCCTCCTTCACCAGGCTGTCGACGGTCTTGTCTTCAGCGCCAAACGTAATGCCGATACTCACTCCGACCGTGACCAAGACACCATCGATACTAAACGGCTCACTCACGTCGCGGATGAGCCGTTCCGCTGCCGTCGCGACGAATTCTCTGTCCGCCAGGTCCGCCAGAATGATCGCGAACTCATCTCCGCCGAGTCGCGAAATCGTATCGCTCTCGCGCAGGCTTTTTGTAATCCGCTCGGCCACGATACAAAGTAGGCGATCACCGGCCGAGTGTCCCAACGTGTCGTTGACATCCTTAAAATGATCGAGGTCCAAGTAAAGTATGGCAAACAGCGCACCACCTCCGCGCCGGCTCATCGCTTCGCTAATCCGTTCATGAAACACCAGGCGATTCGCTAAGCCGGTTAGGGCATCATGACGCGCCATATGCGCCATCTGTTCACTTTTCTGATGCAGGTCCTCGGCACTGCGCTCAAGGTCCGCGGTGTTCCGGTGCAAGTCTTCGGTTGCCGCTTGGAGACTGACCGTTAGGTCTTCTAGGCGTATGGCACGGCGCAACGAGACGAAAAGGTAGCCCACGAGTAAACCCGTGAGAGCCAACCCCGCGGAGAGCGTCAACATCGCTGTCCATATGCCATTTTTCCAGCTCGATGCCGATAGTGCCGGCACCACGACTGCACCGAGCCGCTGATCGATGAGCGTGATCGTGCCTTCCCAATGAGTCATCCGACGGATATCGCGCTCGGCCGGCGCTAAACGACCAGGAGTCGACGTGTGCCAATAGATGAGACGCTTGCCGGGTTTTCGCGCAAAATCAAAGACGTACAAGTCGACTTCGCTCTGACGCATCTTCTTTCCGATGATATTTTCAATCATCGGACCAATCTCGAATGCGCTAAGAACCACTCCCACTGGACGGTTGCTGCTTTTGCGATGACCGCCAACAGTCATGAACGCCATGACGCCTGCCGTTGCCGAAGACGATCCCGCAACGAGTTTGAGCGGAGTCGTGGCCGAAGGCTGGCCGGTTAAGATCGTTCGATGAATCGCGGCCGATCGCAGCGGCTCCGAGGTCAAGTCGAAGCCAAGAATTGTTTTGAACTCGGTCTTACGATATCCGCGCACGGTCTGAGCATAAAGAATCGGATAATACGACGCCCGATTTTTCGCCACAATAAACGCACTTGGACCGGATCGTTGAAAAATGCGCTCGTGACCAGGAATGCCGAGCACCGCCAGCTGCGTTCGCTCGAACGCCGCGCGTTCGGATTGCCGAATGCGAGGCGCCCAACCAATATTCCGCAGCCCCACAACCCGCTCATGAAGAATCCCTGCGAACAAGTCGAACTGATGACGCCCGACAGCATGCTCATTGGTATCGACGTACTCGGCCATCGTGTATATCAGCGTCCGGGCATCGCCCAGGTCGTTATTGATCGCATCAAGGTAGCTCTGGGCCTTACTTTGGAAATCGATCTCCGCGACGCGATTTTCCCAGGACAAGACGAGCGCAAAGGCACCAAGTGAAGCTACGATGCCCAAAACACCCGTAACCACGATCGCGAGATAGCGTGACCTGAACCAGCCGCCGGGGCTACCCATGATTCCTAACGACCGTTATCCTGATTATTTCGAAACCAGCGCGCAGGTGACGCACTGATGAGTTTTCCAGAAAATCGCGTCGACGCTCTCGGCTATGCTCGCCATCGCACTAACGACGCCCGCGGTTACGGTTTGCTTGCGGCCCGACGCGCGGTCCGGCGCAAGCGATTCCGCCTGCTCGCGTAGCCCGTAAGCGGTCGAGTCGATCTCGGCGNNTCGGCGATGCCGATGGCGAGTTCTCGGGTCGACAGGGCGGCTGCCTGAGCCGTCGCGGCGTTCCGCGACGCGATCGCGGCGAGCGGTATCATGGCGTTGCGACGCCTTTGCGGGCGTCCAACAACGGCAAATTTCGTCCCTATTCGTCTATCGCGCGTTCGGAATAGAGATCTGTCCACTCTGAGGTGATCGGTCGTCCGGTCTCAGCTCATGAGTGTGGTGCGCGTTTTCGCGCTGACGTCGTCGGCAGAGGCTCGATGGGGACGGTATCTCGATGTTAACCCGGGGGCCGCGAAGATGTCGCGATCGCCTGCGGCAAGGACGAGGTTCAGACTTTGGCCCGCCTAAGATCACGGCCAAGAGCACAAGGCCGATCGCGGCCACGGCTGCAGCCTGCCGAGGCAGCGGTTGCGGCCTGCGTCGCCGTGCCGGCAGCCCAGTTAGTGCGTGTACGGCCGCAGGCGTTCGCACGCGGGGTTGAGCCGCACGCCGAAGCCGGGGCGATCCGGTACCTTGAGCCGCCCGTTGACCGGCAGCGGCTCATCCAACAACAGCGGGTTGAGCATCGGGACCACCTCGTCCGCCTTGGGCGCCATCATCAAAAACTCGGCGAACGGGCTGTTGTGGCGCGTGATGACGAAGTGGTAACTGTAGACGCTCGACGCGTGCGGCACCACGAGCACACCGCGCGCATCAGCGAGGGCGGAAATCTTGAGGAGTTCGGTGATCCCGCCGCACCAGCCGACATCGGGCTGGATGATATCGGCGCAGCCCATTTCGAGCAGCATCCGAAACCCCCAACGCGTCGACTCGTGTTCGCCCGTCGTCACCATCATCCCGGGCGGTACGGCGCGCCGCAGGTCGGCGTAGCCCCAATAGTCATCGGGCAGGAGCGCTTCTTCGATCCACTTGAGCCCGTACGGCGCCGCCTTGAGCGCCAAACGCGTCGCGTAGTTCAAATCCAGACTCATCCAGCAATCGTACATCAGCCAAAAATCGTCGCCGACTTTCGCGCGCATGTCGGCGAGCAGCGCGATGTTGGCGTTGAGACCTTCCTCGCGCTCGGCGGGCCCGTGATGGAGCGGCAGCTTGCCGCCGATGAAGCCCATCCCCTTGGCCAAATCCGGCCGCGCGCCGGTGGCATAGAACGGCTGCTCGTCGCGCACCGCGCCGCCCAGCAGGTGGTACACGGGCTCCCCGCGCAGCCGGCCGAGCAGATCCCACACCGCCAGGTCGACGCCGCTGATCGCGTTCACGACCAGACCCTTGCGGCCGTAAAAAATGCTGCCCAAATACATCTGATCCCAGATGCGCTCGTAGTCGGTGACCGCGGCGCCCTCGAGAAAGCGCGCCAGGTGGCGTTCGACGATCCACGCCGCGGGATCGCCGCCGGTCGTCACGCCGAACCCGATGGTTCCATCATCGGCTTCGACCTCGACGACGAGCGTCCCGAGCACGTTGAGCCCGAACGATTGGCGGCTGGCGCGGTACTCGGGATATTTCGCCATCGGCGTCGACACATGATCGTCGATCCAATGACCGCCGGCTTGATCGTGATAATCGCCGCCGCCGCCGCGCACGACGGTCGCCCGGACGTGCCGAATCTTCGGCAAATTGATCCCGCTGCGTTCGAACGGCGCCGCCGCCGATGTCTGGGCCATCTGGAATACCTCGATTTTGAGAACACGGCGTGGCGCTCACGAGCGCAGCGAAAACCGCCGGCGTAAGGATTCGTTGAGCAGCGCGCTGCCGATCAGCAGCACGCCCAAGCTGAACGGCTGCCAAATGCCCGCCGCCGCGCCGAGCGCGAGACCCAGGCCGTTGTACAGGAAGATCACGATCAAACTCGCGAGTAAAATGCCGAGCACATCGCCCTCGCCGCCGACGATGCTGACGCCGCCGAGCACCGCGATCGTGATCGCCGCGAGGTTCATCGACGCGCCGACGTCGGGCGTCGCGCTCGCGCTCAAGCCGGTCTGCACGACGGCCGCCAAACCGCAGATGAAACCGGCCGACACGTAGGCCCAGAAGCGCACGCCCCACACGTCGATAGCCGAGAAGCGCGCTGCCAGCGCGTTGGTGCCGACGCCGTACAGGTACCGGCCGGCGACGGTCTTGACCAGCACGAACGCCAAGATCAGCGCGAGCGGAACGTAGACGAAACCGACCTGAAACGGGATGCCTTGCCCCGCGATCTTGGGCACCCAGCCGAAGCCGGGCACGTCCTGCACGTTGCCGTTGCCGATCGTGATGAGCACCGCGGGAAACGACGTCGGCAGATCGGGTTGCGTCGCGTCCGGCAGCGGCCGCGTGTGGGTGATCTGCAGCGCGATTGCGGCGTAGGCGTAAAAGGTCGCCAGCGTCGCGATCAACGGCGGAATGCGGATCACGCTGACGAGCACACCGTTGACCGCGCCCAGCAGCGCGCCGCCGGCGAATGCGCCGGCGATGGCGATGCCGATCGGCACGCCGTGTTCGATGTTGAGCACGCCCAAAATCATCCCGGCTAACCCCAAGATCGAGCCGACCGAGAGATCGATCGCGCCGCCGCCCGAAAGAATGACGATGCTTTCGGCCAGCGCCACAAGCGCGATCGTCACGCCGTTCTGAATGACCTGATACAGGTTGTACGGCTGCCAAAAGTTCGGCACCATGAACGAGAACAGCGCGACCGTCGCGACGAGGACGAGGGCCAGCAGCAGGCGACGTCTCATACGATCCGCTGACGCCGGTGCTGCAGCACGTCGGCGGCGACCGCGATGAGGATGAGAACGCCGACGACGAGCCCTTCGAGCAGCCCGATCGTGCCGACGGTAATGAGCGCGTTGTGCACCGCTTCAACCAGCAGCGCGCCGAGCAGGCCGCCGACGATCGTGCCGCGGCCGCCCAAGATGCTGGTGCCGCCGATGACCGTTGCGGCGACGGCCTGCAGTTCGAGCCCGACGCCGGCGTTGGGCTGCACGGTCCCGGCTTGCCCGATCTGAATGACGGCGGCAAAACCGACGAGCAACCCCATGAGCAAGTACACGCTGACCGTCACGAAGGGCACGTTGATGCCGGCGAGGCGCGCCGCTTCGGCGTTGCCGCCGATCGCGTAAATCGCGCGGCCGAGCGGCCTCGACGCGACGAACCACGTCAGCAGCGCGGCGATGATCATGGTGAGCAGCCACGCGTTGGGAATGCCGAGCACCGTTCCAAGGGCGAGATCCTCGGCTAGATGCGGCGGCACGAGCCAATCCTTTCCGAGCACGCCGATGTGGACGGCGCGGATGATATTGAGCGTGCCTAGCGTGACGATGATCGGGTGGATGCGGCCGTACGCGACGAGCGTTCCGTTGAGCACGCCGACCAGCACACCGGCGGCGAGGCCCGCGAGAATCGCAAGCACCAGCCCGCCGCCGACCACCATGACCTTCCCCGCGGCGAACATGCACAGCGCAAGCGCCGAGCCGACCGACACGTCGATGCCGCCGGTGACGATCACCAGCGTCATCCCGATCGAGATGATCGCCACAACCGCGACGTTGGTGAAGATCTGTTCGAGATTTTGCGGCGTCAGAAACGATGGATGCGTGAGATCGAACAGGACGCTGCCGATCACCAAGATCGCGAGCACGATGCTCTCGCGGCGCAACGCGATTTCACGCCACCGGTTGGGTACGGGATACGGCGCGCGCACGAGGGCGACCCCCGGCGCGCGAAGCACCGGCTCAGGAGGCAGCGGACGCATCGGCTCGGCGAGTCTCCATCGCGGCGGCGAGAACGTCCTGCGCGCTCGCGCCGCGGCCGAACGTGCGGCTGATCTGTCCCTCGTGCATCACCACGACGCGATCGGCCAGGGCCAGCACTTCGGGCAGCTCGGACGAGATGACCATGATCGCGATTCGATCCTGCTGCGCGAGCCGCACGATGATGTTGTGAATCTCTTGCTTGGAGGCAACGTCGACGCCCGCCGTTGGCTCATCGAGGATGAACACGCGCGGACCCGCGGCCAGCCACTTCGCGAGCACGACTTTCTGTTGGTTGCCGCCCGACAGCGTCGCGGCGGGAACGCTGAAATCGGCCGGCTTGATCGCGAGATCTCGGGCGTACTTGCGCGCGATCTCGCGCTCGCGGTCGGTGCGCGTGATCGAGCCCAGCCGGCTCACGCGCGGCAAAATAACGACGGTCTCGTTGTACTCCACCGGGAGCGCGCCGAACAGACCCTGACCCTTGCGGTCCTCGGGCAAATAGCACACGCCGGCTTTCACCGCTTCCGTCGGCGAACCGAACGTCACGGCGCGCCCGTCAAGCAAGATCTCGCCGCTGTCGGCGGCCTCCTCGCCGAAGATCGCGCGCGCCACCTCGCTGCGGCCCGAGCCGACCAAACCAAAAAAGCCGACGATCTCGCCCGGCCGCAGTTCAAACGAAATGTCGGCGTACGCGTCGCGCCGGCTCAAACCGCGCACCGCGAGGATCGGTTCACCGGGCTGGGCGACGGCGTGGTCGGCGCCCGCGCTCAGCGCCTGGCCCGCCATGACTTCGATGAGTTTGCCGGTCGTCACGTCGCCGATGCGCCAGGTGCCTTTGGTTTCGCCGTCTTTGAG
>PLAE01000274.1 GCA_003134035.1 Candidatus Velthaea versatilis
TTGTGCTCGCGGATTGCCAGTACCCCGATTTCGCGAATCAAATCGTGACCTGCTTGCGCGACGAGATAGCCGGGGATGGTCGGCGTTCCGCTGGCCCAGTGCATGGGGCCCGACGCGTAGGCGATCGGCGCCGGCGCGAATCCAAACGGCTCGGCGTGGCCGAACCAGCCGGTCACCGCTGGCTCGAACGTCGCCGCCAGGGCGGGATCGACGTAGATGAATCCGCAGCCCGGACCGCCGCACAGCCACTTGTGCGAACCGCCGACGACGATGTCGGCGCCCAGCTCGCGGACGTCGTAGGGCACGATGCCTGTCGTTTGATAGGTGTCGAGCACGACGAGCGCGCCCATCCGCTTCGCGTGCGCGGCGATCGCCGGGACGTCGATGAGTGCCCCCGATTGGTAATAGGCGTGCGAGAGGACGACGACGGCGGTCCGCTCGCCGATCGCCGCGGTGATGCGGGCCGTGGGAATCGTCATACCGTCGTCGGTCGGCACGCAGCGCGTGCGAGCGCCGAAACGCTCCCAGGCCGTCCATACGTAGGCGAGCGACGGAAATTGCAGCGCTTCGTAGACGACCTCGTTGCGCTCGGAAGTGAACGCCAGTGACGACGCGATCGCCGCCTGCGACAGCGAGACGTTGGGCAGCAGCGAAACCGAACCCGGCGGAGCGCCGATGATCGCGCCGATCCCATCGGCGATCGCGCGCATGCGCGCGAGCCAGCCGGGCCAGGCTTCGGGTCCGTGGTCGGCCCAGGCTTGCCAATAGCCGGCCAGCGCGTCGCGCGCTGCCAGCGGCGGCGCGCCCATCGAATGGCTTGCCAGCCACGTGTTCTCATCCAGACCGCCGAAGCGTTCGCGCAGCCGCGCCGCCGTCGTCATCATCCCGCTCGTCATCCCCGTTTCGCGGCCGGCAGTGTTGCCGCGAGTCTTTTCGGAGCGATGAGCCGCCATGACATTTCGAGCAGCCGGCTCAACTCCGCCGGATCGGCCCGAGTCAACCGCACGTATGTCCAGCCGAATTTCGACCAGTGGGCGGGCACCCAGAATCGCTCCGGGTCGGTCGCCAAGCAGGCATCTTGCTCGGCGAGCGAGAGCTTCACGAGCCCGGCCGTTTCGAGCTCGGCGAGTTGAGCGAAGATCTTGCCGCTGACGCGAAACGCCGGGCTGCCCATGTGCTCGACCTCCTCGGCTGCCGGCAGCGCGAGGGCGATCGAGCGGAACGCCGCGCCCGGCGCCGCCCTCACGTGCCCAGTTCGGTGCGCACCGCCCACAATTCGGGGAAGAAGCGTTTCTCGAGCGTGGTGTGCAGGTAGCGCGCTCCGAGCGATCCGCCCGTGCCGGGTTTGAATCCGATCATCCGTTCGACCATCCGGACGTGACGGCCGCGCCATAGGAGCATCCGTTCGTCGAATTCGATGCAGTCCTCGAGCAGCATGTGCAGGCCGAAATACTCCGCTTCGTGTTCGTAGATCGTCCGGAACGCGGCGATGAGCGCGTTCGAACCGCCGACGGCGAATCCCTTTCGCGCCAGCAGCGCCTTGAGGTCGTCGTACAGCGTCGGTTCGGCCAGCCGCCGTTCGAGCCGTTCGCGTTCAGCGCTGGTCGGCTCGAGATATTTGAGGTAGCCTGTCTTCTGCGCGCCGCACAGGAATTCGATCTCACGGAATTGGGCCGATTGGAAGCCGCTGGCCGGGTTGAGGCCGGCGCGGAAGGCGTTGAAATCTTGCGGCGTCATCGTTTCGAGGATGTCGACTTGCTGTTCGAGCAGCCGTTGGATGGCGTGAATCCGGCGGAACCCCTTGGAGACTTTGAGCAGATCGTCGCTGCGCAGATTGCGCATCGCCGCCTCGATCTCGTGCAGCAGTTGGCGGAACCACAGTTCGTAGACTTGGTGGATGATGATGAAGAGCAGCTCATCATGGTGCGGCGGGTCGCTCCGCGGCCGCTGCAGATCGAGCAAGTCGTCGATGCGCAGATAAGACCCGTAGGTGAGTTCCGCATCGGTGTTCATGCGCACGGACTTTGACACGCCGTCCTGGCCACCTCAGCGGGAGCCCGCAACTTTACGAAGTGCTGCGTCGCTGCCTCGCGGGGCCGGGTGATGCCGGGACACCGACCGGGTAGAAGAGGCCAATGCGCGCGCGCTTCGAGTTCAGCCTCTACCCGATCAGCCCGGCGGAAGCAGCCGGTGGAATCGACCCGACCTTGGCGCTCATGGGCGCGCAAGGTTGGGAAATTCGCGGCATCGCGCATGGCCCGGATGGTACGCTGACCATCGCCTTGCAGCGACCGCTCGATGAGGCTTTTCCGCTGCCCGACGGCCCGACGCTGGCTGCGACGCTCGACGAGCCGCTCTCGGCGCCGTCACGCGAAGAGTTCGAGGTTTCGCCGCGGACCGCGGTTCCGTTGGGTTAAGTGAGGCTGGCGGGACCGCTGCAGGCGGGGCAACGCAGCCCCGTTCCCGAACGCACGATGTGGGTTCCGCACCAATGCCGGCCGCACGCGCAACTATAGCGCGCGTGGCCGCGGCAAAGCGCTTCGGACCGGGTCGTTCCCGAGCAGCGTACGCTCGGTTCTGTCGCCGTCATTGTACGCTTCATATCAACCGTATCGACGCAAGCGACCGGTCCCTCCAGCGTGATCTGCTAAATTCGCTTATCTTCCCATCTTGACCAAGCTGGGTGGTTTGTCCCGGTGGGTCAATTCCCCTCACATTAGGCAGACCGTTATCAGACGAGCTGCACCGAGAAAGCTGGCCAGCCATGCGTGCGACCGCGACGAAGTTTCTGAACCGCGAGGCGCTGCTCGTGCTCAAGGGTCGCCAGCGGATCCGGCGCTGGATCGCAGCGGTCGGGGACGATCGGGTCATCACCTATCCGGTGAGCGCGCCGCACAGCGTTGCGGCCTCGTACGATCCGGTCGGCCGCGAAGTGTACCGGTACACGCAGCTCACGAATATCATTGAGGTCGAAGCGCCGATTTAAGCGTTTCCGCGGGCACTCGGGCGGTTCAAGCGAAAAGGACAGCATGGCGCAAATCCGCCGCGGACTGACCCGAATACGCGACCCGATTCTCGCCGCGCAGGATCTTGCCGATCAGCTCAACGCGCCGGACGTCGGAGCGGTCGTTTTTTTCTGCTCGGCGACGTACGATCTCGAGCGTCTCGAGGCGGCGCTGGCCGACCGCTTCGCCGGAACGCAACTCCTGGGCTGCACGACCGCTGGCGAAATTTCGCTCGACGGTTATACGAATGGCGCGCTGGTCGGGATGAGCTTCTCGCGCTCGGAGTTCATCGTCGTGAGCGATCGCTGCGAACATCTCGCGACGAGTTCGCTGCTGCAGGTCGCCTCGACGGTCGAAGGACTGATCAAACGCCTTTCCCTGCGGGCGCCCGGAGCGAACGCGAGCAACACCTTCGCGCTGCTACTCATCGACGGTTTGGCCGGGATCGAGGAGCCGGTTCTCAGCGCGATCGCGCGCGGGTTGGGCGACATCCCGCTCGTCGGCGGTTCGGCGGGCGACAACCTGCGCTTCAAGGAGACCGTCGTCTTTCACGAAAGCGCATTCTTCGCCCAGAGCGCGGTCCTCGCGCTGATTCACACCGACCGGCCATTCGAGGTCTTCAAGACCCAGCACATTCGCAGCCTGGGCACGAAGATGGTCATCACCGAGGCGGATCCGGTCCGGCGCGTCGTGACCGAGATCAACGCCGAGCCCGCCAGTGCCGAATACGCGCGGTTGTCGGGCGCCGGGAGCGAACCGCTCGCGCCGATGCAACTGGCGACGCATCCGCTCACCGTGCGCGTCGGCGGCGACGACTACGTGCGCTCGATCCGCAGCGTGAACGACGATTCGAGTTTGACGTTCTACTGCGCAATCGACGAAGGACTCGTGCTCTCGGCCGGCGCCGGCAGCGATATGATCGCGGACCTCGATGTGCTCTTCGCGCGCATCGAACGCGCGGTTGGGCCACCCGCGGCGGTGCTCGGCTTCGACTGTATCTTCCGCCGGCTCGAGTTGCAGACGCGCGGCATGGAAGGGCGCGTTTCGCGCCTGCTCGCGGCCAACAACGTGGTCGGGTTCTCGACCTACGGCGAACAATTTCAGGCCATGCACCTCAACCAAACGTTCAGCGGCATCGCGTTCGGCGGCGAGTCCAGCGCATGAGCTCCCGGCTCGATGGCGGCGAACTCTCAGTCGACGATCTCGCGCGCGAGAACGCCAAGCTCAAGAAGATCGTCAAGGTGCTCATCGATCGCGTCGAGCGGAGCACGGATGCGCAGGGCAACGCCTTCAGTTTGTTTCAGGCGGCGATCACGCTCGAATCAACGGTACGGCAGCGCACGGCCGAGCTGCAGTCGCTCAACGGGCAACTCTCGGCGGAGATCGAGGAGCGCCGCGTGGTCGAGGAGATGCTCAACGTCGCGAAGGCCGACGCTGAACGCGCCAATGCGGGCAAGACCGAGTTTTTGACCGCCGCCAGCCACGATCTGCTGCAGCCGCTCAACGTCGCGCGGCTGTTCGTCGACGCGCTCGCGGAACGGCCGCTCGACGCCGAGGCGGCGACGATGCTCGACCGGGTCTGCCGGTCACTCGAGAGCGCGGAGAGCTTACTGCGCACGCTGCTCGATATGTCGCGGCTCGATGCGGGCGCGATGCATGCCGAGCTGACCGACGTCGCGATCGATCCGTTATTGCGGCATCTTTCCGACGAGTACGGGCTCGCCGCCGAGGAACGCGGTCTGCGTCTGCGCGTCGTCCCGTGTGAGGCGCTGGTGCACACCGATATCCGGTTGCTCGAGCGCGTGCTGCGCAATTTGCTGGGCAACGCCCTGCGCTACACCGAACGTGGCGGGGTGCTCGTCGGCGCCCGCCGCCGCGCGAGCCGGCTGCAGATCGAAGTGTGGGATACGGGCAGCGGCATTCCGGCGGCGGACTTGCGCGCGATCTTTCGGGAATTTCACCGGCTGGCCCATCCGGAAGCTGATGACCGGGCGCCGGGCATGGGTCTGGGGCTGGCGATCGTCGACCGGATCGCACGGCTGATCGGCGCGACGGTCGACGTGCGTTCGCGCGTCGGCCGCGGCTCGGTCTTCAGCGTTGCCGTGCCGCTCGCCGAGCAGAGCGCGCTGCCGGCAGCGCGGGCGGATCGCGCCGGCGAGCCGCTGCGCGGTCGAACCATCTTCATCGTCGACGACGACGGGCCGACGCTCGACGGGATGCGCACGGTGCTCAGCGGCTGGGGCATGGACGCGGTCGCCGCGCATTCAATCGATGATGCTCTGTCGCGCTCGCGCGGCCGGCGCGAACGTCCGGCCGCGATTCTCGCCGATTATCATTTGCATGACGGGTCGTCGGGTTTCGATGCGATCGACGCGCTGCGCGCGTCGTTCGCCTGCCACGACATTCCGGCCATCGTCATCACCGCCGATCCCAGCGACGTGGCGCGCCGCCGCGCGGCTGAGCGCGGCTTCGGTTACCTCAACAAGCCGCTGCGCGTCGAACGGCTGCGCTCGCTGCTCGCGCACATGCTCGCGGCCGCTTGAGATCTCGGGCCGGGTGCCCGTGTGCGCCGTCGACTTCGTGCTCCGCGTTCAGCGCGCCGCGACGTGCGCAAGGATCGGGACGACCGTGACCGGCCGGCACCCGGCGAGGTTGAGCTTGCACAGCGCGGTGGGAATCGCGCTGACGCTCCCGCCGGGCGCCGTCGCATTGGCCGCCGCGAGCACGCCGACGAGGGTTCTCGCGAGGGCCGTCCAGCGGTCGGCGATTGCCGTATCGGACCCGTCGATGCGCCACGTGGGCCGCGATAGCGATTGCGGGACGCTCGCGACGTTGCGTCCGCGCACGGCAAACGAGAGGCCGGCGCCGTCGCCTCCCACGACGACGGCGGCGACGCAGAAGTTATGGAGCGGGGCACTCTCCGGACGGTCGCCGAGGTTAACGTATCCGCCGCAAAAGCGGTACGACCCCTCGGCTCGCAGCGTGAGACTCGCCCAATACGTGGCGCACGTCAACTCGCCGCCGATCTCGGCGCCCGGCCAGTGCAAGAACATCTCGATGGGTAATCGGCGCTGCCGTTGGCCGGCCCGCGGGTCGTCGGCGTCGACGTTCTCCAGCGCGACCACTGGGCCGGCGGCGGAAAACTCGTAGACGGCTTGGGTGTCGGGATCGGTTGCGGCAGCGAAAGCGAGCATGCCGGGCGGTGCCGGGCCCCGCGCTGCGGCGCGCAGCACGGCTTGGTCGCGCAGGCGCGGTATCCCCGCCGCGCGCGTTTGCTCTGAGGTGACCGACGCTTTCGGCTCCACGGATCGCTCCTGCGCTCGAGTGACGCAGCGCCGCCGATGCGGTCGCCGACCGCCGAACACGAGACGCTGCCGCGTCGCGCCGGCGGGTACGGGGACTTCAGCCGCTGCGACACCAGCGTAGCGCCGGCGGCCGGGCCGGTGCATCCGTGAAACTACGGGACTTTCGGCGGCCCGGCAGCCGGCAGTACGCAGAGCGGCGAGGCGCGGCGGCGTGCCTTCCCGGGACACGTCGAGCGATTGATCAGACTTTGACTTTGCTCGCTTTCGCCGACACGGCCGTCAGGCTCGTGGGACCGGCCGCATGACCGTTGCGGCTCAGGATATAGGCGACGACGTTCGCGTATTCGGTGTTTGACAGGCTGCCCGGATTACCGGCCGGCATCTGCGTCGAAATAAACGTGAACGCATCCCCGACGGAAGTACCGGCCAGGCCGCTGCCCGCGCCGCGCAACGCCGGCGCCGACACGCCTTCGAGGTTCGCGCCGTGACACTTGGAGCAACTCGCGGCGTAGGTTTTGCCGCCCGCTGCGGCTTGTGCGCTCGTGAACAGCGCCGCGCCGGATGGTTCTGTTTCGGCTTGTGAGGCACGCACCGACGCTCCCGCGAGGAGCGCCGCGCTGCCGAGCACCACAACCAGACTCTTGTACACGTTAGCCGTTCTCCCGTTCGTATGGTTTGACGATTGCTTTGAGTTGGCCGCTGCGTTCGAGCCGCTCAAGGGCGTTCTCGAACCGACGGGCTTGAATCGGATCGCTGTTCAGATACAGTGCCGCGATGTGCCAGCGCGCATGTGCGATCGCTAGCGGCGAGATGTGCAGTTTGCGCGCTGCCGGATGCGTCGTTTGGTAGCGTACGAGCGACGGTTCCCAGACCATCGCCGCGTCGGCGTGACCGGCCAGGAGCGATTCGAGGACTTGCTCCTGCGTCTGAAACGTATCGGCCGTGAAATTTGGAATTTTCCCGAACGCACCAGCAAGATAAAAATGCGGAGCCGTCGCCATTCCGACGGCGATCGTCATCCCCGGCCGCAGCGTCGATTGGCGCAGCGGGCCGCGCGCCACGAGGACGTAGGACGTCGTGAGGTACGGCTTGGTGAAGGCTAGGCCGTCGGGCGGATCCGGATCGACCAGATCGACCGGAAAGCCCATGATGATGCTGCATTTCGTGCGGCTCAAAAATTGGAAAAAACGATCGCTCACGCCCGAACTGCCGTCGAAGACGAACGGGGCGAGCACGTCGCCGTAGTGCGCGAGCGACGCGATGACGCGCCGGTCGGCGGTGTATGACGGACTCGACGAGTCCAAGCATGCGGTGTGCGGACGCGTGCTCGCGGCGGTGGCTCGCCCCGGGGTGTTGAAGCCCAGGACGAGTGCCACCGTCGCGGCGAGCGCACCCAAACGATTTGTTCGGGTCAGAAGCACCTAGTTGCTGCCGGGCAAGGCGAAGACGTAGAGCCGTCCGCCGGTCGGGATGTCGTCCGTCTTGGTTGCCGGCGCCCAGAGCGGCGTCGCGCCGCCGTAGCCGGCGAACACCGCCACATATTGCTTGCCGTCAACTTTATAGGTGATCGGCACGCCGACGATGCCCGAGCTGGTCTTATAGCTCCACAGAATCTTGCCCGTCTTGTCGTTGAAGGCGAGGAACTTCTGGTCGAGCGTTCCGGTGAAGACCACGCCGCCCGCGGTCGCGAGCGCCGGTCCGTTGCACGGGAACTTGGTGTCGTAGCTCCAGACGCGTTTGCCGTTGCTCATGTCGATCGCCTGGAAGACGCCGAACCCGTCGGTGCCCGGTTGCGGCACGACTTTGAACGATTCGCCTAGATACGGCAGCCCGGCTTTGTAGTCCGTGCCGACACCTTTCATCGTCATGCACCACTCATTGCTGGGGAGATAGAGCATGTGCGTGTCGGGGTTATACGACGGCGGGTACCAATTGGTGCCGCCTAGGAAGCTCGGGCAGGTGAAGATCGAGGTGCCTAAGTGCGGGCGCGCTTTCGGATCCGTGACGGCTTGACCATCTTTGAATCCGACGACCGAGGTCGCTTTGACGAACGGTTTGGCCCACAGGAATTTGCCGGTCGCCCGATCGAGGGCGTACACGTTGCCGTTGCGGTCGGCGTGAATGAGCGCCTTGACGGTCGAGCCGTTGTAGGGGATGTCGGCCAGAATTTGCTCGCTGGTCGAGTCGTAGTCCCACGTGTCATGCGGAGTGTACTGGTAGTACCACTTGAGCTTGCCGTTTTCGGGATCGAGCGCGACGACGGAGTCGGTATAAAGGTTCGAGCCCGGCCGCAGATCGGCCAGCCACGGACCCGGATTGCCGACGCCCCAGAAGAGCGTCTTGGTTTCGGCATCGTAGGTGCCGGTCAGCCAAGTCGAGCCGCCGCCGGTCTTGTACATGCCGGGTTTCCAGGTGTTGCCGCCGGGCTGATCGGGCGCCGGAACGGTTTGGAATTTCCAGAGCAGGTCGCCGGTCTTCGCGTCGAGAGCCGCGATGAAGCCGCGGCCGCCGTATTCACCTCCGGCGATGCCGGTGATGATCTTGCCGCCTTCGATCGCGAGCGGAGCCGCGGTCATCGCGTAACCGACGCCGGGCGGCTTGAGCGCTTTGTTCCACACGATCTTGCCGGTCTGCGCGTCAAACGCAATGACGTGGTTGTCGAGCGTCTCCATGTACACGTTGTCGCCATACAGCGCGACGCCGCGGTTCACGACGTCGCAACAGATCGTTTTGAGCGCCACCGGCGGAATGACGTGGACGTACTTCCAAAGGACTTTGCCGGTCACCGCGTCCAGCGCGATGAGATGGTCGAGCGGCGTGGTGACGTACATGAACCGGCCGTTGACGATCGGCGGTGCTTCGTGGCCCTGTTTAAGTCCGGTGTCGTAGGTGAAGACGGGCTTGAGGCCGCTTACGTTGGCCGCGGTGATTTGGTCGATCGGCGAATAGCCTTGGCTGTCCCACGTGCGGCGGTACATCAGCCAGCCGTCATCTTTAGTCGCGTCGGTCAGGCGGGCGTCCGTAACGGTAGCGTATTCCGACGCCGCGTGCGTCGGAAGCGAGCGAACTCCGAGGACCGCCGACGCGGTGATCGCGAGCATTCCAAGGATACCGGCCAATCGACCTCGGCCGGGTTGACGTTCCTGCATAAGAAGATTCCTCTCCGTTTGTAATTACCTTTGATAATTACAAAGTGACTGCTGATAATTTCAAAGTACTGATGATTACGAATTTACTGTTTCGACGGGAGTGAGTGCTGCGAGCTCCTCGGGCGTATACATGCGCGAGCGCGTGAGGAATCGGACGCCCTCGCCGTTCTCGAGCGAGAACATGCCGCCGCGACCCGGCACCACATCGATAATGAGTTTGGTATGTTGCCAATACGCGAATTGCGAGGCGCTCATATAGAATGACGCGCCGGCAATTTCACCGAGCCGGACGTCGGCGCTGCCCAGCATGAGGTCTCCGACGGGGTAACACATGGGACTGCTGCCGTCGCAACAGCCGCCGGATTGATGGAACATCACGGGGCCGTAGCGATCCCGCAGCCGCTCGATCAACTCGACGGCTGCGGGGGTCGCGTCGACGCGTGTCGCCGCTTTAGAAGAATCCAAGTTTGTTGGGATCGTAGCTGACGAGAACGTTCTTCGTCTGCTGATAGTGGTCGAGCATCATCTTGTG
>PLAE01000067.1 GCA_003134035.1 Candidatus Velthaea versatilis
CTCAACCGCGGCGTCGAATCCCGCAACGACAAACGCCCGATGCTGTCGGACTTACGCGACTCGGGCGCTATCGAACAGGAGGCGGACATGGTTTCGTTCCTGTATCGCGATGCGTACTACAATCCGGAGAGCGCGCCCGAACCCGATCTCACCGAGTTCATCATCGCCAAGCATCGCAACGGCAAGGTCGGTACGGTGCGCTTACGCTTTCTTCAGGAGCACACGCTGTTCGTGCCGTACGGCGACGAATCGCACTTCGCAGGACCCTGACGCCGCACCAAGGCTTAGCCTCGCCCTTCCAGCCGCAGATCAAGAAAATCGTCAGCGCAACTCATCAGCTAAGGGCTAAGCAATTGATAAGGAGTCCACCGAGGCTGAGCCCATTGCTCGGCCTGGGAGGATGCACCGCGGACCGTTGCGGATGCGTTGGCGGCAAATCGGTGGCACTGTCTGCCACCGATATTGCCCCGCGATGATCGCGCGCCCCGGCGACGATCGCGCGCCGGCTCGTCTCAATCGCGGTCTATCACCATGCTTCCGGCCCGCCATTCGGTCGTGAGCGATTTGCGCCTGTGCTCGGTGTAGCGAAAAAGCAAAGACCGCGCTCGATATCGCTCCATTACGCGTTGCGTTCGCGAGGATCGCCGGCGACGTGCGCGGGGTACACTTGTGCGCCCTCTCCTCACAAAGATGCCGCTTCCGGGCGCGCTACGATCTCAACTCGGTCTCGAGCGCGCGAATCGCCGCGCCTCCGGTTGTCACTTCTCGGACAAGCGCAAAAACTCCGAGATCGCTAAGGTAGCTGCCATTTTAGGACGAGATATCTTTAAGTACATGCTTGCGGTCGGCGACCCGATCGCGCTTAGTGAGTGTGAGTTGTGCGCTACTGGCCCCTTACCTGGCTCGGACCGGAAAAGACGTTCGCTTTCCAATCCGACTGCGCCAACGCTGATTTCGTCATCTATTTCGGGGCGCGCGAAACGATCGGTGAACCGTCCGTCTACAACTCCTTGCGCAGCAATTGTCCCAAGGCGCGTATTCTTGGATGTTCGACGGGCACGGCCATCAACGGTCCGGCGTTGAGCGATACAGCCGGTACGGCGCTGGCAGTCGAATTCAATGGTTCCCGAGTCGAACTGGCCCGGCTCGCGCTGGAGGGAAAATCATCATTTGAAGCCGGCCAGTGCATTGCGGGGCAGCTGCCCCGCTTGGACCTCGCCGGCGTACTTCTTCTTTCGGACGGCCTGCACGTAAACGGCAGCGAACTCGTCGCCGGTGTCCAGAGCGTGCTCGGTACCGACGTTCCGCTTGGCGGCGGTCTCGCCGGCGACGGAGCCGCGTTCACTAAGACCCTCGTCGGAGCTGATGCGATACCGACGGACAATTCGATCGCCGCACTCGGTTTCTACGGCGCGAAACTCAATATTCGCTTGGGAATGGCCCACGGCTGGGACTTTTTCGGACCGAGCAGACGGGTAACCCGCGCCGAAGGCGCGGTGCTCTACGAGATGGACGGGAAGCCCGCGCTCGATCTGTATACGCGTTACCTCGGCGACGAAGCGGCCGATCTGCCGGCTTCGGGACTCCTTTATCCGCTACTGCTAACGAACCCGGCGGACCCTCAAGACGAGGTTGTCCGAACGGTGCTGTCGGTCGATCACGATCGGCGGACGATGACGTTCGCCGGCGATATTCCACAGGGTTGGCACGCCCGCCTCATGCGTGGAGACTTCGATAACTTAGTACGCGGGGCAGCCGCCGCGGCCGAACAGACCGGTGGGCTCATCGACGCCCAAAGTGAAGGTTTTGCCGTGCTCATAAGTTGCGTCGGCCGGCGTTTGCTGATGAAACAACGCACCGCCGACGAAGTCGAGGCAACCGCGGCGTCACTGTCCGATCGTGTCCGCCAGATCGGCTTTTATTCGTACGGAGAGATCGTTGGAAACGGAGTCACCGGATCTTGTGGGCTTCATAATCAGACGATGACGGTTATGATGATCCAAGAGACGGCATGACGTCTGCGTTGCACCGCCTGCTCGAACGCCAGTACCGTGACTGCTCCGAGGGCGGCGAGCTCGACGTCAAGCGTCTGCTCCTGGCCATCAACGCAAGTTACCTCGACAACGACCGGGACCTCAAACGCATCAACCGCGCAAATGCTCTCATGGCCGAAGACCTGGCCGAAATGTTCTCGATCCGCGAGGCGCTGATCGAGCGGTCCGTGCGGGTCGAGGAGATCGAACGTTCACAGGCCGCGATAACCGCAAGCGAGTTGCGCATAAGGCATCTCGCCTATCACGACTCGCTCACCGGTTTACCCAATCGCGCTCTGCTGTCGGAGCGGCTTTCACTTGCCTTGGAGTCGACGAGTCGCAGCGGGGACAGCTTTTCGCTCCATCTCATCGACCTCGATCAGTTCAAAGTGGTAAACGACACGTTTGGACATCTTGTCGGAGACGAATTGCTGCAGCGCGCGTCCGAACGTCTGGTCAAGCTGTGCCGGCGCGCCGACACGACCGCGCGGCTTGGCGGAGACGAATTCGCAATCGTGCACTTGAACGCGGACCGCGAAAGTGCGGCAGCTTTAGCCGAGCGCATCGTGCAACAAATGGCGTTGCCGATCGCACTATCCATAGGCGAGGTTCACCTTGGCTGCAGTCTGGGGGTGACCGTTATCGAAGCCTCGTCGATGGATCCTCTTGATTGCCTTCGTCAGGCAGATCTTGCGCTTTACAAAGCCAAGGAAGCGGGGCGTGGGCAATTTGCTTTTTTTGAGCCCGCGATGGACCTTGCGGTGACCTCTCGGCGCGCCTTGCAGGTCGACCTTCGGAACGCTTTAGCAAACGGCGAACTCGAGCTTGCGTACCAGCCGCAGGTAGATAGCGTTGGAGACGTCGTGGGGGTCGAAGCTCTGGCAAGATGGACCCATCGAGAACGCGGCGTGGTGCCGCCGAGCATCTTCATTCCGCTTGCCGAGGAATGTGGACTCATTGTCGAGTTGGGGGTCTTCGCACTCCGCCGCGCCTTCCAGGATAGTTTACTCTGGCCGAACCTCAAGGTGGCCGTCAACGTTTCGGCTCATCAGCTTCGGCAAAAGCAATTCTTCCAAATCGTTGAGGACTTGGTGCGCGAGACCTGCGCCGTACCTAGTCAGTTCGAGTTAGAGATCACCGAGAGCCTCCTCATTGGAGACGACCCGGCCACGCATGCAACGCTGCAGAAACTGAGCGACTTCGGCTTCGCCATAGCGCTCGATGACTTTGGGACCGGCTACTCCAGCTTGAGCTATCTGCAACGTTATCCGATCGACAAAATAAAGATCGATCGCTCGTTCATCGTAAACTTAGGCATTGACGTCGAGGCTAAGGCGGTCATCTGCGCGATCGTGACACTCGCGGCGGCACTCAACCTGCGGGTGATCGCGGAAGGTGTTGAAACGATCGAGCAGCGGAGTTCTCTTATGTCCGCTGGATGTTCCGACGTCCAGGGATTTCTCACGGGAAGGCCGGTTGCGGCATCCGCCATATCCCAACTGATGTTTGCACAGGCCGGTAACGACCTGATCCCAAAGGTACCTGCGTCCACGCTGCAACTAGCGAGATAGGTCAAGCCGCGCTCGAACATCGCTTTGAGCCAGTTTTGAGCCAAACACTCACGAGAGCGCGCCGTGCCGATAAATGCGGCAACCAGCCTTCCAGCTCATCGAGGGAAATTCGGCGCGGGCTGAAGCAAAAACGCCGCCCGCGTAAGGTCGGCGTTTTGCTAATTGGGGAACATCGAACGTCCCCGCCCGTTCGTCGGCGGGCGGCCGAGATTTTCGCGCCAGGAGCCGCTATGCGGTATGCTCGCCTCCGACAACGGTCTCGTACAAGAACCACGTGCGCCGTTCGGTTTCGTCGATGAAGTTTTCGAGGATGCTAGCCGTCGCGACGTCCTTCACTTCGTCGACGACTTCGTGCGCGGAGCGCTGACGTGCGGCGAAGGCTTTGTTGTCTTCCATGAGTTCGCGCAGCATGTCGCCGGGCGCGACGAACGATTGGTCGTTGTCGCTGACGGCTTGCTGACGAGCGACGTCGCCGATCGAACGGATCGTCGTTCCGCCGGTTTTCCGTACGCGTTCCGCTAGGATGTCCGTCATCGCGAAGATCTGATCAGCGTGCTCGTCGAGCAGCAGATGGTAGTCGCGATAGTGGCTGCCCGACATGTGCCAGTGGAAATTCTTCGTTTTGAGATAGAGCGCGAACGCATCGGCGATCAGCGGATTGATCGCGCCGGCGATCTTACCCGCTGCCTCGGCGTCGAGGTCGCTCGGAGTCGCCAAATGTTCGGGGGTGCGGGATGCTAATTTCGTTGCCATGATGCTCCCTTGAACCCAGCCGATCGTGGAGAAGTTCTGGGTGAAATTCGATTCGCCCGACGGGCGTGCGGTCCCGCATCCCTCGCCACGCTCGCCTTTACTCCGAGCGAGTTGGAGCGCTACCGGGGAACCGTCATCCGGCCGACGCGGCTCCAGGCCCGGTGTTTGCCGATCTCCTCGATAAAGCGGGCGCTGATCTCGGCCGCTTCGCCGGTCACCACACCGTTAGCGTGACCGTCGGCCGTTTCGATCCCGAGCTTGGTAAGGATGTCGGCGGCCGAGTCGCCGCTCGCGGCAAGGGCCTTGGCGTGCTTGTAGGCCTCGCCGATGAAGTTGCGCAGCTCGCCCGCGCCGGGCAGCGCGGCCGCGGGCGCCATTCCCGACGGCAGGTACACGGCGTCGAACGCCACGGACGGCATCGTGAGGATCGTATGGTCGACGGCGATCTGGCCGCCCTCGCCGGCGACCGGCGCCAGCGTCGCCCCGATCACGAGGCCTTCGGCGCCGGCGTCCGCCAGCGCGTCCTTCATCGTCTCCACGTCGGCGGCGGCTGCACCATCGGCGACGAGGATCGCGACTTTGCGGCCGGTGATGTTCCCGATCACGCCGATTTGCGGATTGAGTTGACTGAGCAGCGGGGAAGTCAAGGCCGCCGCCGGCGCTTTGGATTTGCCGTTCGCCTTGGCCGGCGCGCCGTTTTGGGCTGGGGCGGCGGGAGCCGGGAGACCGACGTTGGCGGCTACCGCGGAGGCGAGCCCCAAGTCGATCTGCGCGAGCATCTTCTCGATGACGCGCCGGCGGATCTCGACGCGCTTGACTTTGGCGAGCTCGAACGAGAACGCGCCGGTAATGTGCTCTTTTTCGGTGTCCGACATGCTGTTCCAAAACAGCTTCGCTTGCGAGAAATGATCGCTGAACGATGCCGAACGCACGCGCCGCATCACGCCGTCGACGCGCGCGGGATAGGTGGCGAACCCGCCGGCCTCGACGCTCTTGGCGATTGGGAAGTTGCCGTCGAGGGAGTTCGGCGAGTACGATGTCTCGCCGGCGTCGATCGTCATGCGGTGCAGGCCGTCGCGCTGGCCGTTGCTGAACGGGCATACGGGCCGGTTGATCGGGATCTCGTGAAAGTTCGGGCCGCCCAACCGCGAAAGCTGCGTGTCGAGATACGAGAAGTTGCGGCCCTGCAGCAGCGGATCGTTGGTGAAGCCGATGCCGGGCACGAGATGGCTGGTGCAAAACGCGACCTGCTCGGTTTCGGCAAAGTAGCTGTCCGGATTGCGATTGAGAACCATCTTGCCGACGCGCGTGACCGGGACGAGTTCTTCGGGAATCAGCTTGGTGGGGTCCAAGATATCGAAGTCGAACGAGTCGGCTTCAGCATCGCCGAAAATCTGCAGACCCAGTTCCCATTGCGGGAACTGTCCGTTCTCGATCCGCTCGTACAAGTCGCGCCGGTTGAAGTCGGGTTCTTTGCCGGCCAGCTTCTGGGCTTCGTCCCAATCGAGCGAATGCACGCCCAGTACGGGTTTCCAGTGAAACTTCACATAGCGCGCTTCGTTGTCGGCGTTGATGAGCCGGAAGGTGTGCACTCCGAAGCCTTCCATCATCGCGTACGAGCGCGGCAGCGCGCGATCCGACATCAGCCACATCATCGTGTGGCTCGACTCGAGCGTGAGCGACACGAAATCCCACAGCGTATCATGCGCCGAGGACGCTTGCGGAATCTCGTTGTGCGGCTCGGGTTTGACCGCGTGCACGAAATCCGGAAACTTGATCGCGTCTTGGATGAAGAAGACCGGCATGTTGTTGCCGACGAGGTCGAAGTTGCCTTCCTGCGTGTAGAACTTGACGGCGAAGCCGCGCACGTCGCGCGGCGTATCGGCTGAACCACGCGAGCCGCCGACGGTCGAAAACCGCACGAACACCGGCGTCTGCACGTTGGGGTCGTTCAAAAAAGCGGCGCGCGTGACAGCCGACTGCGATTCGTAAACTTGGAAGTAGCCGTGGGCCGCAGCTCCGCGCGCATGCACGACGCGCTCGGGAATTCGCTCGTGATCGAAGTGCGTAATCTTTTCGCGCAGAATGAAATCTTCGAGTAGCGTCGGTCCGCGTTCGCCGGCCCGCAGCGAATTCTCGTCGTCCGCGATCGGCACGCCCCCATTGGTCGTAAGCGTCTTGTCGTTCGGCAGCGCGCGGAACGGAGCGAGCGCCGCGGCCTTGGCCGATACCGGTTCCTTGACGTGCCTTCCAGCGGATGATTTTAGCGGGGCATTGGTCGACGCGTTGCGTTTGGTCGGAGTTTTCGCCATGGAGATCCTCGTTTGACGTTGGTCGTGCATCGTGCGGCGAACGGCTATGCAAATGATGCACTACGACGATCGCCTCGGAGTGGACTTCGTGTCTAGGGAGCGCGCTAAAGCGCGTGATTTTCGTTCACTCGTTTGGACATTTATAAACGCGAAACGAAGTAAGAAATCACGGTAAGAAGGTAAGCGGCAAAGCGTGTTTCACGAGTTCTGGGCCCGGTCCGCCGGCTGGTTCGTTGATCGCGTCGAACACTGCGTGCGCGCCCGCGATCGCCTTGCAAGTACCGTCAGCACCTGAATCGCTGTCGTTCGCGCAGATCGCGAACTGCGTGTCGACCCATTCCGCCGCCCGTAGGCACATCGTGCACCGCGCGAAGTCGTTGCCCGCGGAAAACGCCAGCACTGCGATCCTGCGCCGTGAAACGAGGGCGCATGTCGCTGAAAACGACGGCGCATGCCGCTGAGCTGAATTAAAGTCGGGCATCGAAGCTTTGATAGCCAGGCGCGCCCGGCCGTTTGCGATGCGCAAAGCTAGCGATTAAAGCTGGGAGCCGGTGCCGCCACAGCCGGTTCACGGCCGGAGCCCCGACCGCCGAATCAGCGCGCTGCGGCTACCTCGTGCATTTCGGGGTCGCCGATCCCGTGGTCGAGATACGAGCGCGACAGCGTGACGTACTCAGGACCGGCATGCTCGACCCAGTGCACCGCTTCGCCCTCGAGCTTTTTCTTTACCGTCGCCGGTGCGCCGGCCGCGACGACCAAGGGCGGAATGTTCGCATTCGCGCCGACGACCGAACCCGCACCGATGAGCGACTTCGCGCCGACAATCGCCCCGTTGAGCACCACTGAGTTGCTGCCGATGAGCGCGCCGTTCTCGATCGTGCAATCCTCGAGGACCGCGCAATGCCCGATCGTGCAGTCGTCGCCGATGATCGTTTGGTGGCCCTCGCTCACGTGGATGACGCTGTTGTCCTGGATCGAGGATCGCGAGCCGACGCGGATCGGACCGTTATCGCCGCGCAGCACGGTGCCGAACCAAATGCTGGATTCCTCGCCGATCTGCACGTCGCCGATGAGTACCGCCGTGGGCGCTACAAACGCGGACGCCGCGATTCTCGGGCGCTTCCCGCGGTACTCGATGATCATTGGGCTCCTCCGGCGAATGCGTGGCTGGTACACTTGTCGGTTCGAACCGAGGTCCCTTGAGCGAGCATCGCCACCAAACGCCGCTGCGCGGCACGAAAGTAACGCCGCGACCGGCACCGGCCAATCCGGAGTACCGCGAGGTCAACTACACCTACGCCGGTCGGGAAGGGCACATCCATGAGGTGGTGACGATCGGTGGGCGCCAACTTGCCAAGGTCGGTTTTGACGACCGCAAAATCGTCTACTATTTCCTCGACGATCTGGAAACGGATGAAACCGCCGCGAAGCGTACCTTTCACGACCTGCCGTGACGCCCGAGCCCGGCTGGCGGCGGCATGAGGGCTGCGCACCTCCGATGCTAACCGCCGACGGCTTCCGCGCCATCGCACTCGCGCTTGCGGAGACGACTGAGGGCGGACACTTCGCGCATCGGGACTTTCGCCGCGCCGGCAAGATCTTCGCAACGCTCGGCTATCCGGGCGAGGCATGGGGCATGGTTGCGCTTTCACCCGAAGAGCAGGCCGTGCTCGCCGCCGCGCACCCCGACGTCTTCGTTCCCGCCGCCGGCGCGTGGGGCCGCAACGGCAGCACGCTCGTGCGTTTGGGGGCGGCCGACGCCGATGTCGTTGCCGCCGCGATGCAACTCGCCTGGGAACGGGCCGTTCCCAAGCCGCGCGCCGCCGCCGCGCGGAAAAGGGCGAAACGCTAGCCTTCCGTTCCGCTGGCTGGCGATTGTATGATTATGAAGCCGCGGCTGCGAACCGATCCGGCGTGCTTATCGAGCTCGAGACTTCCGCCGTCATTTTCGATCTCGACGGCGTCCTGGTGGACTCGAGCGCCGTCGTCGACCAGACGTGGATCGAGTGGAGCAAGCGGCACGGTCTCGATGCGGGGATGGTGCTGCGCACGATTCCCGGCAAACGCACGCGCGATGCGGTGTTGCTGCTCGCGCCCGACTCCGACATCGATGCCGAGACCGCACGCATCATGGCCCGCGAGGAAAGCCTCGTCGAGCTCGCCGTTCCAATTCCGGGCGCTGCGGCGCTGCTCGCCCAGTTGCCCGCCGGACGCTGGGGAATCGCCACGTCCGGAACCAATCCGATTGCCCGGTCGCGTTTGGCCCACGCTGGGCTCGATGCTCCCGAGGTGTTCATCACCGCCGAAATGGTGAGCCGCGGCAAGCCCCATCCCGAGGTGTATACCCACGCGGCTCGGGCGCTGGGCTTCGACGCCGCTCAGTGCGTGGTGTTTGAAGATGCGCCGAGCGGCGTTGCGTCGGCGACGGCCGCCGGCAGCACGGTCGTCGGCGTCCTCACGTGGGCCGAGGCCGCGCTGCTCGGCGCCGCATACGCCGTTCAAGACCTGCGCGCGGTCCGTCCGGGCCGCCGCGGAAGCACGATCCTGCTTGGCTTGCACGACGAATCCTGAGGGCGACGCGGCGGGGAAAACTTCTCGCCGACTGCCCGACCGTCGATACAGACACTTGCCGGAGGTCGCCTTGACGGCGGCGTTCCCGTATGCTAGGGTCGAAGTGTATGAACGGCCCGATGCGCGTCATGGCGCTACGTGATCTCCTTAGCGGCTCGCATCCAGCGTAGCCGCTAAGCGCCGTCAGCTCCACATCTGCAGGGCTCGTCGCAACAGCGACGAGCCCTGTTTGTCTAGCGTACCGGAAGGGACCCCATGGCCTCGATGCCGATCGAAAAATACCGCGCGTTTCCGCCTATTGACCTGCCCGATCGCCGTTGGCCCGGCCGCGTGATCGCGCACGCGCCGCAGTGGTGCAGCGTCGATCTGCGCGACGGCAATCAAGCCTTGATCGAGCCGATGGGCCCGCAGCGCAAGCTGCGCATGTTCAATCTGCTTGTGCGCCTGGGCTTCAAAGAGATTGAAGTCGGTTTTCCGTCCGCCTCGCAGCCGGATTTCGATTTCGTGCGGCATCTCATCGATCGGCAGCTCATCCCCGCCGACGTCACCATTCAGGTCCTCACGCAGGCCCGCGACGAGCTGATCGACCGCACGATGGAGGCCGTCGCCGGTGCGCCGCGCTCGATCGTGCATCTGTACAACTCGACCTCGACGCTGCAGCGCCGGGTCGTGTTCGGCCTTGACCGTCCCGGGATCGTCGAGATCGCCGTGAACGGCGCGAAACGCATCGCGCGGCATGTCGCGGCGATGTCCGGCGACGACATTCACTACGAATACACGCCCGAGAGCTTCACCGGAACCGAACTCGACTTCGCGCGCGAAATCTGCGAAGCGGTCATGGACGTGTGGCAGCCGACCCCCGAGCGGAAAATCATTCTCAACCTGCCCTCGACGGTCGAGATGGCGACGCCCAACATCTTCGCCGACCAGATCGAATGGTTCGACCGCAACATCGCGCGCCGCGATGCGGTCGTGCTGTCGGTCCATCCGCACAACGATCGCGGCACGGCGACGGCGGCTGCGGAACTGGCGCTCATGGCCGGCGCCGACCGCATCGAAGGCACGCTCTTCGGCAACGGCGAGCGCACCGGCAACGTCGACATCGTGACGCTCGCGCTCAACATGTTCTCGCAGGGCATCGATCCGCAGCTGGATTTGCGCGACATTCCTGAGATCGTGCAGACCGTCGAATACTGCAACCAATTGCCGGTGCATCAGCGCCATCCGTATGGCGGCGAACTCGTGTTCACGGCCTTCTCGGGCTCGCATCAGGATGCCATCAAGAAGGGGCTCGCGGCGCGTGAAGCGCGTGGCGACGTCGTTTGGGAAGTCCCTTATTTGCCGATCGACCCCGCCGACGTCGGGCGAACCTATGAGGCGGTCATCCGCATCAACAGCCAGTCCGGCAAGGGCGGCGTGGCCTACGTGATGCTGCATGATTTCGGTTTTGATCTGCCGCGTGCGATGCAGGTTGAATTCGGCAAAGTGGTCCAGGCGCTGTCCGAGGAAACCGGCTCGGAGATCATGCCGGCGACGATCATTGAAGCCTTCGAGACCGAATACCTCGCGGCCCGGATGCCGTACGAACTCTTCGATTACCACGTCGCGGGCGACGGCGCGGGTCTGGCGATCGTCAACGCGACGGTGAGCGACAACGGCACGCGGCGTGAAATTTCCGGCAGCGGAAACGGACCGATCGATGCCTTCGTGCAGGCGCTGCGCAACGATCTCGGGCTCGACGTATCGATTCGCGATTATCACGAACACGCCGTCGGCAGCGGCGCCGACGCCGCAGCCGTCGCGTACGTCGAGGTCGTGACCGACGGGCACGTGCGCTATGGTGTCGGCCGCGACCGCAGTATCGTGACGGCTTCACTGCGCGCGGTGCTGTCGGGCATCAACCGCACGGTCGCCGTGGCGGGGTTGCGTTCGGCGGTATAACCGGGATCTTCATTCGGCGTCGGCGGCCCAGTCGCGGCTGCGTTCGACCGCGCGCGACCAGGCGGCGCTGAGTGCCGCGCGCCGGTCGGCGGGCATGGCGGGGACGAAGCGCCGCTCTTCCCGCCACTGTCCGCTCACGGCGGCGACGTCGGGCCAGAAGCCGCAGCCTAGGCCCGCTAAGTAGGCCGCGCCCAGCGCCGTCGTTTCGGTCACGCGCGGGCGCACGACGTCGATCCCCAGGATGTCGGCTTGGAATTGCATCGTCACGTCGTTGCGCGCCGCGCCGCCGTCGACGCGCAGTTCGGTCAGGGTGAAATCGTCGCGCTGCATTGCCCGGATGACGTCGGCGGACTGAAAGGCCATCGCTTCGAGCGCGGCCCGCGCGATATGCGCGCGTGTCGTCCCGCGCGTCAAACCGACGAGCGTTCCGCGCGCGTACGGGTCCCAGTAGGGCGCGCCCAACCCCGTGAACGCGGGAACGAAGTAGACGCCGCCGCTATCGGCGACCGTGCGTGCCAGCGCTTCGACGTCGGCCGAACGCTCGATGATGCCGAGTCCGTCGCGCAGCCACTGGACGGCGGCGCCGGTGACGAAGATCGACCCTTCGAGCGCGTAGCTCACCCGGCCCGGCTTAAAACCGAATGCGATGGTCGTGAGCAAACCGGAATCGCCGCGCACGATCTCGTTGCCCGTGTTGACCATGACGAACGAGCCGGTGCCGTAGGTGTTCTTGCCCAAACCGCGGGTGAAGCCGGCTTGTCCCGCGAGCGCCGCGTGCTGATCGCCGGCAACGCCGGTGAGCGGGATCGACGCGCCCAAGAGCTCGGGCAGCGCGGTGCCGAAATCGGCGGTACACGGCAACACCTCGGGCAAGATCGCGCGCGGGATAGCGAACATTTCCAGCAGCGAATCGCTCCAGCAAAGCTGCTCGATATCGAAGAGCAGCGTGCGCGCGGCGTTGGTGACGTCGGTTGCGTGACGCGCGCCGCCGGTCAGATTCCAGATCAGCCAGCTATCGACGGTCCCGAACGCGATCTCGCCGCGCTCGGCGCGGTCGCGCAAGCCGGGCACGCGATCGAGCATCCAGCCGATCTTCGTCGCCGAGAAATACGGATCGAGCAGCAAGCCGGTCCGCCGGCGCACCTCGATCTCGAGCCCGCGTTCGCGCAGCGCGGCGCAAGCGGCGGCCGTGCGGCGATCCTGCCAGACGATCGCGTTCTGGACCGGACGGCCGGTGGCGCGCTCCCACAGCAGCGCCGTTTCGCGCTGATTGGTGATGCCGATCGCTGCGATCTGCGCGGCCTCGACGCGCGCGTTGCGCAGCGCACCGCGGGCCGTTTCGATTTGCGAACGCCACAGGTCGGCGGGGTCGTGTTCGACCCAGCCCGGCTGCGGATAGAGCTGCGGAAACTCGGCTTGATCGAGCCCGCGAATCGCGCCCTCATGGTCGAAGACGATCGCGCGCGAGCTCGTCGTTCCCTGGTCCAGCGCGAGAATGTAGGCGGGGTCGGTCAGAGCGATCTCCTGTGCGGCGAGCGGTCTGGCCGCGAACGATGCGTCGGCTGCAGCGCAGCGTGCGGCGATGGAGCGTTGCTGCTCGATGAGCGGCGCGTTCCCCCGTTGCTCGCCGGCGCAGCCGCGGCGAACCGGGTGTTGCGGGGCGCCGGCGAGAAGTTCGCGTTCGAATGGCAGCGGATGCTTATCGAGCGGCTACCTGGAGAGCTCCGCGACCGTGATCACCGGCGATGATATCGAGGACCCCGCGGGCGAACCCGCCGCGGCGCAGGCGCTCGCCGAACTCAAGCTCGAACGCGCGCGCAGCAAGAAAGCCGCCAAGGCGCTGGGTTGGAAGCTGATCGGGCGCGACATGGCCGAGATTCGCGCCGAACGCCAATTTCGTTTCGGGCCGCGGACGGTGGTGGTGCGCGGACGGGTTCCGGTGCCGCTGCCGCCCGAGATCAGCATGGAGGCCGGCGCGCAGGCGCTCGCGCCGATCGTCGATCCGGCGGCGGGGAGGTTCGCGTATGCCATCGAGCGGTCGGCCGCAAAGCTCCTGTCCGCGCCCGACGACGTCGAGCGCCGGCACGTGTTCGAGAAGTCGTCGTTCTTCAGTGCGCTCGAGGATGCGCGCCGCGAACTCGTGCGCGAGTATCAAGAGCTGGAGAACCGGCGCGTCGACGCGCGTGTGGAAGCCGACCTCGGACTGCGCTTTTATCTCGAAAGTCTGACCACCGGCGCGCGCGCTTTCGAGTATTTCGTGGGGCCGACGAATTCGGGCAAGACCCACGCGGCGATCGAAGTCTTGCGCGAGGCCGAAAGCGGCCTGTACCTCGCGCCGTTGCGGCTGCTCGCGCTCGAAGTGCATGAACGGCTGACCGACCTCGGTGTCCCGGCGTCGCTGGTAACCGGCGAAGAACGCATCATCGATCCGCTCGCGCGGCACGTGAGTTCGACCGTCGAGATGGTCGATCTGCGGCGTGACATCGAGGTCGCCGTCGTCGACGAAACGCAGATGCTGCAAGACGAACAGCGCGGCTGGGCCTGGACGCTGGCGATCGCGGGCGTGCGCGCGAAGCGCGTCATCATGTGCGGCTCGCAAGACGGCCTCGCGGCAGCCGAAGGCCTCGCGGCGCGCCTGGGCATCCCGCTGAGCGTGCGCCGGTTCGAGCGCAAGAATCCGCTCAAAGTCGTCGACGCAATCCCGTTGACCGGGCTGCGGCCGGGCGATGCGGTCGTGGCGTTCTCGCGCAACGCGGTGGTGGAGTTGCAGGGCCAAATCCGCCAAGCGGGCCGGTCGACCGCGGCGGTGTACGGGTCGCTGTCGCCGGCCGTGCGGCGGCGCGAAGCCGAGCGTTTTCGCACCGGCGAAGCCGAGGTGCTCGTGGCGACCGACGCGATCGGCTTGGGCTTGAATTTGCCGATTCGGCGGCTGGTCTTCGTGTCACTCGAGAAGTTCGACGGCGTGACGACGCGCATGCTCACGCCGCCCGAGGTCCGGCAAATCGCCGGCCGTGCCGGCCGCTATGGCATTCACGAAGAAGGTCAGGTCACCACCCTCGATCCGCGCGCGGTGCGGTTCCTGCGCGCAAGCCTCGAACGGTTCGAGCCGCCCCCCGAAGGCCTGCCGATCTGGATCTCGCCGACCGACGAACATCTGCGCCGGCTCGCGGCGATCATCGGCACGACGCGCGTCGGCCGCCTGCTGCAGTTCTTTCAAACGCGCGTTCGGCGCACCCAAGACACCGATCTGCGCATCGCGAACCTCACCGACACGATTGAAGTCGCGACGGCGCTCGAAATGTCGGATCGCTTTCTCGAACTTCCGCTGACGGTGCGCTGCACGTACAGCCGCGCGCCGGTTCCGTCGCGCGGCAACAGCATCTTGGTGCTCGGACGCTGGGGTGAACGCCACGCTACCGACGGAATTGTGGACGGCGCCGATGTCACCGCCGGCCTGGGCGCGCGCGACAGCCTGCTGCTGTACGAAGACCGCTCGCGTTTAGCAACGCTGTATTTGTGGCTCGCGCAGCGTTTCCCCGACGTGTACGTCGATGGCGCGGCAATCATGCGCGTGCGCGAGCGCCTCGACGACGATATCCACGATGCGCTGCTCCAGCATGGCGGACGGCCGCGGCGCGATCGCAAGGCGCCGACGGCGATCCGGCGCAAGGGTCCGCCCAAATTCAACAAACGCCGGCTGCCGAAATAAACGGCGCCACGCGACTTCCGGGAAATCCGAACGCCCGGCGAGCGGCGCGATGAATCCCGCCTTTGCCGGTTACCCTCGACGTAGGAGGTCCAACCGGGTAGCCTCATTTCGCGCAAACCGCCACCGTGCGGTGCGCCAAAATTGGCAAACGGAGGTACCGATGCCGGACGGAGGTTTGGTGTTGGAGGCCGAAGCGCCTCGGGTCCGTCTCAAGAGCCCGGGCCGTCCCGATGTCGCCTGGTTGCTCGCGGAGTGGAATCCGGATTGTGCTTGCGAGCGCAGCCGGCGATCTCGCGGTGCCGACGTAGCTCAGTTGGTAGAGCAGCTGATTCGTAATCAGCAGGTCAGCGGTTCAAATCCGCTCGTCGGCTCCAGAAGAAACCCCTATCGCATCGGGGTTTAATTGGTGCTAGGGGATGCCGCAAGCCGTTCGCGAGCCAGGCGTTCTCAACCACCTCAGCCGTGCGCTTAAAAACGCCCTCACTGTGCGGAGCGCTTGCGGCCCCCCGGATCACAGCGTCGATTCTGTCGGCTGCGTCCTCGCCCACGGGCCTCTGTGAATAGAATAGACGGTCCAAGTCATCGGCATGGATGAACGTTATGGGTTAAGCTGCGCGTATTCCGGCAAGGACTCGGAAGCGCGGCTTTCGGGATGGTGGCTGACGTGCGAGGCAGCGGTCATGGACGAGGGGAGGTTGCGTTGTGCTTGACCAAGTGTTCGATACAAGATATAGTCCTTACCCCTCCGAACAGCGCCTCATTACAGATGCCGTTGCGCGGCTTTTTGACTCGGAGAAACACTTGACAGCGGTACTCCTCGACCATGAGAAGTCGGCCGAAGTCTTAACCGGCGCCCTGCCTAAGTCGGCTTCACGCCGGAAGGGGACGATGATCGAGCGGGCTCCCGACGGAGAGCCGTTTGCGCCGACGAAACACGTGCTTCGCGAGGGCGACGCGCGGGATTTGAGTTGGATTCCGGACGGCTCCGTTCACCTGGTCGTGACATCTCCGCCTTATTGGACATTGAAGAAATACAATGACCATCCCAGCCAACTCGGCGGGGTGGCCGATTACGAAGCGTTTCACGAAGAACTCGACAAGGTTTGGCGTCACTGCTATCGCGTTCTCGTACCCGGTGGAAGGCTCGTGGTCGTGGTTGGCGATGTGTGTGTCGCTCGCCGTCGCAATAAAGGTCGGCATCTCGTGATGCCGCTGCACGCCGACATATCTGTCCGATGCCGCAGAGTTGGTTTTGATTATCTCACGCCAATCTATTGGCACAAGATTGCGAACGCAAGCTATGAAGTCAAAAAGGGTTCGTCCTTTCTCGGCAAACCATTCGAGCCAAACGCGATCTTAAAGAACGACACAGAATATATCCTGATGCTTAGAAAACATGGTGGCTATCGTAAACCGACTGAGGATCAACGTCGCAAATCGAAGATGAGCAAAGACGAGTACAACACTTGGTTTCGGTCGGTTTGGACCGGCTTGACCGGAGCTTCGACGGCTGATCATCCAGCACCGTATCCAGTTGAAGTAGCCTACAGACTGGTTCGGATGTTCTCATTCGTCGAAGATACCGTGCTTGATCCGTTCCTTGGAACGGGCTCGACTACGCTAGGTGCCATAAAGACCGGTCGCAATAGCATCGGCGTAGAGATTGACCCGCACTACTTTGCAAAGACGAAGGCGCGAGTAGGCGAAGCGCTGGCGCAAAATTTGCTAATCGACGATTCTGGGGCCGTAAATCGTGCTGAGATGGTATTGCACGACGCCTCGGCTGTCGGGATTGCTGTAATTTGACTGACGACTTCGACGAGCGTTTCACGGCGGCCGTTCAAGCATTTTGGACGGACGGAAGGACCGCTGGCTCGCGAGGCGCCGTGACAGGCGGAGGACACATCGGCGCATTGGAGGACTTGGTAAGCGATGAACTCATCCGATGTGGAAATCCGCCTACTGCCATTCACAAGAAGCAGCGACTAGAATTGCCGGGCTACTACGTCGATGACGCCCTCCGGCTGATCGATCAAGGGTAATGAGCAAATACTCTGTCGCGCCCATGAAAGCTTCACTGGGCATTAGTACCCGGAAGGTGGACTGGGGCTCGTGCCTACGCTTGAACCGGCTGGACGTGAAACGTGCCAGAGTCCTCCGAACGCCGTTATGCCATCGCCGTTTCCTTGACCTCCAATGAACCGGTACAGTGGCCGGCCATTATAGGTGAGCTGGGTCGTCCCATCAGAACGAGTAATCGTCGCGAAACCGGTCGTCAGGGTCACTCCCGCGGGGGACCAACTGGTGGCCAGTTGGTCGCGCATGAACCAGTGCAGACCGACGTTCCGGGCGCAGCAAGATCGGCATCGAAGATATAAACCGTTAGTCCGGCCGCTGTCACGAAGGCTGGCGCACCGTTTATCTGCGCTGTTTGCATCGTCGATGTACTGACCGGCACGGACGTACTGGCCGGCGTGGGCACGCCCACGCTCGGCACACTTGAAGTTGGGCTCGAACTCCCGCCTCCACAGGCAGTAACCAGACTGGCAGCAACCGCAATCGCCGCCGTGCGCAAGAACGCTGACGTCATTGTGTCTTCCTTTCCAAGCGTAGCAACTCGAAACGTAGCGGTGCCAACGCTAAACTGCAGAGATGAAAACATGGTGAGGGCGAGCCACTGCCGCATTCAGGGAATTTTCATGAACGGAGCAGCTCCGCTTGAGGCAACGCCGATTTACTGAACGACGATTGAGGCTCTCATCGGGGCGCCGTAGTGGTAAAAACAACCGAACAAAAACGTCCCGGGCCGGTCGGCGACGAACGCGGGGGACGCCGCTCCCGCTGCGCGATTGCCGCTGGACCAGCCGCCGTCACTTAGGCTCGCTCCGTTTGTCGACGGCGTGAGCGCGCTCGCGGTGAGCGGAGAGCTCGGCGGGAACGTAGCTCCACTCACTGTGCTCGCGGTGTGCGCGAACGAATCTTGGTTGACGAATCGGATTCGCGTTCCGACTGGAACGATGAGCTGTGCTGGGGAGTTACCCGCGGACGTTCCCGGTCCGGTGGTCGTCGCGGCAAACGCCGTGAGACTTACATCGATGGTCGTTATGCCACCGGATCCCCGCGGTGAGCGAACCGGGTGCGCCGAAAGTGCATGCGGTCAATCCAGCCGCGCTCGACAAACAAACCGCGCTGAGCAGGAATCGCACGTATCGCATCCGGCGATGTTAGGGTTTGTGCATGAACAATCTCTGAACGCATGCCGTGCGGCCGTTCCTACTTTTTCAGACTTTCGCCTTAAGGTTACTGGATGTCGCTTGTCCGGCAAATGGTCCGGTCGAAGAGTCCGACCTCCGGCCGGTCGGGCCGCGAGTTGATCCCGGTGTCGAGCGGCCGACCGCCATATGCGGCGCCTTTGAATTCAGCGACGGAAAGCGTGGCTGCCAGGCGCGTGCGGCCGAACTCGCGTTCGGCTTCGAGTCCCCACCGCGGCTGCGCGAGCGTGAGGTCGTTGAGCCCGACATGTCGAGGTGCTGCACTGCGTGCGCGTTTCTGCGCGCTATAGCCGGTCGCGCAATTCAACGGCTAAGGTACGCAGCATGATATCCGAGGCGTCGCGCGCCGCGCGGTCGAACGCCGCGCGCGCCTCGGCGCGGCGTCCGGTTTGCAGATAAACGGTGCCCAGCGCAAAACGTGCCCGCGCATACGAGGGATCGATCGCAAGCGCGCGATCGAGCTCGAGTTCGGCGGCGTCGAATTGCGCGGTGCGCACATCGACGATCGCGAGATCGTAGTGGGCGACGGCGTACGCTGGATCTCCCGCGAGAAGCGCTCGAAAATCGTCGCGCGCAACCGCGAGATCGCCGGTCTGCAGCGCCACGATGCCGCGCTCGTAGCGCGCGCGGGCCGACGCGGGCGCGAGGGCGACGAAACGATCGGCGGCGGCCCGCGCTGCGGCGGCGTTGCCGGCCAACACCTCCACCGTGACCAAGTTCGCGGCCGCCGCAGTGAAGCCGGGATCGCGCCGCAGCGCGCTTTCAAGCAGAAGCGCCGCTGCCGTGTAGTCGCCTGTACGGGCGCGCGCGATCGCCAGATCGTATCGAGCCGTTGAGCCGGCTGGTTCGGGAGGGTCGAGTGCGATGATGCGCTCGAACTCCGCAATCGCCGCCTGCCAGTCGGCCCGGCTCTCGGCTCGCAGCCCGCGGGCGAACCGCTCATGAATCTCGCGCCGGGTCGCCAGAGCGCGCAATCGCACCGGATCGGTCGTGTGCGGCTGCTCCGTTGCATCCGGGTAGGCCTGGGCGAGCGCGGAGCCGGTAAGCGCCGCGGCCAGACCCACCTGCAGCGCGAGGACTGCGGCTCTGAGCACCTTAAGGTTCGACCGCAGGCAACTCGGCGGCGCGCGCCGTTCGCGCACGGGCGGCATGCTCGGGAGCGCAGTCCCAGCCGACGCGTCCGCTTTCGGCGATCGGGTCGAGCAGGTCGGTTATGCCGCTGGGCTGGAGTTGCGCATGGCGAAGTTCCTCCAGAGTTGCCTCGGCGCTGAAGGCAACACCGCACGCCGCCGCCAGCACCGCCAGCAGCGTTAGGAGTACGGCCCATCGGACTCGCAGGCACCTCACGCTCGCATACTATCAGCCAATCGTGAAGCATTGCTGAAAACCGCCGGGGCCGTCCTGCTCTTCACGTTCGCAAGCCGGGCGGCCGGTGCCGACACGCTTGTGACCGGCGCGATTCGCGATCGGTCCGTTCAGCGGACTGCTTCCGGCCCAAGCGACTGCGGCGCTGACGGCGCAGTCGCCGCTGACGGCGCCGCTCTACGGCGGGTATGCGGCCGGCGGCGCGGCCGACGGAGTCACTCGTTCGGACACGTCTGCGGGAAGAGCGGAATATGCCGCCTCGTGGGATGCCGGCGATGATCGGCGAGCGGTTGCGGGCAATGCGGTGCTGCCCGTTGCCGGGGGCCGCGTGTCGATTGACGGGCTGAGCCTGTCCGAAGCGACCCCAGCCCAAGCCGGCGCAGCCGAAGCGACGCAAGCAGACATCAAAACGCTCGTCGCGGAAGCCGCCGCTGACGGCCGGTGTGACACCGGCCGGTGTAACTCCGACGTTTCAGGAACAGCGCGCTCAAGCGGCGCGCGTCGCCGAGAAACGCGCGTTGAAGATTCACAACGTCCAACGGCGGCGGGCGGATCTGGCGCGGCGGCTAGCGGCACTGGAGGCGGAAGATCGTCCACGAATGTGCTTCGATGGCCGCAAGCTGTTCAACGCGCAGCACCATCTCGCCGAGAACGGCTTCACGGGCCCGGATGCCTGTTTGTCACGATCGGCCTGTCCTGGCTCTCAATTCCCTTCGCCTCAACCTTCGGACTGCTCGCCGGTCTCCTTGCGTTCATTCCGAATATCGGCTCGATCGCGTCCTCGCTTCCCGCAATCGTGCTCGCGCTGAGCGTCGACGTCAAGACCGCGTTGTTCGTCATCGCGGTCTACTGGCGTGCACACTTCATCGACGATTTTCTTGGTCTTGCCGATCGCCGAGCGGCGCATCGTTCATCTTGCGCCGGCACTGACGATCGGGACGCAACTGCTGCTTGTTGGCCCGGCGGGAATCGTGGGCATTATGCTGGCTGCACCGCTGGCTGCCACTTGCATAACGCTCGTGCGTAAATCTCGCGCGCCGCAGCCGGCCATTGATCTTGTTCGTATTGGCGAGGTTGCGGCGCCAACGAAGGCGGGCACGTTGTGAGCCCGCTCGAATGTCCATATCCCGGTAGCTCGCCGCATTTCGCGGTTCAGACGCCTCGCAGCTCGTCCAAGTCAAAGGATTACACAATGAACCGTTTGCTCAATACCCGCGCCGGCGCCGCTTCCGGTAGCCGCCGACTCATGCCGGCCATTGTGGGCTTGCTTTTGCTCTTTTCCGTCGCCGCGGCACCAGCGCCGCCCAGACCGTCGTCAACCGTGGTCGCGACCACCCTATCGTCGCTTTCGAACTTAGCGTCGTCAATCGACAGGTCGGCACAGCGAAGTGAATGGCATGCTGTCCGACGCGACACCGAAGAGCTGTCTGCACGGTGGAGTGCCGCGAAACCTACTGCTGTCTACGGAATACGAGGCAAAGCGCACGCGCGGCACTTCGACGCATCGCTGCGCTGGATTCAAATCGCTTCCGAGAGCCACGACGCCGCCAATGTTCATCGTGGCCGGCTGCAGATGGATGTGGCCATCGATGAGTTAGCGGAGGCTCTGCCTGCGCCTCACCGACGCTGATGAATGCGCGAAAGTCAAGCGATGCCGGGGTCGCGAAGGACGAGAACGGGAAGGCTGCTCCGATGCAAGATCGCTTCGGTGACGCTTCCCAAGGCGAGTTTCTCTAAACCGCGACGACCGTGTGTGCCGATCACGATGAGATCGGCTCCGATGTCGGTCGCGTAGTCGATGATCCGTTCCTCGACCTTGCCTTGCAAAAATCGGGTGCTGAAGCGGACACCGGCGAGGTGCGCTTTCGTCGTCTCGATGGCGAGCGACGTTTCGGCACGCGCGAGGTCGTTTTGATCGGCAACGACGGTGCAAACTCGATTGAGGTGCGACGATCGGCGGCCAGCTTGATGGCGAGTTCGGCCGCTCGGTGTGACGGTGTCGTTCCGTCCACGGGGACGACAATCCGCTTGAAGATGAGGCCGCCTTGATCAATGATGGTTACACTCCGTGAGTAGCGAAGCGGCTCTCTGAGGCGGAGGCGAATCCGCAGCCCGTTCCGAGTTGACTATGTGCGGTGTGGCTCTCGGCTGGCGTTTTATGGACGTTGCCCGTATCACTCGTCGCAAGCTGCAACGCTCATGAGCAGATCGTAACACAGCTATGACGTCGCAATGGGGAGTATGCGAAAGCCGGCTTGTCGCACAAACGCCGTGAGTTGTGAAGCTCGAGTTCATTTGGCGTTCATTCCGACGCTGTACCATCTCTGGTATGAACCACGACATTGCCGTCCCTACCGTGCGCCACCGGCGGCGCCTCGACGTAGCATATCTCATCGGCGCAATGATTTTGATGGTGTCGCTGTGTCTGTCGATCATGGCCGTTGCGCCGTCGCCCGCATCGGTCCTAGCGCCGTTGACACAGCTTGCGATATCGATTGATGCATCGGCGAAGTCCGGCGATTGGCTCACCGCCGATCGCCGGCATGTCGCGCTGGCCAAACAATGGGCTGTGCGGCGGCTGGGTGTGGTGCGCAGCCTCAAAGGGACGGCGCACGCGCAAAGCATCGACTCATCGATGAAGTACATGCAAGTGGCGATCGAACAGCGTAGCGCAGCCGACGTCCATCGCGCGGCCTATAATATTCAGAAGTCAATCCATGAGATCTCTGAGATCCCGCCGCCACACGCCTAGAACTCGTCGCTGAGAACGCGAAAATGAGCCGAGCAGACAGACGGGCCGCCGTCGTCCGTTGGGAGCGCTTGCAGCGTCGTTTGGCGAGTCGGGTCGCGTGATGGATCGCGGTCGCTTCGTGAACCTGGTGTTGCTTGCTGTTGCGGCGATAGGTCTCGCCGCCGGCTTCGGTGCGCTTTGGCTGCATCGGGCGGATTGGGCGGGCTGGTTGATGCTCGCCGGTACGGTGCCGGTGCTCGCGGCCTTGCTGATCGACAGCATCGGGCGGCTGCTGCGTCGCCAAGTCGGCATCGACGTCATCGCGCTGCTGTCGATCGGCGGCGCGATCGCGCTCGAGCAGTATATCGTCGCCGGCGTGATTGCCGTGATGCTGGCCAGTGGGCGGGCGCTGGAAGACTTCGCCGACGCGCGGGCGCGCCGCGAAATGTCCGCGCTGCTCGGCCGTGTTCCGCGCACGGCGAACCGCTATGAAGCCGAGCGGCTAACGACCGTGCCGTTGGACGGCATTTCGAGCGGGGATCGCCTGCTGGTCCGCGCCGGGGAGGCAGTCCCCGTGGACGGCATGCTGGCCGGGCGAATCGCTGTGCTTGATGAATCGGCGTTGACCGGCGAAACGCTGCCGGTCACCCGCGGTATGGGAGAGCGCGTTCGCAGCGGCTCGATCAATGCCGGCGGACCGTTCGATATCATCGCGAACGCAACCGCAGCCGGCAGCACCTTCGCGGGCATCGTCCGCCTCGTCAAAGCCGCGCAGGAGGCGAAGGCTCCCGCCGCGCGTTTAGCCGACCAGGCCGCCTTGATCTTCACGCCGCTTGCTCTGGGGATGGCCGGGATCGCCTGGTTCCTCAGCGGTGACGCACTGCGCGGCCTCGCGGTTCTGGTGGTCGCCACGCCGTGCCCGCTGATCCTGGGCGTGCCGGTGGCCATCGTCTCCGGTCTTTCACGCTGCGCCGGGCGCGGCGTGCTCGTGAAAGGCGGCGGCGCCCTCGAGCGGCTTGCCCGCGTTCGAACGCTCTTTTTGGACAAGACCGGTACGCTGACCGCTGGCCGCGCGCGCGTCGCCGCAGTCGAGGCCACGCCGGGCGTCACCGGCGCGCAAATCCTCCGCCTCGCCGCCAGCCTCGACCAGCTTTCGCAGCACGCCATCGCTCAGACGGTGGTTGCCGCGGCGCGTGCGCAAGGCCGCGAACTCGCCATGCCGACCGCAGTCGAGGAGGAGCCCGGCGCGGGAGTGACGGGCCTGGTGGAAGCGCGCCGCATTTCGGTCGGCAGCCATGCGTATGTCGCGGCCCGGGCCGCACCGGCGGATTGGACCGAGCGGTTTCTGCGACGAATGGGATACGAAGGTGGAACCGGGGCGTTCGTAGCCGCCGACGGTCGCTTAATCGGAGCGATTTTGCTCGCCGACGAGATTCGCCCCGATTCAGCTCGGGCATTGCGACACCTACGCGAAGCCGGCATCGCTCGGGTCGTCATGCTCACCGGCGACCGTCGCGACGTGGCCGAGGCGATTGGGGCGACGCTCGGTGTGGATGAGGTGCGAGCCCAATTGCAACCGCAGGACAAGCTCGCTGCCATTGCCGAGGCGCGTCAAACGCAGCCAAGCGGTCTCTGTGCCATGGTCGGCGACGGAGTGAACGACGCCCCCGCCTTGGCTGCCGCTGACGTGGGTGTGGCGATGGGCGCGCGCGGCTCAGGGGCCTCTTCGGAGGCCGCGGACGTTGTCTTGCTGGTCGACCGGCTCGATCGGCTCGCGGAGGCCCTCGTCATAGCACAAGGTACGCGCCGCATCGCCTTGCAGACGGTTGCGATCGGAATGGGATTGTCGACTGTGGCCATGGTGGTGGCGGCGCTGGGCTTCCTGCCGCCCGTGGGTGGGGCACTGCTTCAAGAGTTGATCGACGTGGCCGCGATCCTTAACTCGCTGCGGGTGCTGCGAGTCCGCATCCCCGGACGCGCCAAAGCCCCGCTCGCCGCCTCTGAGGTCGCCCGGCTCAAAGCGGAGCACGAATACCTCGCAGGGCCGCTCGCCCGCCTGCCCGCGGTTGCGGATCAGCTCATTGCGCTGTCGCCGCGCGAGGCTGCAGCGGCGTTGTCGGAGGTCGAAGCGCTTGTTCGCGATCCGCTGCTGCAGCACGAGCGGCAAGACGAAGCGAAAGTCTATCCGCTGATCGAGCGTGCCCTAGGCGGCAACGATCCGATCCCGGCGATGCACCGCACGCACCGGGAAGTACAGCAACTCGGCGGTGCCTTGCACCGTATGGTTGCGGACCTTCCGCCGGAGGGGGCGGACCAAGCCGCTATCAACGACTTCCGGCGCGTGCTCTACGGACTTGAAGCGATTTTGCGCTGCACTTCGCTCAAGAAGACGAACTCTACTACGGTTTGGCCGACACGGAGCACGGCACCGGAAAGCAACGCGTTCCGGCCGACCCAGTGCCTATCGGACCAGGCTCTCAATGAGCATGAGTAGTTGTCCGACGAATACCGGTCTCAGCCGCCGCGACGTCACGCAGATCATCGAGAGTCTCGAAGAACGATCGCCGATCTCGATGAGCATATCACCGAAGCTGACTAGGCTAGAGGGACTGCCGCTCTTGCAATTTGAACTCTGGAATGAGCGTGCGCACCGTTCGACCAAGACGTTGAAGAGCGTCGTCATTGGACTCGACCCCCTTGACGCGCGAGGCATTGGCTAGAGCGACGACGCCTTGGGCGAAAATCGCCATTCCGATGTCGCTCTCATGCCAGCCACACTCACGCAGTCGCACGGCCATCCGGCGCGTTCGCGGCGTTATTACAGCCCCCTCGATCGCCGACATGTCGGCCATCGTGCGAGGGCGCACTGATTTTCGACCAACAAGAACAATGCAGGTATTTACCGCTTCCGATGTCATAGCGCGCGGCCTTTGCCGTCGTTCAATACTTAGCGGCTCGGCACTCGTCAACTCAAGCCCGGATTGGCGAAAGCACTGAACAACCGCCTCCCAAGCGCATAGCGAGCTGTGGGCAAACACAAACGAGAGGAGCCCGTTTGCTTTTAAGACACGTGTCACCTCCTGCAAACATTGACTGAGCTGCGCACAGTACCACTCGTGCGAAGTGGCGTGGCTTCCGTGCCGAAACTGCGAGGCCACAAGCTCTAATCGCTCTCTGCACTGGTTCGTGCTGAAGAGTGTAGGGCAGAGACTCTCCAACACGGGACGCTTCCATACGTAGAAGAAATCGGCTAGCACATTATAGAATACATTATCGTAGTATGGCGGATCAGTTATCACAGCGTCGAACATGTCTGCTGCAAACGGCAAAGTTTGGGCGCAGCTTTCGTGCACCGTGGGCCGTACCGCGAAGCTGGGCGTTGCTCGAACCCCTGCGATAATTCGATCAAGCTTCGCCCATAGATTGGCAGGGCCGCTCAACAGGGGATCCGTTTCCACGTAATCCCATAACATTGGGATGCCTGGCCCGCAAAACGCTCGGCCTACTTGTTCGTTTTGCGAGATCCACATCGATAACCGACAGTTCCAATCGACAAGCTGATCGATAAATGCGGATAACGCGGAAACTACATAGCGTACAACCTCAAACGAATACTTCTGTTGCAGATGGGCCTGCTCTTCTTTCAGAGCGCCTATCAGCTCCAGCAGCACTAAGCGTTGCCTTCTGTTTAGGAATTGACTGTGAGTGTCTACTCCATAAAGCGCGGGATTCACTATGCCTGACCACTTCGGCAGCCGGCTATATGGGAGAGTAAGATTCAGGGCGTGTAGTAAGGCCCCTTCGCGAGCCTTGAAGTGATCCTCCGAGGGGACCGCGTTTTTCGGAGGGCAACGAAATGCCTTACCTTTTTGCAATAGCTCTCCGATTGCTACGATCGCATCGGAGCAGACCTGAATCGATGGGTTTTTATGTTCGTTACCGCACTTGGGACAGCATGCCGTGCCATTTCGACCCGGGGCCCAGACCTCGTTCAAAAGCGAAATTCTGCTATCATCGACATCGCTAATTGCGACTGACTGCCGCCGCCGCATGTTTGCCACCGTCATGGCAGTACGTCTCCCGGGCCTTCGCGACAGCCAAGGGCGCTTCATGAGCAGAAATTCAAAATCACAGTTGGCGCAGCGTAGCCGGTAACTCCAAAAGTACGCGAACACCCCCTTGCGTGTTCCTGTCTGGCGCAGCGGGAAAAGGTCGTCGGTCCTCTCCCGCGCTTTCTCGAGTACACGCGTTCCCGCTTCTTGAACGACGCGTACAAGGTCGTTCAAGGTGAGTAGCGCAAGAGCTTCTTGCGAATATTCAAGATTCGATTTCTGAATGAACACCGACAGCGGGTTGTAGTCTACCGACGATACCTCGGCCCCCAGGAACGCCGCTTCATACGGGATTGTGCCTCCGCCGCCAAAGACATCGAGCACTTTCGGCGGTCCAGCGTATTGCGATGCCAACAGCCGCTGAGCACGTTTGATGACGTCGTCGTTCGGAGATGAAACAAATGCGAGCTCGCGCATGACGCACTCGCCTTCGCCTTCGCCTTCGCCGGCTGTCATCAATGACGCAAAAGCCAATGCCCGCATCGCTCCGTGAGGACGACGCGCCCACCACACGTGGATCGTGTGCGATGTTTTCCCGCGACCGTAGCGCTCAGCCTGACCTGATACCGAAGCTTCGAGGCCAAGAGTTCCTAAGTCGATCAGCCTTGTATCGTGATGCGCATCGTCACTTGATGCGGCTCTTTTAACGTGCCGCTCTACCGGCATCTCATGTCCAATGTGTTCGCTGTCGATAGGGCGATCGTAAAAGCTGCTTTCGATTGCGGAATGAGCCTCGTCCAGCGTAGCCGATTGAAATGCGGCGATATTTCCAATCCGAACGAAAATAGCGCGTTCTTCCGCACGGAGCTTCCGGCTTGGGGCACCTAGACCGGCCGCGCCCGCCGCAGCGGCGGCCGCGCGTACCTATAGCGCGCGAGATCCCAGCCCGCCTCAGATCCACACAGCGCGTAGATCGCGTCGAGGAATGCAACGAGCGCGTCTTCGGGATCGTCGGCGGTGCGCACCGCTTCGTACGGCAAGACCCACTCGCCGAGCGCGGTCGACCACGACGCTTGCGCGGGCGCGATCGCGATCGTCGCGCCCGCCGCCGGCTGCGGATAAATGTAGCCGTAAAAGTATGCCTCGCTGCCGGCATCGCCCGGATAGAAACCGGCGTTGAGCATTTCCGCGTCGAGGTCGTACTTCAAGAGATAGCCGCGGTTCGCCGGCGGGTCGACGTGCTTGCCGCTGAAAAGCAGCAGCGCGAGATCGAACGCGCCCCACCACAGCTGCAAGCCCGTGCGGCCGAAGAAGTGGCTGCGCCAACGGTCGAAGACGGCATTCGCAGCGGTCAGCACCGCGAGCCAGCGCTGCGCGTCGAGCGGTTCGAAGACGGCCGGCCGCTCGTCGCGGTCGAGCGGCGTCAGGTCCGGAATCTCTTGCGGAATCGGCGAGAGCGTGACCTCGATCCCCAGCTTATCGAGGCCGGCGTGGAGTTCGGAGAAAACCTGCGCAACGGTGCGTGCTCCGCTCAGCGTGATCCGGGCTTGCCGGCCGTCACTGGATTCGAGCAGCAACAGCGACTCGAAAACATCGATCGTCGCTTGCACGGAGCGAATGCCGTAGGGCATCGCTACGGTGCCCAAACCGCGCGGCGTGAGCTGCAGCGCCGTGTACACGAAGTTGGGCTGATGCGGTGCGAGCGCCAGGCGCAGCTTGCCGAGCATCTGCGCGTAGAGATGCAGGCTGCGCTTCGTCGGCGCCCACTCGGCGACCGGGAGCGCGGGCCAATCGTTCACATTCATGCCGGACGTGCATCCGCGCTGCGTGGTCCGGATGCCTTCGGCCGAGCGGGCTGCGCTGCGCGCAGTCCGTTGCGTTCGGGCTTCGGCCGAGCCGCTGTGTCGGGTAACACCGACACATTCCTAGCCGGCTTCCGCCACGAGCGGCGCGACGAGTAGCGAGGGTGCCCCGTCGCCGGCGGCGTCGAGGTTTTGGCCGATCGACCGGTCGAGGACGACTTGCAGACCGTCGCCGAGCAAGCTGAAGCCGAGCAGAGTGACGACGATGAGCAGGCCCGGCGTCAAGATCAGCCACGGCGCGTTGCGCGCGTCGGGGGTGAGCGCGCCTTGCAGCATGTTGCCCCACGACGCCGTCGGCGGCTGCACGCCCAAACCCAGGAACGAAAGCCCGGCTTCGACCAGGATGTTGTCGCCGATCGCCAAGGTTGCCGCGACGACGACCGGCGTTAGGGCGTTCGGGATGAGATGCCGGAAGATCAGCCGTCCGGGGCTCGCGCCCAGCGCCCGCGCTGCTTCGACGAAATCGCGTTCGCGCAGCGACAGCACCTCGCCGCGCACCAGCCGCGCGACGCCCATCCACGAGAGCAGACCGATGATCGCGATGATCAGCACCAGCGCGAACTTCTCGGTGAGCGCTTCGACGGTGATGATCAGAAAGAACGACGGAAACGCGAGCAACGCGTCGACGACGCGCATCATGAGCGCGTCGATGCGTCCGCCCGCCGCACCCGCTATCGCGCCGTACACCGTTCCGAGCGAGATCGCAATGAGCATCGCGGTCACGCCGACGGTGAGCGAGACGCGCGCTCCGGCGAACGCGCGCGCGAGCTCGTCGCGACCGAGCAGATCGGTACCCAGCGGATGCGCGAACGACGGCGCAACGGGCGAGCCCATCAGCGCGTGGTCGATGGCGATCGGCGAAGCGGGATAGAGCAGCGGACCGAACAGCGCGCCCAGCACGACGATCGCGACGATGACGACGCCGGCGACCGCCGAACGTTCGCGCCCGAAGCGCAGCACGGCGGAGCGCATCAGTCGTACCGGATCCGCGGATCGACGAACGCGTAGAGCACGTCGGCGAGCAGGTTGCCCAAGATCACCAGAATCGCCGACAGCAGCGTGATCCCCATGACGGTCGGATAGTCGCGGCTGAACACCGAGTCGATGCCCAGCAAGCCCATCCCAGGCAGGGAGAAGACATACTCGATGAAGTACGCGCCGCCGACGAGGCCCGGCAGCGTGAGCCCAAGCAGCGTCACCGTCGGGATGAGCGCGTTGCGCAGCGCATGGCGGTAGACCACAAGACGTTCGGGCAGGCCTTTGGCGCGCGCGGTCCGCACGAACGGTGCGGCTAGCGCCTCGATCATCGAGCCGCGCTGGTAGCGCATCCACGACGCGAAGCTGACGACCGAAAGCGTTACGACCGGCAACACGAGATGGCGCAACCGGTCCGCGACATTCCCTTGCTGGCCCAGCGCCGCGATGCCCGACGTCGGAAACCAGCGCAGATGGATAGCGAAGATATCGACGAGCACGATGCCGAGCCAAAAGACGGGCGTCGCGTAGGCGGTGAACGCGAGCGCCGACGACAGATAGTCGAACCAGCGGCCGCGTTGGGTCGCGGCTTGCACGCCGACGGGGATCGCGACGGCGAGAGTGACGATCAGCGAGAGAACGAGCAGTTCGAGCGTGATCGGCAAGCGCTCGAGAATCTTCTCGAGCACCGGCCGATTGTCGACGAACGAATACCCGAGGGACCCGTGCAGCAGCGCGACGAGCCAGAAAAAGTATTGCACGTACCAGGGTTTGTCGAGCCCGAGCTGTGCGACGAACGCCGCCCGAACCGCCGGCGTCATGCCGCGCGCTTGCGCGCCCAAGATCGCGCCCGGGCCGCCGGGCGACAGCGCCATGAGCGCATAGGAGATCAGCGACACGAGCAGCAGCAGCGGAATGGCACCCAGCAGCCGCCGGATCACGTACGCCGTCACGAGCTCAGCGTCCAGTCGTACACATTCCACCAAAAGAGCAAGTCGGGTAACGATTCGCGCGCATCGATGTGCAGGCGCGACGAGTACGCGGCGCTGAACTTTTCGTCGTAACCCCACAACACCGGCAAGGCCGAACTCACCCGCCGCTGCAGATCGTCGTAGATCGCCCGCCGCCGGCCGTAATCGAACGCTTTTAGGCCCTCACGCAGATCGCGGTCGACCGCCTTGTCGCGGTACCCGGTTTCATTGTTACCGACCGGCACGGTTTGACTCGAATCGAGAAACGTGAACTGATCGGGGTCCGAAACGCCGCCCCAGCCGGTCATCGCGAGCTGATACTGCATGCTGCTGGTCTGATTGATGAACGTCGCATAGTCGAGCTGCTGAATCGTGATCGCGATGCCGATCGCGCGCATGTCGGATTGAAAAGCGGCGCACACGTCGGCGAGCACCGCATCGCCCGTCGAGTTTTTGAGCGTGAATTCCAGCCGCATGTTCCCGCGCCGGCGAACGCCGTCGGGGCCGGCGTGCCAGCCGGCGGCGTCGAGCAGCGCGCGGGCACGGGCCGGTTCGTACGGGTAATGCGTGGTGTCGCGGGCGTGCCAGGCCGTCAAGGCCCAGGCCGTGATCGCGTCGTTGACGAGCACGTCGCCGTGATAGAGGCCGTCGGCGACGGCGGTGCGGTCCCAGCCGTACATCATCGCGCGCCGAACGCGCACGTCGTCCAAGCCCGGCAGCGTGTCGTTCACTTCGATGAAACGGCTGTACAAATCGGGGACGTGATAGAACATCAGGTGCGGCGCGAGCGAGCGCAGCGTGCGATAGTCGGCCGGCGCCATCGACGCGTACAGATCCGCCGAACCGTCGACCATCGCATCGACGCGCGCGTCGTTATCGAGAACGATCCGAAATTCGATCTTGGGAATTTTCGCCGGGCCGTGCCACCAATGGGGATTGCGCGCGAACACGACCGTGTCGTCGTGCTGCCAACTCTCGAGCGCATAGGCGCCCGTACCGATGGGATGCTGTCCGAACGCGGAGAGCCGCTGCTGCGCGGGCGGTATCTTGCCCAAAATGTGTTCGGGAAGGATCGGCGCCGCCAGCGACTGGCCGACGAAGAGTACGTTGGGGCTGCTCAAGTCGAACCGAACCCGGTACCGGCCCTGCGCCGCGACGCTCTTGACATAGGTAAACTGGCCGGCGTAGGGATAGCCGACCTTCGGGTCCTGCATGGTTTTCCAGGTGAAGATGACGTCGCGCGAATCGAAGGGCGCACCGTCCGACCACGTCACGCCGCGCCGCAGTTCGACTTCCCAGTGAAGGTGGTCCGAGGTGCTGGTCCACGATCTCGCCAGGGCCGGCACGTATGAGTAGTTCGGGCCGTTGTTGCTCAAACCGTCGAAGATCAGCCCGTAGAACAAAAAAGACGGTTCGTTGTTGGCATAGAGCGGGTTGAGCGTGTTGGCATCCGCCCCGTAGACGACGACGAGCGTGTCGGCCGGCCGTCCCGCCGCTGCGGTCGAACAGGCGGCGAGGGCCACGCAAACCGCGCCGGACAGCAGGCTCGTTGAGATCTGATGTATTCGCGTATGGAGCGATTCGCGCACGTGCCTTAGCTTTCCATCACCGCCGCCGCCACATCCTTCGGCGGATTAGCGAGCGGTCGATAAGATCCGGCTGGGGAGTTTACCGCTTCATCGGAAACATCAGCGACTTAACGTAGCACGAGGCTCAGCGGTGGCTTGCGCGCGGCGGGACGACGAGGACCGGGCGCGAGCTCTTGCGCACGACCGATTCGGCCACGCTGCCCAAAAACAGTCGTGCGATACCGCGCCGGCCGTGGCTGCCGAGCACGATGAGATCGCAATTGCGCTGATTCGCGGCATGCTCGATCGCGGCGGCCGGCTCGCCTTCGACAACGACGAGATCGTCGGCGGTAAGCGACGTTCCGTCGGGCTCGGCCGCCTCACGCAGCAGCTTGAGGGCCGCCGCATGCATATTCGATTCGAACGGATTGGGATCGTAGCCGTACGTCGCGGCTTTGGATTGCAAGTCACGCGAATCGATAACGTTGCACACTGTCAGATGCGTGCCGAGGCCGGTCGAGAGTTGCGCTGCGGTGCGCATCGCTTCGCGTGCGGGATCGGAGTCGTCGATCGCTACGAGCGCGCGTTCGAAGACCGAGTCGGATCGCGGGGCGACCGCATGCGCGGTCACGACGAGCAGCGGGATCGTACTCGCATGCAAGATTCCTTCAGCAACGCTGCCGAGCAACGCCCGTCGAACGCCTTCGCGGCCGTGTGTCCCGACGACGACGAGATCGATATTCCGCTCGCGCGCGAACTCGACGATGCCGGCCGTCGGCGCATCGTGCAGAAACACGTCTTCGGCCGCGACGCCCAAGGTCGCGCAGGCCGCGAGGCCGGCCTTGAGGACCGCGGCTCCGCGCTCGTCGACGGCTTTGATGAGCGGCGCCGGATCGAGCGCGGCGAAACCGTTTGCGGTGGTCGCTGAGGCCACGGTGACCGCCTCATTTACGGCGTAAGCGACGGTGAGCATCGCGCCCCGGCGGGCCAGCGCGCAGGCATACTCCAGCGCCACCCGCGACGCGAGCGATTCATCGAACGCCAGTACTATTCGAGAAAACGGAACGGCCATCGTAGCATCGTAATGCAGTCCGATGAAGACGCAATGAAGCGGGCAGGCAGCCGCGGCGTTTTTCTACGAATGTGCGCGGGGGCAACGGGACGGCGTCGGCCCAGCAAAGAACTCCTCTTACTGCGGTGCACGATTGATTGTCGGCTGCGGTGCCGTCTTCGCAGCTTTTTCACGCCCGGAATGTAAAATTTGCCTATGGACAGGACCGCTTCGGCTTCGGCTCCGCGCATCTGCATCCACTTCGCGGACGCGCGCGATGCGCGTGCGATCGCGTGCTTCGAGCGCCGGTTGCCTGCCGCCGCGCGCCGGGCGACCGGGCATGCCGAACCGGCTCCGGCCGAGTCGAGCGTCGCGGTGGTCGCGCGCGACCGCGATTCGGGAATCGTCGTCGGTCACGCGGTGGCCCTTCCGGCCGCTGACGGCGAGGCGAAGGTCGCGGTCCGTGTGGCCGAAGCCTACGCTGCGCACGACATCGGCACCAGGCTTGTGGCGGAACTCACGCGCGTCCGCCAGTAGTCGCGGCGACGCGGGCAAAACCGCTCAAGGCGGCCGTCCGGTCCTGACGGATTGACGCGGGCGACGTTAGAACACTGCGCGGGAGCGTCTGGTGGGACGCCGCACGGAGGACGGATGAGATCGCTGCAATACCGCCGGCTCGCATTCATGCTGAACCTTCTGTTTTGCTTGGGCGCGGTCGCAGCCGCGCCGAGTGCGGCGGCGACACCGGCGGCCGCGGCACCGAACTGGGTGACGGCCTGGACCGCCTCGGCGCAGGGGCCGTATCCGAGTGGCTATCCCAGCGCCCAGCCCAATCTGAGCTTCGCGTTTCCCGACCCCGCCACGGGTGCGCACGATCAAAGCTTTCGGCTCATCGTGCGGCCCGATGTCTGGGCGCCCAGTACGCGGCTGCGCTTCACCAATGCGTTTGGCACGAAGCCGGTGACCTTCGACAACGCCTACGCCGGGGAGTACGCGATTGCCGGCACGCTCGTGCCCGATACCAACATGCCGGTGCGCTTCGGCGGCGCCGTCACGGTAACGGTCGCGCCGGGGCAGAGCGTCTGGAGCGATCCGGTCGCGCTGCCGTTCGTTCACGGTGCCGGTGATGCGGCGCTCATCGGTCGCAAGTTGGCCGTCAGTTTTCACGTCGCGGGCGAGAGCGGACCGATGACTTGGCATGCCAAGGCACTGACCACATCGTACGTGACCGCGCCCGGTGCCGGGATCGCCGGCGGCCGGGATGACGATGCGGCCTTCACGTTCGCCACCGCCTCCTGGTTTTTTCTCGATGCCGTCGACATGGCGATGCCGGCGGGCACTCGGCTCGTCGTGGCGCTGGCCGATTCGATTACCGACGGGACCGACTCGACGATGAACGGCGACGATCGCTGGCCCGACCAGCTCTCGCGCCGGCTGCACGCCGCTTATGGTTCGCAGGTTGCGATCGTCAACGAGGGCATCGGCGGCAACCGCATTACCGGCCCGGCGGTTTACACGCCCGCGCAGCCGTTTGCGGGCGGGCCCGCCGCCGTCCAGCGACTCGACCGCGACGTCACCAGTCTGTCCGGCGTCTCGACGGTCATCATCTTCGAGGGCATCAACGATTTCGGAACCGCGGGCGAAGGCGCGACGCCGCAGTTGGTCGAGGCGGCGCTGACCGATATCGTCAAACGGCTGCGCAAGAAAATCCCCGGGGTGCGCGTGATCGGCGCGACGCTGACGTCCGCGCTCGCCAGTACCAACCCGATGCACGGGTCGCCAGCCGAAGATGCGGAGCGCCGATCGTTCAACACGTTCGTGCGCGGTTCCAAATTGTTCGATGCGGTTATCGATTTCGATGCCGTCACCTTGGATCCGCAGACCGGCAGCATGAAGGCCGAGTTCGTTCCCGACAACACCGTCGGCGGTCCGGGTGACAAACTGCACCCTAATCGCGCCGGCTATCAAGCGATGGCAAACGCGATCGAGTTACGCTTACTGGCACCATAGCGATTACAAAGGAGGTCGGCAATGCCCGACATCTCAAGGCTTAGAAATGTCGCCTTCGTCGGACCGCATCATGCGGGAAAAACGACGCTGGTCGAAGCGCTCCTCGCCTACTGCGGTGCGATCCCGCGCCGCGGCTCGGTGCAGCTGGGGACGACGACGACCGATTGCGAGCCCGAGGCGATCAAACACGTGCAATCGGTGTGCACGGGATTCGCCTACGCTTCGACGGCGACCGTGGACGTCACGGTTATCGACACGCCGGGCTTCATCGATTTCTTCGAGGAAACCAAAGTCAGTCTGCTCGCCGCCGACGCCGCGGTAATCGTCATCGATGCCGATCCCGGCCGGGTCGCGCAGACCGCAGCGATCGTCGAGCATCTCGAGGTGCGGCGCTTGCCGCATCTCTTTTTCGTCAATAAGCTCGATCGGCCGGGCGCGGATTTCGACGGCACGCTTGCCAAGCTGCGCGCGCTGTACGGGCCGCACGTGGTGGCGACGCAGTTGCCGATCGGCGCGGCCGAGGACTTTCGCGGGTACGTCGATCTTGCCGATCGCGCCGCGCACACGTACGGCGTCGACGGTGCGGAAAATGCCGCCGCGATACCGCTCGAGCTCGAGGCCGCGGTTGAGGCGCAGCGCACGCTCCTGCTCGAAGCGCTGGCCGATTTCGACGATCACCTCTTGGAAGAATTGCTCGAGGGCGTCGAGCCGCCGCACGACGAGATCGCGCGCGACTTGTGCACGGACTGCGCGCACGATCAAATCGTCGCCGTGCTGGCGGGCGCGGCGTTGACCGGTGCCGGAGCGGGCGCGCTCTGCGCGGCGATCGAAACGCTGTTGCCCTCGCCAGCGGTCAGCCCGCGGCGCGACGTCGACGGACGTGAGATCGTCCCTGATCCAAGCGGTCCGGTCGTGGCTCAAGTGTGCAAGACGATCGTCCATCCGCAGGCCGGCAAGTTCTCGGTCGTGCGGGTGTTTTCGGGAACGCTCGGCGCGCAGACGCCGCTCGTCAACGCCTCGCGCGCCGGGACCCCGCTCAAACCCGCTGGCCTTTTTCGCCTGTTCGGCAAACGCACCGAGCCGATCACGGTGTGCGGCCCCGGCGGCATCGTCGCGCTCGGGCGGCTCGACACCGTCGCGACCGGCGACACGCTCGCGAGCCCGGGCAGCCGTGTGGTCATGCCGGTCGTACCGCTTGCCGAACCGGTGTATGCCGTCGCCATCAAGCCGCGCGAGAAGCTCGATGAGTCGAAGCTCTCGAGCATGCTTGCCCGCATGATCGACGAGGATCCGGCGCTGCGCGTGGTGCGGGCGGAGTTCACCAACGAATTGCACTTGCTGGGCAACGGCGAGATGCATGTCGCCACCGCGACCGAACGGCTCACGCGCAAATTCAATCTCGCGCTGGAAACGCACCCGCCGAGCATCCCGTATCGTGAGACGATCACCGGCGCGACCGAGATCCATTCGCGCTACAAACATCAAACCGGTGGCCACGGACAGTTCGCCGATATTTGGCTGCGCGTCCAAGCGCGCGAACGCGGCCACGGCGTCACGTTTAGCGATGAGATCGTGGGCGGCGTCGTGCCGCGCCAATTTTTTTCAGCGGTTGAAAAAGGCGTGCGCGAAGCGCTTCTGCGCGGCCCCGTCGCGGGCTTTCCGGTGATCGACGTGCACGTCACGCTCTTCGACGGTTCGTATCACGCCGTCGATTCGAGCGAAGCGGCGTTCAAGACCGCGGGCTCGATGGCGATTCGCGACGGGATCGATAAATGCGGTCCAGTGCTGCTCGAGCCGCTGGTGCGCGTGGAAACGCTCGTACCGACCGAGTACGTCTCGGCGGCGGTCGCGCAGCTCACGGCAAAGCGCGGTCAGATTCTGGGTTTTGACGCCGCCGACCGCAGCGGCTACGACGTCGTTCACGCGCTCGTGCCGCAAGCCGAACTCGCGCGCTACATCACGGAATTGCGCACCGCGACGGCCGGTTTCGGCACGTACTCCTGGCACCACGAACGCTTTGACGTTGCGCCCGAGCGGATCGTCGCCAGCGTGCGTTGAGCGCGGCCGCGCGTCCTCACGCACTGGAGCGCGTGAATCGCTGGGCCGCTCGCGCCTTCGCGCGGGCCGCCCACTCTTCGCGGTCGCGCGGCGTGGCCGAGGTCACGAGCGAATCGACCAACGTTCGGGCGGCCGATGCGATCTCGTCGACGGCGCGGTTGAACGCGGCGTCGTTGGCCTGGGAGGGTTTCTCGAAGCCCGAAAGTTTGCGCACGAACTGCACCGCCGCGGCGCGGATCTCGGCCTCGGTCGCCGGCGGATCGAAGTTAAAGAGCGGCCGGATATTTCTGCACACGTCCGCAAAAATTAGCCTCGGCGGCGCTCGGCTACTGCTGCCTTACACGGAGTCATTGTCGACACTCGACGACCCGCACCGCGAAGCTGGCAAGCGTGCCCATCGTTCAATGCTTCATTCAAGGCTCCATCGGGACGCGTTTTCTGTCGACGTGTAGCATTACGCCCGCAGCACGCCGGTTGCGATTTCCTGGTAGAGTGGGCCTTGAGCCATTGGAGATCGGGCACGCGGCCGAGATGTATCTTCTTCTCACCGACGGAGCGTTATGGCAGTTCACCGACGGCGGAATGCCTGAGTCTCTGTCCGCGCTTACCGAACGCTACGCGCGACTAGCGCGCCGTTCTTCTCCCACCGGCGACGAGCACTGGCTGAACTGGATTGCGCGAGACCTGGCATCCGGCAACGCCGTCGGCTTCGTACAGGCATCGGTGTCCAGAGGCGACAGCACTGCGCGTATCGCGTACGTGATCGGGAGACGATACTGGGGACTGGGGTTCGCCGGCGATTCGGTTCGCTTGATGATCGATGAGCTAGAGAACAACCATTCGGTAACGCGCCTGGTGGCCTGCGTAGATTGCAGAAATTGCGGTTCCACCGCGTTGCTGCGACGCCTCGGTATGCAATGCGTCGACGAGTTGGATCCGCAGAACAACCAGTACCTCGGCGAGATCGTTAACGAACCGCAAAGTATAGGCCAAGCCAGTTGGCCAAGCATTTGTCGTCTTGGCAAAGATTCGTCGCGCTAATAATCAACGGTCAGAACGGGTACGATCCGCGCATGAAAACGACATGGGAGCCACACGAAAAATCCGGTCGATTGACAGCGCAGAGCGATCTACCCGATAGCGTGTACGCGTTTCCAAAGCAGCGCAAAGAGCCGCTGACCGATGCGCGGCACGTGCGCAACGCTGTCGCGCGGCTGGATCAAGTGGAAGATGTCAGCGCGGCCGATCGTGACTTGGCGTTCGCGAACATCCAAAAAGCCGCGCAGCACTACGGTATCGAACTCAGCGAAACGTCGCCCGCCGACGTCGGGGTCCATCCGCAAAGCAAAACGAACAAACGCAAACGTACCACCGCGCGGGCCCGGACGGCAAGCAAAGAGCAGCCCTAGTCCAGCGCGGACGCCCTTACCGTTCCGTCTGAACCGCCGCGCGTTGTGCGCCCACGCAGCCGGCCGCGCCAAACCGCGAGCGGCACACCGAGCGCCGCGGCGACGAGGATGAAGGCGCGCGTCGCCGGATCGGCTTGCGCGAACAGCGCGACTAGCAGGAAGCCCAGGCTCAAAGCGCCGGCGGCCGGCATGAACACGCCGCTCGCGCGACGCTTCGAATCGCCGGCGAACAGCCGGCACGCCGCCAGGGCGGCCAGCACGAAGAGGAAGCCGAGAAAGGCCGACGTGCCGCTCAAGATAAAGTCGAAGGCGGTCTTGACCGTCGGCGAGATGCCGCTGCCAAGGGTGAAGACCATCGCGACGGCCGTAATGAGGACGGTCGCGCGCGCGGGCTGGTCACGCGCATCGAGTTCGCCCAGGAAAGCGGGCAGAACGCCGTCGCGGCCCATCGCGTAAAAGCTGCGCGTGAGATACACGAGCGTGGTCTGCAGGGTCGCGGCGAGCGAAACGAGCACCGTCGCGGTGACGATGTGCTGCCAGACGGCGCCGCCGAGTTGGCCCGCGACGTAGGCCAGCGTGTCGCCTTCATGCAGGGTGAAGCCGTCGAGCGTTCCGACGCGCATGAAGGCGAGCATCGCGACGAGCAGCACCGCTGCGCTGATGAGAAGTCCCGCGAAGCCGCCGATCCCCGCCGACTGCGCGCTCGTCGTTTCTTCCGCGGTCGACGCCGAGACTTCCCACCCGTCGATCATCCAAATGCCGATCACGAGTGCGGCGAGGAACGCCGCGTTGCCTGGAAACGCCGCGGCAACCGCCGCGTGCGGAACGACCGGGTGAATGAACGCCGTGATCGCGCCGAGCCCCAACAGCGACATCTCCGCGATCCACAACGCTTTGGTGACGAGCGCGGCTTCGTGCAAGCCGCTCGCCAAGAGCAGGCCGCCGGCCAAGGCCCAGAGGGCGCCGACCGCGGCGGCCGCCGCCGGGATACCCGCGAACGCCGGCGCCACGAGCGCCAGCGTGTACGTTCCCGCCGGCACGCAGATCGCGACGACCGCGAAGATATTCGCGACGATGAGCAGCCAGGCGGCATACGCCCCCGCCGCCGGGCCGAACGCCGTGCCGACCCACGAATACGCCGAACCCGCCGTCGGGTAGCGCGCGCCGAGGCGCTGATAAGCGATCGCCACGCAGGCCATGATCGCGGTAACGACGAGCAACGCCACCGGCGTCGCGCCGCCGCCCGCGACGACCATCGGCCCGAAGATCGTCGCCAAGGCAAAAGCCGGACCGATCGATGCGCCGGTAATCGCCAGCATATCGCCCAGCCCCAAAACGCGCCGCACCGCATGATCTTCTGCGGGCCGAGCGCCGATCGTTTTCGACAAATGCTGTGCTGGCCGGGGAGAATCGCGCCGGCGCGGCGGGCGGCGCGGTTATTGGCTAACGAGGGTCAAGTTCGATGGGTCGAGATCGTATTCTCCGGGACCGACGAGGCCGCTGGGGTCGGCACAAATTAGGCTGCCGTCGGGACCGAAAATGACGACCAGGTTCGGCGGCCCGCAGGGGGTTTGGGTGAGTTGATAATTTGCGAGCAATTGCGCGCCCGGGCTGTTCGGCTCGACTTCATAGGACGGGTAAATCTGATTCGTCGCCGGGTCGTCGAACGAACCATAGGCGGCAGCGCCGAAAGCCGCGGCCGCGGCGCCGAGCGCAAACGGACCCCAAAAGCCGCCGCCCCAGTAGACCGGCGCCGGCGCCCAGACGACGCCGTGGTTCCATGTCCACGGCTGTTGTCCGCGGTAGTGCGGGTTTGCGATCGGCGGTCGCCTCGCAATCGGCGGTCGCCCCGCAATGGGGGGCCGCACGAAGCGTGGCGGATTAGCGACCCGCGCGGGTGGGTTCGGGTAACGCGCGGGAGCGGGCTGGCGAACCGGCGGCGCGCCGACGTCGCGGTTCAGATTGAAACCGCCGGGCCTTTGCGCCACCGGCCGGGGTAGTGCGACTCGCGCCGGGGGACCACCGGCGCGCGGCGTGCCGGCTCCGCGCCCGGCCCCGCCTTGGCGCTGGGCGGGCGCCGGGAGCGGAAGCAGCAACGCGATGAACACGGCGACCGTCAGTGCGCGGCCCTTCATCCGCTGAACCCGTCGACCGTGCCGCTCACGGTGATGTAGGTTCCGTGCACGGTGCGAACGAGGAGGAGCAGCCCGTGCGCCGGTACGCTGCGCGACGAGAACGGGAGCTGCTGCGCGCTGTCGGTGACATTGAGATATTCGGTGCCGTGCTCGAAGCCGAGCTCGTGCCGCTTTCCATCTTGATCCAACGTGATGCGGTACGGCAAGCAACGCTCGAGATTCTGGATATAGGAGCACGCCGCTTTGCGGATCGTCAGCGTGCCGCGTCCGTCGGCCGAAACGATGCGGACCGCGCGGTGATCGATCACGTGCAGCGAGACGTCGTAGTCGCGCACGACGCCGTCACTTTGCGCGACGCGCGCCGTTCCTCGGGCGTCCGCTGATCGAGCGGCGCCGACGATGGTTGCCGCACAGAGAAGAATGACCCCGAGGCGTCGGTGCATACCGGTCTCCCTTTGATCGATCATCAGCGCCGTCGGAAGCCGCGAAGCCGGATTGTCACGGCGTTTGACGTGTATCCTCGACCAGGACGGATGAAACAACCGGGGGCGTACCTTGCATCCGGGCCGGTTAATTTTGCGTTCGCTTCGCGAGCAGCTTGGTCGGCACGGAAGGCTAGGTTAGCGGCGATGCTGCGTTTGACGTTCGCGTCGGCCGAAGAATGTATCAGGGAGGTTCGTTTCTTTGCGCACATTCTTTACATCCGACCACCACTTTGGACACGCGAACATCATCGACTACTGTGGCCGGCCGTATGCGTCGGTGGCGGAAATGAACGCCGATCTCACGCAGCGGTGGAACGAAACGGTTGCTGCCGACGACGTCGTGTGGCATTTGGGCGACTTTGCGATGGGCGATCCGGCCGACTGGCGCGGCCATGTCGCAGGACTCAATGGACGTTTGCGCCTGGTCCTGGGCAATCACGACGGTGCCGCCGAGGTCATGCGTGAAGCCGGGTTCCGCGACGTGTACGAAAACGTTGTGATCGACGTCGACGGCTACAACGTTTGGCTCAATCACTTTCCCACCGCCGGACCGGACGGTCTGGATTATCGCGGCCGCCGCGGATACGTTCGGCCGGCGGCGCCGTCGGCGTACGATATCGCGCTGTGCGGACACGTTCACCGGAAGTGGACGCTGCGCAACGGAATCCTCAACGTCGGGGTCGATCGCTGGTCGTACCGCCCGATCGAGCTCGATGATATCTTGACCGAGATCCGCGATCACGCGAAAACGGCTTCCAACAACGTTGGCGTGGGCCGAGCCCACTAGCTAGCCGAGACGTTGCATTGCGCCATTTTGCAGCCGCCGATCGGTCGCGCTACGGTCCTCTGAACGAGCACGTCTGAACGAGCAACGTCGAGACAGCCGCGGGCGGCGCCCGGAGGGCGAGTCGTCGCCCTCTGGGCCCGCATCGGCGCAACTCGCACGGCGCGGTTACGTGGCCGACTTTCCCAGCGGGGACGCGGTGCGACCGGAGTCGGCCGGAAACCGAGCTCCAACGTTTCGGTTTGGCAGAGGGACTTTCTTGCTGGAAAGCGCGTCGCAGTTTGAGAAGCACCGGCGACGGACGGCATGTTTCATTGGACCAGAAGCGAGAATAAGCGCTCTAGCCGGATGAACCTCCGTTGCTGCACCTCTAACGCTACATTCGAGCAGAATTTGCCCACACGAACGTTCGGCCGACCGAAGCTCTCACACATCGATAAGGCAAGAGCGAGAATGACGTCTGCGGCATGTATGGCGGCGCTTGTCTGCCTCGCAACGCCCATCCAAGCCGATAGCCCGTCGGATGCACCGTATTATATGTGCTTTGCGTACACGCAGGATGGCATGCTTTTCGCCGGCGGCGATTTCGACTTCGCCCGCGCGCGACGCATCATCGCCGCGAATTGCGGCTTGCCAAAGAACGTCAGCGTCGTGCTTATGAAAACCATCATGATGCGCAAGAATGGAAATACGCATAGCTTCAAGCCGTGACGGTGGCGACGTGGTATGTCAAGAAAAGCGTGCTCCGTCACGCATGACGTGCTCCGGTGCGAGTGAAACCATGCCGCTGTTTTGTCGGAATCGGTCGCCGGCCCGACGGATGGGGAGTTTTGAAACGTGAAAACCCGGAATTTCGGTAGAACCGGCCGCGAGGTCAGCGAAATTGGTTTTGGCGCTTGGGCGATCGGCGCGGATTGGGGCCATGTCGATGCGGACGACGCGATCGCAGCGTTACGGGCAGCTCTCGAGGCGGGCATCACCTTCATCGACACCGCCGACGTCTATGGCGACGGCCGGTCCGAACAACTTATCGCGCGCGTGCTTAAGGACCATCCGGGGCCGCGTCCGTTCGTCGCGACCAAAGCCGGACGCCGCCTGCCCGCGCAAACCGTCGCCGGTTACACGCGCGCGAACCTGACGGCATGGATCGAGCGCAGCCTCAACAACTTGGAGGTCGATACCCTCGATCTCGTGCAATTGCACTGTCCGCCCACCGACCTGTATTATGTTCCGGAGGCGTTCGCGATCCTCGACGACCTCAAACGCGACGGTAAGTTGCGCGACTACGGCGTCAGCGTCGAGCGGGTCGAAGAAGCGATTAAGTCACTCGAATATCCGGGCGTCGTCTCCATCCAAATCATCTACAACATTTTCCGGCAGAGGCCCCAGGAGTTGCTCTTCGAACTGGCGCGCAAACACAATACGGCGATCATCGCGCGCGTACCGTTGGCCAGCGGTCTGCTCGCGGGCAAGTTTCGCGCCGACAGCGTATTCGAGGCGACCGATCACCGGCAGTTCAACCGTCACGGCGAAGCCTTCGATGTCGGCGAGACGTTTTCGGGCGTCCCGTACGACATCGGACTGGCGGCGGTCGAACAGGTGCGCAAACTCGTCGGCGGCGATGCGTCGATGGCCCAGTTCGCCTTGCGCTGGATTCTGATGTCGGACGCCGTCACGGTGGCAATCCCGGGCGCGAAGAATGTCGAGCAGGCCCGCGCGAACGCGGCGGCCGCGTCATTGGCCCCGCTCGAACCATCCGTGATGGCGGAACTTGCCGCGATTTACGATCGGGATGTCCGCCCACACGTGCATCAGCGCTGGTAGCGTCGACTCCAGGATGTGTCCGCCACGGCGGCTCGGCCGAAGGCCGAACGCCACGGCGGCTCGGCCGAAGGCCGAACGCCACGGGTTCCGGCGCAGCCGGAACCCTGCTAGCGCCCGCCCGAAACGTCGACGACGATTCCCGTCACGTACGCGGCTGCGGGCGAGAGCAGCCAGAGTATGGCCTCCGCGACCTCCTCGGCCGTTCCGGCGCGCTGCAGCGGAATTGAGGGCACCAACGCCGCGAGCCGGTCGGGACGGCCGCTGCTGCGGTGAATGGCGGTATCGATCAAGCCGGGCGCGACCGCGTTGACGCGGATGCCGTCGGTCGCGACTTCGAGTGCCAGGCCGCGCGTCAAAGTGTCGACCGCGCCTTTGCTCGCGGCATAGTGAACCCACTCGCCGGCGCCGCCGAGCACTGCCGCGCGCGACGAAACGTTGACGATCGATCCGCCGGCGCCGCCGCGCGAGCGCGCCATGCGCCGCACCGCTTCGCGCGCGCAGAGGAACGCGCCGCAGACGTTCACCGCGAGCGTTCGCTCTAGCACGCTCAGCGTCAGATCGGCCAGGCGGGACGAACCGCCGGTCGTACCGGCGTTATTGACGAGGCCGACGATCGGGCCGAGTTCCCGCTCCGTCCGCGCGAACAGTTCGACGACGTCAGCTTCACGCGCGACATCGCCGGCGACGACGGTCGCGCGACCGCCCGCGGCGGCGATCGCCGCGCCGACCGCCTCGGCTCCCGCCTGGTCTTGGGCGTAGTTGACGGCGACGGCATAACCGTGTGCGGCGGCCAGGATCGCCGTCGCCGCGCCGATGCCGCGACTCGCGCCGGTGACAACGAGCGCCCCGCGATGCGGGCCCGTGCGCGCCGCGGCCAGATCCAAAGGAGCGGACATCTCAGGCCCGCCGCTTGAGGGCGTCGAGTTCGTCGAGCGTGCGCGGCCAGTCGGCTTTGAGCAGCCGTGACAGGCTGCGATCGGCCAAGAGCGCGCCGCCGGTTTGACAGCCCGCGCAGTAGTTCGTTTCGTTGTCCGCGTATCGGATGCGCTGCACCGGCTCGCCGCAGCGCGGACAGGGTTGACCGTAGCGTCCGTGCACCGCCATATCCGGGCGAAAGGCAGTCACCTGCTCGGGAAACGCCCCGTGCGTTTCGTCGCGCAGACGGTCGATCCAGCTGCGCAGCGTCGATATCGTCGCCGCGAAGAGCGCCTCCCATTCCGGCGGCGTCAGCCGGTGGGTGAGCGCGATCGGCGACAGCTTCGCTGCGTGCAGTATTTCGTCGGAGTACGCGTTGCCGATGCCGCTGACGATGCGCGGATCGGTCAGCGCGCGTTTGAGGGTCCGGTTTTCCGTGCTGAGTGCGCGTCTGAAAGCCGCGAGATCGGCGGTGAGCGGCTCGATGCCGCCCGGGTCGAGCGCCGCCAGCGCTTCCTCACCGCGCACCACGTAAAGCGACGTCCGGCGTTTGGTGCCCGCCTCGGTCAGGACCAGCGTTCCGGTGGGAAAGTCGAACGCCGCGAGATCGTTGCGGCCACCGAGCCGCGCGGCCGGTGGACGCCAGTGCAGGCGCCCCGCGATCATCAGATGCAGTACGAGCCACAGATCGCCCTCGAGCCCGACGGCGATGCGCTTCCCAACCCGCCGCAGCTCGCGCACGACGCGGCCGGCCGCGCTCGCGAGCGGCGGATCGGCGGTGCGGACCAGGAAGATACTCGCCACGCGAACGCGCTCGAGCGGCTTACCGATGATGCGCGGTTCGAGCGCGCTGATGTAGGCGGCGACATCCGGAAGTTCCGGCATGGCCTCCCATTCTCCCCATCGACGCGCCGGCGCCTGTGCGCGATGTTTCGCACTGCCTGTCCGCTTCGGTGGCATGAGTCTGGGTTGCCGCGCCGTAAGCGGCAGGCCATGCAGGCGAAGACACTTGCTCGACGAGAACCCGTTGACGGTTGATCCCGCCGCGCTCGGCGTGATCGGAATTCGCGCGACCTACGTTGGCGAATACGGTATGGGAACGCGCGGCGTGATCGCTGCGCTAGTCCAGTTCGCATTGCTCAACGGCATGGTGCAGGGCCGTATGGTCTTGCTCGGCTGCCCCGATCGCGAGTACCGGCAGCCAGGGGGCTGGACCGGCGCGGAGCCGAANNCCGACGCTGCTGGCCGGCACGGTCGTGATCGCCGAGGTTCTGATCCTGCGCTTCGTCGAGGCTTGGCGGCGTTCGACGAACCGTTCAGGCGGCTCACTCATCGATATCGCCAGGGATTTTGGCAGCCGATCGGTCGCGCGGGATTTCCCGGTGATTTTCGCTTTGCAGCTGCTCTCGGTGTTCGCGATGGAGAGTGGAGAACAACTCGTCGCCGGTGGAAAGCTGCTCGGCGGCACCGCCTGGTTGGGCGGCCCGATCCTCCTTAGTTTGATCGCGCATGCCATCATCGGCGGCCTGTGTACCTTCACGCTCGACGCGTGCATGCGCGCGATTGTTCACGCATTTGCCTCGCTGGTCCTGACCGCCGTCCGATTCATTTGGCTTGCCGTTGCTCGCGCGAGCGCCGATCCGTTCCGTCTGGATCGTCGCGCTATCTGGTTTGCCCGTGCGCAAGCGCCGCACGTGCGCGAAATCGGTGGCCGTGCGCCGCCGCTCCTTCAAACGCCCGGNNTTTGCTCTTCTCATTCTCGCCGGTTTCGCACTCGTCGTTCGAGCACAACCGGTCAGCGCCGCCGAGGCGACGACCGGATTGATCACCGGCACCGTTTCGACCGAGGCCGGGGCGCCGATACCGAATGCCAAGGTCACGGCGGCTGGTCCGTCCGGGCGCTATTCGGCTCTTTCGGATACACGCGGTCGCTTCGTGATACTCGGCGTCGAGCCGGACACCTACACCTTGAGCGCGGACGCAGCGGGCTATGAAGCCGCGACGCAAAGCGAGGTCCGCGTTCTCACCGGTCAGCAACAGAAAACGGCATTCCGGCTGGAGTCCGCGATTCGGACGATCGGCAATGTCCAAGCGCGCAACCAAGCGTTTACGATCGGTGCGCCAAGTGACTCGTTTTCGGTCAGCGGCGACGCCGCGCGCGCGCAATTTCCGACGATAACGTCGTCCGGGCTTGGAATCTATACCCAAGGCAGCGTCCAAGGCTCGATTGCGAACGTCCCCGGCGTCGACCTCGATCCCTTTGCGAACGCCATCCTGCGGGGCGGTCGGGTCAGTGATACCGTCTTCGATTACGACTCGGTGCCGATTCCGCAAGGCCTGATCGCCGAGCCGGGTGGGAACGTCGATGGCGCTCAACTNNGTCAATATGGTCCCGGCGGTCGGCACGTATCCGGGCAGCACCACGATCGAACTCGCCGACGGCATCGGCGCGAAGTCACAATTCAGCAGCCTACAGTTCCTGGGCGCGACCCCCGATCTCAAGTGGCGCTACGCGGTGGCGAGCACGTTCGGCAACGACTATTTCAAGTACGGTTTAGGGAGTACGTTCTACGCGTCCGAGGCGGCGACGTACGGTTTATCGCTGCAGACCCGCGGCCAATACTCGGTCGAATCGAACGTCCATTTCGCCGCGACGGCGAAGGACGATCTATCGATCTTGGCGCTCGTCGGTCAAGCCGAATACAACCAATACGGCTCGCCCTATTCCGGCGAAACGATCGGTGCGTTCGACGGCGCGTCGACCACCTACCCCGGCGAAGCGAATCCCAATACCCCCGTTACCTTCGCCTCCGGCGTGCGCGGCTATTACGACATCGTCAAGGGGCAATGGCAGCACACCGGATCGCACATCTATTCGCGCGTTCAGATCTATCAATCGCAGTTCGGGTCTTCGTCGGCCGGCCCGTTTTGGGACGAGAACGGATTCCCCGACGGCTCGATCTCGCTTTTCCAAACAAACGATCAGCGACAGAACGGCATCAATTTTGACAACGAAGCCGTCTACGGCATCCATCGGGTCCGCTTCGGCGCCGAATACCGGACGAACACGTCCTATCTCGATCAGGTCGTTCCGACCGCCGACGAGTTCATCACGTCCAATCCGACCATTAATTCGTACCTTGCGTATTTGGGCGACACGTGGTCGATCGGAGAACGGCTCCAGGTCTCGGGTACGGCGCGCGCAACGCACGCACACTACAAGCCCAGCAACGGCTTCGCCTACGATGTCGGCTCGATCGATCCGCATCTGGGCGCATCGTACCGGTTGGGATCGCAGTACGCGCTGAGAGCGAATTTCGATCACATCAATGTCGCCCCCGCGCCGCTCGAAGCGGACCGCGTCGATTCAACCAACGTCGATGCAAACGGTAATCTGGCGCCATTCGTAGCGCTCGCGCCGGAGACAGCTACCGACTCAACGTACTCATTCGAAGGCAATGGCCGCACGCAGTTCCGGTTGACCTACTATCAAAAGTTCGAGCAGAACCTCATCGACGTGCTGCCGTTTAATTTCAAGTCGGCGATCACCTCGGGTCTCAGCCCGAACGGTCTTGGCGTGCCGACCAATATCGGCAATCTACGCGCCAGCGGACTCGAACTCTACTTGAAAAACAGCGGCTTTTCGCTCGACAGCAATTACCTTCGCGCATACACGTCGAGCGCTTCACAGTTCGCCTACAACGAACTCAACGCACCGGCGATCGCCGCCGGCCATCTGTTTCCGGTCAGCTATCTGCCAAATTTCACGACCACGTTGTCCTATGAATTCACCGATCGCAAAAACCATGTCCGCGTCACGCCGTCACTGTCGTATCAGAGCGGCTATCCGTACGGCAACGGCAAGGAAGCCTGGATCTTCGATCCCGTCACAAACAAGCCGATTCAGGTCCCGAACGACAACTACGTCAACCCCGGCGCGAACTACTATTTTCTTGCCGACCCGTCGGCGCCGTTTAACGCCCTTACAAACCCATATATCGGCAATCTCGGCACCAAGGAAGGCGCCGACCCCAACACGTTGCGGTCAAGCCCACAGCTGCTCGTCAATCTGCGTCTCGAGAAAGACATTACGCCACGCCTGACGTTCATCGTCGACGTTGCGAATCTGTTCAATACCGTCACACCGACGGCATATCAAGTCAACCCGTATCTCATCGGGCCCCCGGGCTACAAGGGCGGGAACACGACATACTCGAATTGCTACGGCCAAATTCTCGCCGGCAATGTCCCCTGCGCAGCCGGGCTGCCCGCTGGCACCACGCCGTACACGCTTGGCAACGGCGTGCCGACTCAGGACGGCGTTACGCAAGCCGTTCCGTGGAGCTACGGAACGGGCGGCTACATTCCTCAAGGCTATCCCCTTGGCCGCACGGTGCAGGTGCGACTCCGCTACCGGTTGTGAAGCGCACGGTCTGCGTGCTCGTGCTGACGGCGGCGGCGCCTCTGGTATGGCGCAAATCGCGCAAGGAATGGACACGTCGCACGACGTCGGTCGTGCTGCGTGCGCGGGGTGTAATCGGCAAACTCATCAAGCCGTAGTATCTGCTCGTCGGGAAAGCGCCGTCCGCGATGAAAGACGAGTGGGATTATGTCGACACGGTCGCGACCGGTCGTATTCGGTGCCGCAGAACAGCAGCCAGTGTACGATGTGGTCCGGCCTTAGGTCGCCGGTGAGGTGACTCGCGGCGGACGCAGGTCGTCGAAATCGACGTCGCTCTCGACCTCGCGCGCCCGCTGTTGCGCGCGGCGGTCGATGTAGCCAACGATCCACGTGTAGACGACCGGCACGAGAAAGAGCGTGAGGATCAGCGAACTGAGCAGGCCGCCGATGAGCACGGTGCCCATCGAGCGCCGAAACTCGGCGCCCTCGGCGAGTCCGAGCGAGAGCGGCAGCATGCCGAATACCATCGCCATCGTCGTCATCACGATCGGCCGCAGCCGGATGCCGGCGGCGGCGCGCATCGCTTCCATCACGCGCATGCCGCGGCGGCGCATCGTGTTCGCATAGTCGACGAGCAGGATGCCGTTTTTGGCCACGAGCCCAAAGAGCATGATCATCGCGATGAGCGAGAACAAGTTGAGCGTCTGACGCGTGATCGCTAGCGCGAAGAGCGCGCCCACGACGGCGACTGGAATCGAGAACATGACGACGAACGGAGTAAGGAACGAACCGTACAGCACGACCATGAGCACGTACACGAGCAGCGCCGAGGTGACGATCGCGATGCCCATGCTTTGCACCATCTCGCCGAAGAACTCCGAGTCGCCCGAGGCCCGCAGCGCGACGCCGTTGGGGAAGAACTCCGGCGCGTTGACCGCAGCATCGATCTTCGCCGTTACCGGCCCCAGCGTCGTGACGGCGGGGTCGAACCCGCCCGTCACGCGCACGACGCGCTGCTTGTCGAGCCGTTCGATCTTGGTCGGCGCCTTCACGAAACTGAAGCTCGCGACGTCGGCGAGCCGGTAGATGCTGCCGTCTTTGGCGCGGACCTTGATGTTTTCGAGTTCCGCGAGATGATTGCGCGCCGCTTCGGGTAACTGCACGCGCACGTCGACCAGACCGCTCGCGGTGCGCACCTTGGTCGCGACGGCTCCGCCGATCGCGATGCGCGCGGCGTCCGAGGCGACGCCCGGCGACACACCCAGCACGGCTGCCTTCGCGCGATCGATAAGGATGTTGACGCGGTCGCCTTCGGTTTCGGCGCCGGTCTGCACGTTGACGGTGCCAGGGATAGAGCGGATGAGCGCGGCGAGCTTGTCGGCGGCTTTCCCGGTACCGTCTTCGGGACCCGAGAGCGTGTAATAGATCGGATCGCCGCCGCTGCCGCTGCCGCCTTCGGCCGAAACCGTCAGGACGCCGCCGGGTACGAGCGAGGCGAGGCCGCGAATGCGCTCGACGAGCTTGTTGGTCTCTTTCCGCTTGTCTTTGGCGACTTGTGCGTAGAGCTTGGCGACGTTGCCGCCGAGTGTTTGGCCCCAGCCGGCCGGTTTGGTGCCGGTCGTCGTGATCGTGGACCGGATGTTGGGCAGCTGCAAGATCGCCGTTTCGAGCCGGTCGGTCGCCCCTTGCGTGACGGCTAGCGGCGTGCCGGTCGGATAGGTCAGCGTCATGTCGATCGTGCCGGTGTTCGACGCCGAAACGAACTCCGATTGGACCAATCCCAGTGCCGGCAGGGCCAGCGCCGTCGCCAGCAGCGCGATGCAGACACCGACGGTCAGCCAGCGGTGGCCCAGCGAATAGGGCAGCGCCCGATCCCGGTACCAGGCCGTCAGCCGATCGAAGCCGGCCGGGAACCAGGCGATGTAGCGCGGTACCTCGGCGCTCCGTTTGCGCACCGACCAGCGCGCGGCGAGCATCGGCGTGAGCGTGAACGAGACCAGCAGCGAGAAGAGCGTCGCCACGACGACGACGATGCCGAACTCGATCATATACTTGCCGATGATGCCCGACATGAACGCGATTGGCAGGAACACGACCACGTCGACGAGCGTGATCGCGATCGCCGCGCCGCCGATTTCGGTGCGCCCGTTGAGCGCCGCGTCGAACGGCTTGTCGCCCATGTCGCGATGCCGGGTGATGTTCTCGAGGACCACGATCGAGTCGTCGACGAGGATGCCGATGATGAGCGAGAGACCCATGAGCGACACCACGTCGAGCGTGAAATTCATCTGCCGCATCACGATGAACGTCGCAAGCAGCGAGGTCGGGATCGCGATCATGACGACAACCGCGTTGCGCCAGGCGTGCAGGAAGAGCATGATCACGATTGCCGTGAGCACGATCCCCTCGAACAGATTCTGGAACACGCCGTTGAGCGCGGCCTGTGTGTAGTCGGCTGCCGCGTCTACCTCGGTGAACGTCACCATCGGATATTTTTTGGCGATCTCGGCGATTTGCTCGCGGGCGATTTTCGTCGACGAGATTTCGTCCGCGTTGACCACGCGGTTGACGTCGATGAGCACCGTCGGTGCGCCCTTGAACTTCGAGATCGAGCGCTGCTCCGCATGGCCGTCTTCGACCGAAGCGACATGGCCGATGGTGAGATCTTTTTGCGCCGCGCCGGGGACCGCGAGCGGAATGCCCAGCATGTCGTCGGCATTCAGGATCTCGGAGTGGATCGACACGTCGGCTTCGTTGGTCGGCGAATCAAAGCGCCCACCGGGCAGATTCGCGTTGTTCTGCGCGATTGCATCGAAGATATCCGGTAGCGTCGCCCCCGAACCCATCAGCCGCATCGGATCCGGCGTGACGTGATACTCGCGTTTGATTTCGCCGCTGGGCACGACGCTCTGCACGTTCGGAATGTGTTTGATGTCCGAGATGATCCGCGCATCGACCAGATCCGAAAGCGCGGTTCCCGAGAGCGTCCGCGAACTTAGTGCCAGGGTGAGAATCGGCGACTGTTGTGATCCCGCGCTCTTGTCGACCACCGGCGGATCGAGATCGGTCGGCATGTACACGCGCGCGGTATCGACGCGCCGCTGCACGTCGATGGCGGCGAAATCGAGATTCGTATCGATCTTGAACTGCACGACGACCGCCGCCGTGCCCTCTTGCGCCGTCGCCGACATGCGGTCGAGATTATCGATGCCGTCGATTTGATCTTCGATCGGCTTGATTACCAGCCGTTCCATCTCGGCCGGCGAGGCGCCGGGGTAGCTCGCTTCCACGACGACGATGGGAAAGGTCACGTTCGGGTTGAGGCTGCGACCCAGTTTGGCGAAGGAGATGAGACCGAATGCCGCGAGCGCGATGAAAAACACCGCTACGATGATCGGGCGCTCGATGGAAAAGCGGGTCAGCCGCATGTGTTGCTCATTGCTCCTATCGCACTGGCTGACCGAACCTACGCTGAGCCGGCGGCAAATGTTTCGCCCCGCGCGCACGCGGCGCCTCACACCTGCGTTCCGAGCGAGGCCCGCGTCGTTCTGGGCCTGCCGCGCGATAGCGTGGCCCGGCCAACCCAAGCGGCTTAGCCGCTTGAAGACATCGCCAAATCGTGCCGCTGCGCCGGTTCGAGGATCATTCTTCCGATACGAGCTCGCGTTCCTCATCGGTCGTAAGGACGACTTTCCAGCTTGCGGCGATAACGCCCGGTTCAACGCCGAGCTTGGTTACGATCTTCTCGAGTTTCGCGTCGGGACGCCCGGTGACGGTGACGTCAGCGATGACTTCCACGCGATTGGTCGACTCGATATCTTCGCTATAAACGGCGATCAACGAGATTGCCGCATTCCGCACCGCGGCGATCATCGTCGCGCGAATACGATCTTCGACGTCTTGACGGCAGACCGCGCGAACCTCGTAACTGCTCAGCAATTCGGTGCCCGTGATTGACCGGCGATTGATGGTTTGGACGAGCGGACGCAAGACGATGTTTGCCGCGAGGACGGCGCCGACCCCGATGGCGGCTTCAACGAGGAACCCATAGCCGACGAGCGCGCCAACCGCCGCCGTACACCATAACGTGGCGGCCGTATTGAGGCCAGTGACACTCAGGCGTTCCTTGAAGATCACGCCGCCGGCGAGAAAGCCGATGCCCGACACGACGTATGCGGCGATCTGTGTCGAGTTGACCGAGCCCCCGACGAGGGGTGTGATGAGAACGAACAAGCTTGTCCCTGTAGCCACCAGCGCATTCGTGCGCAGGCCGGCCAGCCGCTGACGCCATTGTCGCTCCAGTCCGATGAGCGAGCCGAAAGCGAGCGCCAAGAAAACACGCAGCGCGAACTCCACGTGAGACACGGCTCCCAGACCTGAGCTCACGTCAGAGCGTCTCTCGACCCACGCACGTGCACGTTGCCACGGCCATGCCGGTGGGCGTGCCGGTGCGAAGTCAACCCGCTAGGCCGACGCCCGGAGTTTGGCATCGGGGATCGTAAGGCCCTCGGCGATGGTCAGCCAGCGGTGCGCATCGTAATCGTAGAGTTGGCACTCCCGCAAGAGCCGCAGAACGTACGCGATCGAGAAGGTTTCTTGGATGATCGCCGGACCGTGTACCGCTTCGAGCGTCCGTTGCGCGCGCGCGAGCCGGTAGAGCGGCACGCGCGGGTTGACGTGGTGCGCCGTGTGTTGAAAGATTTCGTGGAAAATCAACTCGACGGGTTTGGGCAACCGGATGTGCACGGTGTTGAGGACTTGCGCTGCGACCGGGTCGTACAGTTCGCGCGAGGGAAACCAGCGGATGCGCGGATGCGTGTGATGCATGAAGATCGTGATGCTCATCAAGTACTGGTAGACGACCAGCGGCACGATAACAGCGGCCAGCGCATTGAAACCGGCGGCCGTCCACGCCTGGCCGCGCGCGGCACAAACGCCGAAGCAACCGAGATAAATGAGACCGAAGCCGGCCAGGGCGATGAACTTATCGGCCGTCATCCGCGCGTTGGCGGCGTACGAACGATCGAGGTGATCGCTGTTCCACACGTGACCCCACCAAAGCTCGAATGAATAGTAGAAGCCGATGCCCAGGGGCGTGCGGTAGAACCGATACAGCGCTCGGCGAACGCGCGTAGCGCTGCGATATTCTTGCGGTGACCACGGCGTCCACACATGGTCGACGCCGCGCAGGTTCGTCGCCCCGTGATGGCGTTGGTTGTGACCGATGTTCCATGCCGTTTCGGGGTGCAGTGTCGGCATGAAAGCGAGTCGGGCGATGAGCGCGTTCAACCACGGTGAGGCTGCCAACGCGCGGTGCGAAGCGTCGTGGCCGACGAGAAACAACGCGCCGGCCATGATCGATGCAACAAAGAGTTCGATCCAACGCAGCGGTCCCGGCGTCAAGCAGAATCCGAGCAATGCCGCGACGTAGAGAATCGAGTCCGTCGCCATGATGCCCACCGCAACCGTATCGCGGCTGATCGCTTCACCGGCAATCGCTCGTCGAAGTCGTCGGTACTCCGTCATCGCTTTTACCTGCGGCCGGCGGTCGAGTGCCGTGGCCGGTGTGCGGTGTCTATCGTTGTTTGGCTTGCACGGGGCCTGACGCATTCGGAGGGGCACTGACCAGTCCTTCAGCGATCCCCCGTGTCGCGCGTCGATGACCTTCTCGATGTGGGTGCCGCGCATCGCAGAGCGGGCCTTGATACGACTTAGAAAGTCAACCAACCGGCAAGTCGGTTTTTTTTTAGCGCCGGAGGTGCCGCAGCGCCGGTGGCTGCGGAGTAGCGCTGGATCCGTTGCGTCCGCCGCGAGCCGGCTTCGGTGTCCGCGGCAGCGGAAAGAGAAGTCGGGGGCGGTCGGAGAGCGGGCGATCCTGCGCGGCGCTGCGAACGACGCAACCACCAGAGGAGCATGGAAGTATGGCTGCTGTTCGTGGTGCCGGCGAACGTCATCCGGCAGCGCGCGGTGCTTGAACTGTTCGGCACGCGCACGTGCCCATACACCGCCGAACTGCGCTCAGAACTCGAATGGCGCGGCGAGGAATTCGTCGAGTATGACGTCGATGCCGATGCGGCCGCGCGCGAGCGGATGCGCACGCTCGCCCCGGGCACGCCCGCGGTGCCGGTGCTCGTCGAGGATGGGCGGGTTCGGCAGATCGGCTATCGCGGGCGCTCGTGTTACGTAACGCTCGCGTAATCCGCGTTCGCGGCACCGTTCAAGGCGTCGGCTTCCGGCCGTTTACCTATCGGCTGGCGCAGCGCTTCGCGCTCGGCGGCTGGGTGCTCAACGCCGAGGCCGGGGTGGAAATCCACGTCGAAGGCGCCGCTGACGCGCTCGCGGCGTTCGAGCGCGCGTTGGCGGCCGAGGCGCCCCGAGCGGCCCAGATCCTCGCCATCGAAAGTACCGCCGCGACACCGGGCGGTCACGCCGGGTTTGCGATTCGCGAAACGCAAGCGCGCGGCGTGCCGACCGTGCGCATCGCACCGGACCTCGCCGTTTGTGAGGCGTGCCTGCGCGAACTTTTCGATCCGGCCGACCGCCGCTATCGCTACCCGTACATCAATTGCACCGATTGCGGGCCGCGTTACAGCATCGTCCGCGGCTTACCCTATGACCGGCCGCTCACCACGATGGCGGCCTGGCCGATGTGCGCGGGGTGCCGCGCCGAGTACGACGATCCGGCGGACCGACGTTTCCACGCCCAGCCGATTGCCTGTCCCGCTTGTGGTCCGCTCTATGTTTTCGAGCACGCCGGATTACAGCCGCACGTGCGGGGCGACGCTGCGATCGTCGCGGCGGCGCGCGCGCTCGCCGCGGGCGAGATCGTCGCGCTCAAAGGCGTCGGCGGCTATCATCTCGCGTGCGATGCGCGCGACGCCGCTGCGGTCGAGCGTTTGCGCGCGCGCAAGTATCGCAAAGAGCGGCCGTTCGCGGTGATGGTCGCCGACCTCGACGCGGCGGCGGCTCTGGTCGATCTCGATGCGGGTGCACGCGAGCTGCTGACCTCGGCTGCCCGGCCGATCGTCTTAGCGCCGGCCCGCGAAGCGTTGCCGGGCATCGCGCCGGACAACGCCGAGCTCGGCGTCATGCTGCCTTACGCGCCGCTCCACGCGCTGTTGTTCGCCTCGGGCGCGCCCCGCGCACTCGTGCTCACCAGCGCGAACCGCTCGAGCGAACCGATCGCCTTCGAGGACGCCGACGCGCGGGCGTCGCTGGCGGGGATCGCCGACGCGTGGCTGATCGGCGAACGTCCCATCGCGCGCCGCGTCGACGATTCGGTCGCGCGAGCCGAGCGCGGCGCGGCGATCATGCTGCGGCGCTCGCGCGGCTACGCTCCGCAGGCGGTCGCGCGCGTGCCGCGCGGACGGCCGATTCTCGCCGTCGGCGGCGACCTCAAAAGCGCCGTGGCGCTCGTCGTCGACGGTGCCGTGATCGCAAGTCAGCACATCGGCGACCTCGTCCACCTCGCGGCGCGAAATGCGTGCGCGGCGACGCTGCGCGACCTCTGCGCGACGTACGAAATCGAGCCGGCGGACTGCCTCATCGCGCACGACGCGCATCCCGAGTATGTCTCCACGCTGCTTGCCGCCGAGCTCGGCGGACCGACGCTGGCCGTGCAGCACCACCGCGCGCACGTCGCCGGCGTGCTGGCCGAACGCGACGCGCTCGAAACCGACGTGCTCGGCATCGCCTGCGACGGCACCGGTTACGGCGACGACGCGACGATCTGGGGCGGTGAATGCTTTCGCGGCTCGGTCGCCGGCGGATTCGTCCGCATCGCGCACTTGCGCGCGGCGCTGCTGCCCGGCGGCGACGCGGCGGCGCGCGTGCCGGTTCAAGCCGCTGCGGGCTTTCTGCTTGCCTGCGGCGACGATCTAGCCGATCTCCAAGCGGCGCCGTTCGGGTTTCCCGCGGTCTATCGTGCGGCGTGCGAGATCGGCCGGCGCGGCGTGCGCAGCTTCACGACGACGTCGCTGGGCCGGCTCTTCGACACGGCGGCGGCGCTATGCGGCTTCACCCGCGAGACGACCTTCGAGGGTCAGGCGGCGACGTGGCTCGAGCACCTTGCGCGGCGCGCGGCCGAACCGCAGGCGAGCCGCGCCGGCGGCTACCCGTTCCCGCTCGAAAACGGGGAGTTGGATTACCGGCCGCTGCTGCGCGCCGTCATCGCCGACCGCGCCGCCGGACGCGACTGCGCCCAGGTCGCGCGCGCGTTTCATGCGGCCGTCGCCGATGGCTTGGCGGCCTTCGCGCAACTCGCGCCGGCGCTGCCGGTCGTGGTGTCGGGCGGCGTTTTCCAGAACCGCATGCTGGCCGGTCTGCTCCGCGAGCGCTTGGGCGAGCGGCTGTGGCTTGGCGCGCGCGTCCCAGCGAACGACGGCGGCTTATGCGTGGGTCAAGCCGCCTTGGCGGCATTTGCGGCCCAACGCGGCTGACGCGCGCTGCCCGGCGCACGGGTCGGGAACCAGGACGGCGCGGCTGGATGCGGCGCACCGAAACGCACGATTAGCGCGAAGCGCGATGTACCACATGGCCACACCAACGTTCGCCCCAGCGTGTTATTTTCGATCACACGTTTGGCGCCGCCACCCCGCTCGGCCGCGCCGTATCGGCGGTTGCCGTCTGGAGGCTCATATCGTAAGCATCGAAGCAGAGCCGTATGCCTTCGATCTTGAACCGGCTCGCAGCGCGCTCCTCATCATTGATATGCAGCGTGATTTCCTCGAGCCCGGCGGCTTCGGGGCCGCGCTTGGTAACGACGTCTCGCTGCTCCAGCGGGCCGTTCCGCCGACCCGGCGGCTACTCGAGGCAGCCCGGGCCGCCGGGATGTTCGTGGTGCACACGCGCGAAGGACATCGGCCGGACTTGGCCGATCTGCCGCCGGCGAAGGCGGCGCGCGGGCGCTTTCCGGTCGGGATCGGCGATCGCGGTCCGATGGGCCGGATTCTCGTGCGCGGCGAGGCGGGGCACGACATCATCCCCGAACTCGCGCCGCTGCCGGGCGAACCGGTCATCGACAAGCCCGGCAAGGGCGCGTTCCACGCGACCGACCTCGATGCGATTTTAAAGAATCGCGGGATCACGCAATTGCTGGTTTGCGGCGTCACCACCGAAGTTTGCGTCAACACGACGGTGCGCGAAGCGAACGACCGCGGATTCGAATGTCTGGTGCTGCGCGACTGCACGGGTTCGTACTTCCCCGAGTTTCATCAGATGGGTCTGCGCATGATCGCCGCGCAGGGCGGGATCTTCGGCTGGGTCGGCGATTCGGGCGCGGTCGTTGCCGCAATCGCTTCGCAGCCGCGCGAGGTCGCCGTCGTATGATCGAAGCCGAAGAGGCCGCCGCGTCGGTCGATGCCGCCGTCGTCCGGCCCAGCGGGGTCGCGAAATATTGGGTGCCGGGCGATTGGAACGGCTTCTTCGGGCTGTTCACCAACGTGCTGCTCAACGTCATCGTGTTGTCCGGGCTGAGTTTAGGCGTGGTCAAGCTGCCGCCCGAGATCGTCTTCTCGCGCATCCTCCCGGCGCTGGGCATCGCGCTGCCGCTGGGCAATCTCTTTTACGCCTGGATGGCGATGAAACTCGCGCGGCGCGAAAACCGCGACGACGTCACGGCGCTCCCGTACGGCCCGAGCGTGCCGCACATGTTCATCGTCGTNNCGGCGCGTTCGTCGGCCCGACGATCCGCAAGTACACGCCCCGCGCCGCGATGCTCGGCACGTTGGCCGGCATTTCGATCGCTTTCATCTCGATGCGGCCGGCCTTTCAGATGTGGGAGGTGGCGTGGCTGGGCCTCCTGTCGTTCGCCATCGTCCTCATCTCGTGGACCGCGAACGTGCGGCTGCCGTTCGGTTTGCCCGGCGGTTTGGTCGCCGTCGTGGTCGGCACGGTGGTCGCTTGGGCGACGACGCTCCTGGGCTGGAGCGATGTGATGCACCCCGCGGAAGTCGGCGCGGCGTTGGGAACCTTCGGCTTGCATCTGCCGCGTCCGTCGACCGATGTAATTAGCGGGCTGCGCGACATCGGACCGCTGCTGGTGACCGCGATTCCGCTGGGCATTTACAATTTCACCGAAGGCATGAACAACGTCGAGAGCGCGGCGGCGGCCGGCGACAACTACGATTTGCGCCAAGTGCTCATCGCCGACGGCTCGGGTGCGATCATCGGCTCGCTGTTGGGCAGCCCGTTTCCGCCGGCGGTATATATCGGTCATCCGGGCTGGAAATCGGTCGGCGGTCGGATCGGCTACTCGCTCGCGACCGGCGTCGTCATCGCAATTGTATGCTTTTTGGGCCTCACCGCGCTGTTGCTGGCCGTCGTGCCGCTCGTCGCAATCCTGCCGATTTTATTGTATATCGGTTTGGTAATCGGCTCGCAGGCGTTTCAGACGACGCCGGCACGCCATGCGCCGGCCGTCGTGCTTGCCCTGCTGCCGAACATCGCGGCGTGGGCGCAGTCGCAGATCGACGGCGCACTCGGCGCCGCGGGGACGTCGGCGGCGAAGGTCGGCATGGACAAACTCATGGACAACGGGGTCGTCTACCACGGGATGGCGCTGCTCGGCGGGGGAGCGGTGTTGGCCGGCTTGATCCTCGGCGCGATCCTGGTGTTCATCATCGACCGCCGCTTCGACCGCGCCGCCGTGTATGCGTTTGCCGGCGCCGTGCTGTCGTTTTTCGGCTTCATCCACGGAACGTCGCTGGGTGTCGGCGCATCGACGCCGGTCGCAATCGGTTACTTGTTGATCGCCGCCGTTTGTCTTGCGATCGGCTGGCGAAACCGGGGTGCCGCGCAGCCCGCTTAAACGTAAACCGTGACCGTGTCATCCGCACCTGGCAGAATCGACCAACGCGTATATATCGTAACGTCCTCCTCTCCGTACAGCGCTGCTCGTCACGCAGCAAACACAGCAAGCACAAAGCGGTTATCCACACTAACATGTTTTCGACCACGGTGCGAAGGTCGGCGGGTTCAAGCCGGTCCTTTAAAGGGTCTTTGTCCGCTCGGACCTTCTCGCGACCGCGCCCCGGCGCGTCTTAGCTTGCGGAGCATGGCAAGGAGACCGCTTCATTGCTTCCCGCTTGTGAAAAAATGGAATACCACTTGCTCGATCTTTAGGAACTGGTATCCTTAGAACTAGAGAAGCAAAGACACGTACGAAATGGCCGGTCGTTTTCGAAACACGAACGCGCTGCGTTCATGCGTAGTGCGGCGAAGGATGTACGCGCGCGAGGAGCTGTTGTCGAGTTTGACCGGCCTTGAGCTGCAGCGCAGGCGGCCCGAGGGCTTGTCATCCTCGGGGCCACATGGTACGCGCTGGGTGTGCCGGGAAGATCCGTCTCGCTCGATCGAACGCGCGGCGCATGACCATCGAAACGATTGAACCACTAGTCGACTGGACTACACTGGAATGTTGCTCGCGAGCGGAGATCCCGTCATGAATTCGACCTTGATCGATAGCCCGGCCCTCGCAACCGAACTCGACCACGCGCGCCGAACTCGCCGGGCGATGGCGCCGGCGCCCGATTTGGCCGCCATCTCGCTGCGTGAGGCGTATGACGTGCAGGACGCGCTCGTGGCGCGTCGCGAGTCGATGGGGGCGCTGCGTTCGGGCTGGAAGCTGGGCTTGACCAGCCGAATCAAGCAACGCAGCATGGGCGTGGGGCATCCACTATTCGGCCGCCTCTTCGCGGACGACGCGGTCACGAGCAGTCGCGGCGTGTTGACGGCGGCGTTCATCGCGCCGCGCGCCGAACCGGAATTGGCGTTCGGGCTCTCGGGTCCGCTCGATCCGGGAGCCGACGTCGAACTGCTGATGGCGGCGATCGCTTGGGTTGCGCCGGCGCTCGAGATTACCGACAGCCGGTACGTGCAGGGCAAGCGCACGGCGGTCGAATTGGTGGCCGACAACAGCTCGTCGGCGGCGTATGTCATCGGTGGGAAAGTGCGGCTGGACGCGGCACCGCGGCTCGATGCGATCGGAACGCAGCTCATTCGCAACGGCAGCGTCATTTCGGCCGGTACGACGGCCGACGTGCTCGGCGACCCGTTTAACGCGCTGCGCCGGTTAGCCGAACATTTGGCCGAGCGCGGCCTGCAAACCGCCGACGGCGACGTGGTGCTCAGTGGTGCGATCACCGACGCGTTCCCCGCCACCCCCGGAGATCGGTTCGTCGCGCGGCTGCGCGGATTGGGAACGGCGACCGTCCAGTTCGTTTAGCGTTCGGCGCTCGGGCTTGTCGGCTCGATCGGCAAGGCAAAGGAATGGGTCCGTTGGCGCACGCGGAAACGTGCCCACATGGACGAGGATCGTGATGCGACGCTGAGAGCCTTCGTCGATGCGTCGGCGCGTTTGACGAGCATGCCGCTCAGTGAGGAGCGCGCGCGTGCGACGGCGACCGTGATGGTCCGGATCGACGCGTTCGCGACGGATCTCGGCGCATTCGAATTGGCCGACGACGTCGAGATCGCGGGGTTCGCGGCACCGTGACCGTCGCCGACATCACCGCGCTCGTTCGGAGCCGCTCGACGAGCGCGCGCGACGTCGTCGAGCAAACCTTGGCACACATCGCCCGCGTCGACGGCCGGCTCGTGGCGTTCACCGCCGTCTTTGCCGAGCGGGCGCTCGCGCGAGCCGCGCGCATCGACGCGGATATCGCCGCCGGCGTCGATCCGGGTCCGCTGTCCGGCGTGCCGTTCGCGGCCAAGAATCTCTTCGACGTCGCGGGCATCGTGACGCGCGCCGGCGCGACAGTGACGGCGCACGATCCGCCGGCCGCGCGCGATGCGGATGCCGTGGCCGCGCTCGAAGCGCAGGGCGCGATTCTCGTCGGTGTTACCAACATGGACGAATTCGCGTACGGGTTCGTGACCGAAAACGCGCACGACGGCACGACGCGCAATCCGCACGATTTGGAGCGCATCGCCGGTGGTTCGTCGGGCGGATCGGCCGCGGCCGTCGGGGCCGAACTCGTTCCGCTGGCTCTCGCGTCCGATACGAACGGCTCGATCCGCGTGCCGGCGGCGCTGTGCGGCATCTTCGGCCTGCGTCCGACGCTGGGCGGCCTCTCGCGCCGGGGTGCGTTTCCGTTCGCCGGAAGCCTCGACACGGTCGGGCCGTTCGCGCGCACGGCGCACGATTTGACGACGGCCTACGCCGCGCTCGATCCGCGGTTCACCCCGTATGGGGGCCAACTCGCGGGCTTGCGCGTCGCGCGGCTGCGCGGCTACTTCGAGCACGGTCTAACGCCGCCGGCGCTGCGCGCAGTCGACCTCGTGTGCGCGGCACTCGGTCGCGTCGACGACGTCACGCTCGCAGAGGCCGCGCGCGCGCGCGAAGCGGCGTTCATCATCACCGGTGCCGAGGGCGGCGAATTGCACGCCGCGCGGCTCCGGGTACACGCGGACGACTTCGATCCCGCGACGCGCGACCGGCTGACGGCGGGCGCGCTCGTGCCGGCGGCGTGGTACATCCGAGCCCAGCGCTTTCGTTCGTGGTTCCGGGAATCGATCGGCGAAGCGTTGTCCCGCCACGACGTGCTGATCGCCGCGGCAACCCCGTATCCGGCGACGCTGGCCGGCCAACGCACGCTCACGATCGACGGCGTCGAGATCGACATCCGGCCCAACTTGGGTGTCTTTACTCAGCCGCTGAGTTTGGCCGGTGTTCCGATTGCGGCCGTGCCGGTCAGCGGAGGCGACCCGCTGCCGCTGGGCGTTCAGCTCATCGGCCGCCCGGGCAGCGAAAACGTGCTGCTCGCGCTAGCCGCCGAACTCGAGCGCCGCGGTACGGTCGGCGCGCAACCGCCGGCCGCTTTTCCGGACCACGGTGGCGCCCCCGCAGACCGGCCGGCGCGCGCGCGGGCCTGATGCGCGGGCCGCTTCTGATGCGCGGCCCCTAATTGAAATTGAGAATCCCGTTTACGTCCGTATTGCTTGGCTTGTTACGTCAATATTGCTCAGCTTGCAAGTAAGCGACCGGGACGGAAGCAAAGTACGCCATTTCCGAGCGCCGCTGGCGATGCTTGCGCGTCAAGGAAAAAATTAACCAACCTACAGAATAACGGTTCCCGTCGCGTTTTCACAAATCAACGACATACGAGTCTACGATAGTTCCGGCCGGCGGCTGAATGTGGCGTTTCCTTACTCATAGCACAGTTTCACCGGCGGACGCGATCAGACGCTCTGTCTGGTGATCGAAAAGCAGAAGCCGTTTGTCCTCGCCACCCGAAGTCGACCCCGTAACTTTTAGTCGATAGGTCGTGCCGGCCTTATTTTGCGGACCTGGTTTACTGATTAAGCGAGGATGATGCTTTGGTTGTATCGTCCGAAACGTCAACATCGAATTCTCGCCATGAGGTCCCGGCGGCCCTGCCGCAGCTGAAAGTACTTTCGCCACCTACTGCCAAACGGCGTCTTCTGCTACGCTTCCGGCACAATTTCTCGACGTTGTCGGAGCGTCGTCAGTATTCAATATTCAGTATTCAATATAACGAAGTCAGTGCCCGTCCCGAACCACCGGTGAGCAAACCGCCCATTCGATGGCACGTTGCTCGAAACTGTCTCCGATTTTTCTTCGAGGATGCTTGATATGCTCCGCAAGAAAGAGCCGCGGCCGAATTCTGACGCCTGGCAGACTCGTAAGCCCCGGCCCGTTGTCGAGGCGCTTACGGCATTTCTTGTCGCCTTCGCCTCCACAAGCGTCGCAGCGCACTCGGCCATTCCACCTGATAACGCACTTAGCGGACGGGTTGCGGCTGTCCAAGTCGCGCTCCGCCACGCCGGGCCCCGCACGTCCGCCTCGCCGGCCAAGGGCCCTGGTCCGGTGCGGCTAGCTCAAGTACCCCCTTGGTACAACTGGGGCAACTGGAACAACTGGAACAACTGGAGAAATTGGATGAACTGGGGCAACTGGGGTAATTGGCCGAATTTATGAGCCCGGTGCGGCCCGTGACGCGCAGCGCTATTTGTGCGCCATCCGATTGTCCAGATCCGCAATCCTCGCCGACGACAGGCGTCAGCGAACGCGCTGCGACCGCCGTGGCCGAAACGACGTTGGACCTGCTCATTCTCCAACCGACGCCGCTCTGTAATCTCAATTGCGACTACTGCTATCTCCCAGATCGTTTGAACGCCGCTCGGATGTCCGACCGCGTTCTTCGCAGCGCACTCGATATCGTGCTCGCCAGCGGTCTCGTCGATACGCAACTGAGCATCGCATGGCACGCCGGAGAGCCGACGACGCTGCCCGTTCACTATTTTGAGAATGCGTTCGCCATCGTCGCGAAGGCCGCGCGCGGCACCGTAGTCCATCATTCGCTGCAAACGAATGCTACCCGCTTAGATGACGAATGGTGCAGGTTCTTCGAGCGCCACGACGTTCGCGTCGGCGTCAGTGTCGACGGGCCGGATTGGCTTCACGACACGCACCGGCTTCACCGCAGTGGTCGCGGCTCGCACCGCGGGGTTATGCGAGGCATCGAAGCGCTCAAGACACACAAGATACCGTTCCACGCCATTGCGGTCGTCACGTCCTCGTCGCTGGCCCATCCCGAAGAGGTCTTTGACTTCTTCCGTACGCTAGGATGCGAACGCGTGGGATTCAACTTCGAGGAAACGGAGTCGATGAACGCTCGTTCGAGCCTCGCCGATCAGTCGGCGGGCAGCCCGCGAACGTTCCTGGAGCGGATCTACGATCTCAATGAAGCTGCCGGATTTCCGCTCTCGATCCGTGAGTTCACGGGGGCCCTCGAGGCCCTCACGACCACCGACCTCGCCAGCCGCAACAACACTCCGCTCGGGCAACAAAATCGACCTCTTTCGATCCTGAGCGTCGGCTTTGACGGCGCGCTTTCAACGTACTCACCGGAGCTACTCGGTGCACGTGCGGGCAGTTATGAGAGCTTCGCATTCGGCAACGTTCTGCGCGACGATCTCGTGGATCTGATGGCCAACCACTCGTTTCGCACGCTCAGCGCTGAGATCGCGCGAGGAATTGAGATGTGCGCCGCAACGTGCGGCTACTATGCCTTCTGCGGGGGCGGTGCGCCGGCGAACAAGCTATTCGAAAACGGAACGTGCGCATCGACGGAAACGATGTACTGCCGAAACGCGATTCAACTGCCGATCGACATCGTGCTTGCGAGACTTGAACGAGAGCTAAGTTGCGCGCCCGAGCTTCTCGAGGAGAACGAGTAAACGCTATGCCGTTTCAGATATTCATCTCATATGCGCGGAACGACGATCTGTCTCCTATCGGAAAAACGGGCGGCAAAGGCTTTGTTAGTTTGCTCTACGATCTGTTGAACTATGAGTTTACTCTGCTCGGTCCACACCGGCCCGTTTTATGGCGCGACCGCAGCAACGTTGAATTGAGCGGTCAGTTCGATCCGCTTATCGACGACGCGCTCAATTCGTCGAGTTGTCTCATGGTCGTCCTCTCGAGAAATTGGTTGGATCGCGCGTACTGCCGGCGCGAGTTGGATCTGTTTGCGCAACGCTGGTCCGCCGCGAACGACATCGACGTGAAAAGGCGCATCATCGTCGTCGGAAAGAATTTTGTCGAAGCGGCAAACCGGCCGAAATGGCTTCAAGGACAGCAAGGGTACCTGTTTTATACATTCGATGATCCACAAGACGTCGGAAAAGCCGGCAAAGAGATCGAATTCTTCACCGACGGCGCGGCCTCTGATGATTATTACCTTCTCGTCCGAGAATTGGCGCGTGACGCCTGGCGCCGCGCGCAGTCAGCACTTTCGGACGAAGCCAAGACACCGGCGCCCAGTGCCGCCCGCTGACCATCAACGCGATAGCCCGGCGATCGGCGCAATGGCCGGGCGATCCGTTCTGCGTGACGGCCGGTGGCTCAGGAGCTGACATGCCTTTCAGAATAGCGATTTCGTACGACCCCTGTGACGACTTGCCACCGATAGGCAAGAAGTACGGTTTTGTCAGCGACCTTTACCGCCAATTGAATGTCACGTTCAAAGGTCTTGGTAAGTCTACAGCGCCGATTCTCTGGCGCGACACATCGACCAACGTCGAGCCGAGCGAACAGACTCGCGCAGTGATCGATAGTAATATCAAATCGTCGCAGTGTCTGGTCGTCATTCTTTCGCGCAATTGGGTCGAAAGTGAGGAGTGCGGTCTCGACTTAAAAGCCTTCGTGCAAAGCGCGGCTTTGCAAAATAGTGCGTCGGTCGAGCAAAAACTAATCGTAGTTGCAAAGAATTACGTCGAGAAGTCGAAGCGGCTGAAGATACCGCAAAATGCCGCCAACTACGTAGCTTACGAATTCGAAGACCCGCAAGATAATGACAAGGCGGGCAAGGAACGCGAGTTCTTCACGGACCGAGATACAGACGACTATGACGAATTTGTGACCAGGTTGAGTGTCGACATGTGGACCATGGCGAACGAATGGCACAAGGCTCAGAATCCAGGCGCCGCCGACTCGTCGTGCGCCAAGCCGAAGCAGGACGAGCAGAAGAACCCGTGGCGACCGAAGATCTATCTAGCGCAGCCGGCACCGGATATGAGAAAATATTACAAGCGGCTGAAAAGGGAGTTGGAGAAGCGCGATTATGCCGTCGTTCCCGACGGTAGCACAAGGATACCGGCAGAGAGCGGGGATGCGGCAACGAACTTCGTTGACACGGCACTCGAAGGAGCTAGAGCTTCGATTCATCTCATCGGTATCGATCCTGGCTACTCTACCGGCGGCGAGGGCGGTGAGCCGATTGTGAAGTTGCAGCTTCGCCGGGCCGCCGTGAGGCGCGCTCGGGACGGCGGGGTCAACAAACTTCAGCGGATAATTTGGGCTCCCAAGGAGATGCCGGGGGATGCCGTCCCGCATTTCAAACGCGATCCGTTCAAGGCTGCTGAGGCGGTTGATAGTCCGGTCGATGACGCTAAAGTTGACGGCAGCGAACCGAGCAGCTTCATCGACTTTGTCGTAAAACATCTCGCGGCCATTGGGGATGAGCCGTCGCCGGTAGCGCCTCAGCCGCCTCGTGCTCGTCTGCAAGGTGGGCGATTCTTTCTGAATTATGCAAAAGTCGACGTGGACTATGCCGCGAAGGTCGCTCAAGCGCTGCGCGCGAGAGATGCAAATCTGGAGGTTGTTCCAACGCGACTGACCGGCAGCCGGGCAGAAGTCGACAAATACCGCAAAACGCAGCTGCAGGCATGTAATGCCGTTATCGTGTGCTGGGCGTGCGCGCCGGACGGCTGGACGATTGGGCAAACGCCGCAGCTCGCGGATTGGAAGCTGTTGGGCCGGGAGCGAAAATTCGACCGTCGCGCGTTGGTAATCGGGCCTCCTCCGGACGGTCAGAAGCGCGTCATCCGGGCAACTGCGCCGGGCTATGACGTCGACAAGGTACTCGATCTTTCGAACGAATACACCGTAACTCCCGAAATGCTCGACGAGTTGTTTGATATCGAGTAATCTCAATATACCCAGCGCGAGGGTGTAACCTTGTTAGTGCAAGATGCGGAACAAAGACTTTCGAGCGCGCGACCGTTTGCGGGTTTGCGCTCTTTTGCTTTTGAGGACAGTGCCTATTTCTTCGGACGGGACGAGCAGATCTATTCCCTGTACGGCCTGCTCGACCTGAGCCAATTCATCGCGGTGATCGGCAGCTCCGGGTGCGGTAAATCGTCGCTCGTAAAGGCGGGGCTGCTGCCGTTACTCGACACGGAAAGTGACGGCCCGGCGAACCGCACGTGGAAATGGATCGTCACGAATCCGGGCGACGCTCCGATCAGTCGCCTCGCTAATGCGTTCGTCCAGCAGCTCCTGCCGGACGACGAAAGTGCGGGAGCCGAATCTGATCGAGCGATCCGCCGCGAGCGAGTCGAAAAGTGTCTCCGACGCTCGAGCTTTGGGCTCCTTGACGCTCTCGATGAATTTCCTGAACTCGGCGATTCGTCGCTGCTGTTTATCGTCGACCAGTTCGAGGAAATATTTCGGTACGCAGGTGATCCGGACGCCCGAGCCGGTTCTTTAGCTGCCACCGACTGGCGTGACGAAGCGGCAAATTTCGTACAGCTTCTTCTCGAGGGCACCAGTGGGCGATCCGAACGGATTCACGTTCTGATCACGATGCGCTCGGACTTCATTGGAGACTGCGCGCAATTCCCGGATCTGCCCAACGCCGTGAGTGCGGCTCAGTTCCTCACGCCGTCGTTGACACGAGATCAGCGTGAGGAGGTGGTCAGAAAGCCGCTCAAAGAGGCCGGCGCGACGATCGAATCCGCGCTCGTGGAGACGCTGTTGAATGATGTAGGCAACGATCCCGATCAGCTTCCAGTCCTCGAACATTGTCTTCTGCGAATGTGGGAGTGCGCCGGTGCGCGACAGCCGGCGGGGGCTTCACGCCACCTCGAGCGCCGGCACTATGACGATGTCGGCCGGATTGCTGGCGCCCTCTCCCAACACGCAAACGAGGTCTTGAGTTCGCCCCAGATTCAGGGCTTGGAGTTTACCGTCCAGCGTGTGTTTCAGTCGCTCAGTGAGGTGGACAAAGACGGACGGGCCACCCGGCGCGCGATACCTTTCTCGCAGCTGTTGGCAGAAACCGGCGCCGCAAAGTCAGATCTACTTCGCGTCTTGAATCGTTTCCGCGATGTCGACTGCTCGTTCATCGTCCCCCCGATCGCTGAGAAAATATGCGCGGAGACGCGTATCGACGTCGTGCATGAGGCCCTGCTCCGGCATTGGGATAAGATTAGCGCCGAATACCGTCCCGATTTGGGGAACGGCGTTGTTCGAAGTGGGTGGCTGGGCGAGGAGGTGTCAGACGGCCGGGTCTATCGAGCGCTCGTGGCTTGGGTGGAGGCTGGATCCGGGGTGACGCTTCCCCCCGAACAAGTGAAATCGCGCGCAGCTTGGTGGAAGAAACGAGCTGCAACGCCCGCCTGGGCCAAGCGCTATGGCGGTCATCTTCCGGATGTTCAGCGCCTGTTCGAAGACAGCCTCAAAAGACTTGAGACGGACCGGATCCGTGAGGAAGATATCCAAAAGCGCGAACGAGAAGCGGCGCAGCAGCGACTCAAGCAACTCGAACACGATGAGGAATTCCAACGTAGGCAGCTTGAGTTTGAAAAACGGCGAGCCGACGAAGATCGCAAGCGAGGCGAACTCTTGCGAGAGCAGCTTGAGATGGAGAAGGAGGTCGAGCGCGAGCGCGCTGTGATCGAGCGGAGAAGGGCCGACGACGAACGGAGGAACGTGGAGCTCGCTCAAGGATATGCATCGAAACTTCGGAGCTCTTTCCTTCTCGCACGGGGTCTCGCCGTAGCGTTCTTCTTGACGATTCTCGCGTTGCTCGGACTTTGGAAATCGCGAGAAGAGATGCGCGCTCAGGATCGGGCGAAGCTTAATGAGCTGGTCGAAAAAGCGGGGCAGCTAGACGCAAAAGCTGAGAAGCTGGCCGCAATAGCTGACTCAGAGGTGCTTGTTACTCGGGCACGGGAGCTGCGAGAGAGCAACAAGGGAGACGCGCGTCCTGCGGCTCTTTTGGCCGCGGCGGCGTACACGCGGTACAAAACTGCCGAGGCCGAGGGGATGTTGCTGACGGAACTGTCAGCGTCCCGTGAGTTGGCCCATGTCGCGTTGCCGGATTGGGCGGCTTTTGTTACGGCCGTTGACAGCGGACATGCGATCGGGGTGTTGGCGGCTCCGCGGGAAAAAAACGCCGCTCAAACGACGGGTAGCCTCATCGTGCTGGGACTGAAGCCCCTGAAGGTACTGGGTCACTTGTCGAATGTGAGCGCTCGACTAATGTGCGGCTTTCCGTCTTCCCCGCAGATGGCCGCCGTCTCAGACGGATCGTTAACGATTTTTCAACTGTATCCGCAGCCGCGGATCGAGCGAACAATTCCGCTTTCGTCTATTCGACCCAACGTGCCAAAACAATCGCCGTCGGTTTGGATAAGTGCGATCGGATGTCTTCCCAAAACGGTGCTGGTGGCAACGACGGATGGCGTTCTTAGCCGGATCGATGCGTCCGGCGAGCGCGAGCCGCCAGTTCCTTTTCCCACCGGCGCGGGAAACGAAATAGATGGCATTTCGGTATCTCGGTCAGGGAATTTTGCCGTTCTTCTCGCAGGTACGCGCCCGAATCCATCGGTGCCTGTCGGTCCAGTGCCTTTCCGTCCGTCTTCCCTTACGGCTATTGACCTGCGTAATTCACGCGTCTTGATTCGCCGAAAGGTGAAGGACGTCGGCAGAGATTGCGACGTTTACGGATGCTCGTCCGAGATGGCGTTCAGCATGAACGAGAAGCAACTCGCGTGGTACGACGACGGCAGCGTGCACATCGCGAACATCGGTAACCCGAACGCGAGTGATCGCTTCGACCACAAACTGAGATGCCCGCAGAACCTGTGCGGGTTTGCGACGCTGGCATATCGCGGCCGGGGAACGCCTGACGCAATCTCGTTTCGCGGTTCCGGCACGTCCACGGGACTTCAACCGCCGGCCCTCATACTTCGTTTCGATTCTCACCGCGGGGAATACGAAGAAAAATTAGCATTCAATGCTGGTCAGGTGCCGCCGCTTCCCGTCTATGACGCGTATTCCGGCCTGCTGTTCAGCAACGACCACGGCGGCGCTTTTGGACAAGGACTCGGCATACATTCCTTGTTCGGTGAACATTCGTTGACGGAGAACCGGCTTCCACTTATTCACCAACAGCCCGCTCCTAACCGAAGCGGGAGTTTTGCCCTCACGAAGAGCTCGCTTATTCTTGCGGCGACGTCGGAGGCAAACGGCTCGCTCAGGTTTAGCCCGCAAGACGTTGACACGTATGTTCCAGCCGTCGGCGGAACTGGGCCGAACAATGCCGACGTTTTGTTGCGCGATGCCGGCGACGAGAAGGCTGTGGCTCTCGATTTGGGGAGCGGCATCATTCACGTTGTGGATTTCAGCAAGGAGCAACCTGATCAACAACGGTTCAACATAGTGACGATTTCCCATGCCGGCGCCGAAGACAGATACTCCCGTGAGAATATTTCGCAGATCGCTTTCGACCCGGCAACCAAGGAAGTTACGGTGGCGACAAGGTCTGGTATTCAACGGTACGATTTAGAAAATGTTCGCAGCCCGGTGCTTACGTCGTGGCACGATTTGCAAAGAGGCGCGGGCCTTTCGGTCGAGCCGCGCGGTCGTTGGTTGAGCAGTCGTGGCAACTATGTGGTGCTGCGTGGTGACGCGACCGACAAAGTCGTTACAACCTACGATCGCTCGGGAGCGGGAGCCGGAGAAGTCGTTCCGATTTCCGTCAAAGTAATGCAAATTACGCCTGACGAGCAGTATTTAATCGGGCGCGATAAAGATGTCCTTGCGTTGTACAAGTTCAACCCGATCGGAACGAAGGGTGAAATAGTTCGGGAGTTGGGTCATCTACCGAGCGCGATCGCCGCTTCCTCGGTCCGGCTCATCGCATATTCGCCGGATTCTCGTTGGTTCGCCTATGTGGATAGAGCCAATCACCTTTCGATTTATGACGCTGCGACATTGATCCGCTTTTGGGGCCAATTGCCAGATCCAGCTTCCAACTCTGAGGTCGAAGAAATGACGTTTACAGCGGACAGCCGATTTCTTGTTGTTCGGCACAAGCCGGTGAATGAGGCCACAAGCTTTCTTGCGGTATACGCTGTCGATCCGAACGAATGGTTGAGCGCCACATGTCTTACGGTAAACAAGAACATGACCCCAAGTGAATGGGGCGCAGCGGTAAGCTCGGCGGCTCAAAGTATCCATTATATCGCCGGCTGCCCGCCCTCGGAGGTGGCGGGTGACGGCCCCTAAGTTATCGCGCGAGTCGGCCGTATGAGGGGTAACACGCAATGATCGAACAAGCGTGGGACGAGTACCGGGGTTGGGCAAACCGCGCCCGGGAGCTAAAACGCACAAGTGCTCGTTGGTTGAACCTTGCATTCATGTGCGGCATCCTCGCCGCTGTGCTGGGCGCCGCCGCGACGCAGGTTCCGCTCGACTTCGTTTGCGGAGCTTCGTTCCTTGCCGCCGTAGCGGCGGCTGTCGCGCCGCGCCGGCTGGATACGCGCGCGCGACCGCTGAAGCGATAAAGTCGGAATGCTTCCGTTATGCGGCTCGAGCCGGCGACTACGCCGCAGACGGACGCGACGCGACTTTTGAGACCCGCGTTGAAGGCCTCGGCGATCCGGGGTTGGGCGACGGGCTGACGCCGCTTGTGGACCCCGTGCGCGCTCAAGGCGACGCGCTCCGGCCGCCGGCGTCAATGACCCGCGATTGGTACTTGGAGAATCGCCTGGGCCAACAGGAACGCTTCTACGCCGGCGGTCAGCGCAAACACGAGAAAGCCGCTGCCGCTCTGCGCGGTTTGGTTCTTGGCACGGCGGTCGTCGCCGCCGTTCTGGGCGCAGCCGGGTCGGCTTTCGGCGTCGCGTCGTTCGTCACCGCCGTTGCCTCGGAACTCCGAACGAACGGCCGCGACCGCGTAGCCGGATTCGCACGAGCGCGAGGTTCGCGCCAAGCTCTAGCTTGCCCGCGAACCGCTCGGCGCGCTCGGCGAGGCGCCGAGCCGCGCCGCGCTCAGCGCGTAGACGGTCGCGAGCAGCGCGCTGAGCGGGATCGGTCCGATCGTTTTATAGGTCGCGGCGACGTGGCCGCGCGCGATTTCGATCCCGGGCAGCAGCGCGGCGAACAACTGGTCGAGCGCACACACCCAGAGCAGCGCGTGATAGCGCGCCGGCGCGCGAAAGACGATCGCGTAGATCAGCGCGACCACGACGTACTCGCCGCCCGCGATCGTCGTGAGCGCCGGATCTTTGAGCGGCAGATCGAAGAGCGGGCCGAGCAGCGGCTGAAAGAACAGCGCGATGATCGCCACGGCCGTATCGATGCAGAAACCGATCGCCACGGCGACGCGCACAAATTTCGTCATAGGCGCTTACTGCGCGCGGTAAGCGAAAAGGG
>PLAE01000071.1:0-813 GCA_003134035.1 Candidatus Velthaea versatilis
CAAAGCCCGACAGCCTCCTAGTCTAGTCTAGCTAGCTAGTGTCGCCTGGATCATGCCGTCGGAGGTGTTCAGCGCCGGAACCATGATCGGCAGCGCGGGCAGAACGATATCGGTTCCCAGCGGCGCGAGCGCGCCGATGGCGCTGAGCCTGATGACGAACCAGCCCGATCCCGTTGAAACGCGACCGGGCCTCACGCGCGGCCCAACCGACGCTCAACCCTAGTCAAATGCGCTTAGCGCTGCAGCGCGACCGCGCGCGGCGTTGCGCGTCTGCGCGGTGCATCAGGGGTCGCGCTGGACTCCTCGAAGATGAACTGGGCGACGAGGCCCTCGAGTTGTTCGGCTTGATCGCGCAGGGCCCGAGCCGTCGAGTCGATCTCGGCGATGCCGATCGCGAGTTGCCGGGTCGACACGGCGGCTTCTTGAGCCGTCGTTGCGTTCTGCGACGCGGTCGCGGCGACCGGCACCATGGCGTTCGTGACATGGTCCGTCGTGCTGCGCATCTCGGCCGCAGCCGCGGCGTTTTCTTCCACCGCCGCCGAGGTGCTCGCCATGTTCTCGGTGACGTGCCGAGAGGCATCTTGCATTTCGCGGGCCTGCCCGGCCAGGGATTCTGCGACGCTGCTGGTCGTCGAGATCGCGCGGCCGACACTTTCTAGCGAGCGCGAAGCGCGCTGCGATACCGCGATCCCCGAATCCATCGAGTCCGAGGATGTTCGCATCGCGTGGGCCGCCGCGACGGTCTCGCGCTTGATGTCGCCCAGGATCTTGGAGATCTCTTTGGTTGCCGTCGAGCTACGCTCGGCCAGCTTG
>PLAE01000071.1:875-16754 GCA_003134035.1 Candidatus Velthaea versatilis
CCGAAGCCGCTTCGCGCGCTGCGGTCGTGAGCGTTGCGCCTTGCGAAGACAGGGCACCGATGCCGTTGTCGAGTTTCTGCAGCGCAGCCGTCGTCAACGCGATCGACTGGGCTTGACTGGCGGCGACCTGTGCGATTTGCTCGGCCGTTCGGCTGAGCTCTTCGACGGCGGTCGCGGTGTCGGCGATCTGGCTGGATTGCGCCTGAGCACCCGAGGAGACCAGCTCGATGGATTGAGCGATGTGTTGAACGGCCGCCGTCGATTGTTTGGTGGCCGCCGACGCTTGGTCCGAAGCTGCCGCTAGCGATTTACTGGTCGTGGAGACGCCGGAGATCAGACTGCGAAGGTTGTCCGTCGCGGCCGTGTACTGAATTGCCATCTCGGCCAATGCCGCAGCTAGCGCGTTATACGTTTTGATCAAGGCGCCCATTTCGTCGGTACCGCCGACTTTGAGCGCCGGGTGGCTCGATGCGAACCTGCCGGTAAGATCGCCGCCGGCGAGGCGTTTCAAAATGAGTGTGAGAGCGGCAATATCTCCCGAGACGATTTCGCCGATCGCCAACGTCGTGGTACCGACCGATCGCGAGATGCTGCGCGAAATCAAGGTGGCGATCGCGAAGCCGACGAGTAACGCGATCACGCCCAGCGATATGCCCAGAGCTTTCGAGAACGCTTGTACGCGATCGATTTCGGCATAGGTCGCATTTGACTGCTCTCGAACGTCAACGAGATACGCGTCCACGGCGTCGGCGAAGGGCACCGCGCTAGCCACGTAGTTGCGCTGGGCAGCGGCAACTTTGCCGGCACGCTTTAGCGCAAAAGCAGCTTCGTTTCCTTGATACCAGCCGGTCGAACCATCGATGCCCTTATGAATTTCCGCGACGAGGGCGCGTTGCTTATCGTTATCAGCGAATGTTGTTACGGCTTCCAAGTCCGTTCGAAAGAGGGCAAGGTCGCTCCGGTATCTGGCGAGATACGCCGCGCTCTGCGCCGGGCGAGTGGACATGAGGTAATACCCTCCCTCATCGTCGGCCTGAAAACCGATTGCCTTCAATCGGTTGATCGCCGCCCGGGCGGGAACCAGCGTCGTGGTTTGCAGCGCCGTCAATGACGCACAGTGCGCGTTTACGACGAACACACCGATAAGGGCGGCGCAAAAAATGAACATCACAAGCGCGAAGGACGCCTGCAGTTTGACGCCGATTTTACAGTTGCTCCAGAACGTAAGCATTAGGAAGTCCAATTCACTTGTTGTCGCGAGGACGCCGCCCAACGCTCTACACGTTAACAGCACGTGTCAGGTGTATCGGACGGAGGCGGCCGCAAACACGTCCGTCGTTTCCTTAAGTAAAGAAAATAGGTCAAGCGGCCCGGCGCTACGAGACTTGTCCGGTTTGCCCGACAGCCGAAGACGGGCGGCTTGCAGCGTAGCCGCAAACGCGCAGGGTCGACGAAGTCGACCCGCCCCGGGACCTCCGAGCCGGCCCGCCGGCTATTCGTCGATGATGCCCGCGTTCATGTCGCCCGAGTTCGGGCGGCGCGTGAGGTGCCAGAATTCGCAGTAGCGGCAGTGATAGGTGAACAGGCTGCCGCTCATGCCCTGCATCGTCGCGATCGCCCGGGCCTGCGCTTCGCTGGCGTACTGCTGCTTGGAGGTGCACGAACGCGCGATGTCTTGATCGGTCGCGGTGTCGACGTTGGGTCGCGTGCGCAGATAGAAGTCCATGATCGATTCGGTCGGCCCGCGTTTGATCGGGCGCTGCCGGTTGCGGCGGTTCATAACCAGCGGACCGCGTCGTCGAGACTGCGGCGCTCTTTGCGCCGCGCGGTCAGCGGCTCCACCGGGTTGCCGACGATGATGCTGGTGAAGATCTTAAAACCTTTGGGCACGCCGAGGAGCGCGACGAGGTCCTTTTGAAAGGATAGGCCGCGCGTCCAACTGGTGAACTGGCTGGCTAGGCCGCAGGACGTCGCCTCGAGCGCCATCGCCATGAGCGCGCAGGCGCAGGCTTCGCTCGATTCAGGATACGCGTCGTCCTGCAGAACGACGATCGCGACGCCGTCGGCGGGGATCACGTCACCCGTTGCCTGGCGCTGCAGACCCGCTTCGTATTGCGGTTGCTTGAGGCGGGGGTTGAGCGCGCCGAAGAGGCCGCGCAACTTCATAAACGTGTCGCGCGACGCGTTGCAGCCCGCGCGCAGCCGCTCGTACTTCTCGCGGTCGCGCACGACGACGAACCGGACCGGCTGCGTGTTGAACAGCGACGGCGCGTTGCGGCCGGCATCGACGATTTGGCGTAGCGCCATCGGCGGCAGCGGGCCGGGCCCGAACGCGCGCGCGTGCGCGGTGCGGGCCAGCAGCCCGAGCGCACCGGAAACGTCTTCGATGGTAGCCATGCCTGCCTGGTTGGCCGGTTCGTCCGGCGTTCCTCGCACACGGGCAGGGAGGCGGCTCTAATGCGGGCTCGGGGTCGGAGTCGGCTCGAGAATGCCGTTGAGGTCGGGCAGATCGCGCGGGTTGATCGAGGCCGCCGGATTCGGCAGGGCGCCGGCTCGCGCGCGTTCCATGATGTCGGCGGCCAGGCCCTTGGCGTCCGGGTCAACGCCGCCTTGGCGCACGAGCGTGACGTCGCGGCGCACGCGCGCGGTCTTGGGGTCGAAATCGTAGGTCAAGCGATACGATCCGACCACCACATGGCCATCCGGGGTGCGGATGAATGCCTGCTGCGCGTTGCCGTATGTTTGCGTGTTGAAGAGCGCGTTATCGCTCGGCTTCGCTGAGGTAATCCGCGAGACTTGACCGAGCTTGTTGATGGTGACCACGTACTCGGCGTGCTCGACCTTCTTGGGCACCAGCGCCGCAGCCGCGGCATGTGCTCGCGACGCCGGCGCCGGCGTGGCCGCGAAAGCGGCCCGCGGGAGGATCAACACGATCGCCGCCATCAGCGCGACGCGCCGGGCCGCCAGATTAATTGCGCGACAGCGCCGCGAAGGCGGCACCGCACGATGCGCACGCGACGATGACCTGAAATGTGCCGGCGTGTTCGCGCAGGGCCTTTTCGTTGGGTTGTTCCGCATCGCTGCCGCAAAATCGGCAGGGCAGCGATGTGGAGTTTCCGCTGGGGCGTTCATCATCCACGCGGTGCGCTTTTGGTTTGAGAGGACGGGACGCCTCCTCGAACGCGCCGAACGACGCAGCGATATGTGGGGACGGCTGGCGTGCGCCGCGATGCTTTCGTTGTCGCTGGGCGCATGTCGGCAAGCCAAACTCGACGACCCGACGTTGATCGCGGGCGGCGGGCCCGTCGCCGTCCTCGAATCGCGGTATGTTTCAAGCGGCGACTCGCAAGCCGCGCTGGGGTCCGGCGCCGTCACCTACGTCATAAGCTCGGTCGAGCTTACAAACGATGGGACCCTGCCTTTGTTCCCGGTCATCTCGCACTTTTTTCTGACCGACCGGTCGGGTAACCGCTCTTACGGCATCGATACCGGGTCGTCGGCATTCGCCGGAATCAGCAACGACTTCGCTGCGATTCCGCCGGGCACCAAGCGCACCTTCGTGGTGGGGTTTCGCGCCGATGCAACGACGATGGGAACGATTCGATACGATTACTAAACTTCTCGCGCTGAGCCTGAGCGCGTTGCTCGTCGTCGCTAGCGCGGGCCGAGCGCAAGCCGCCCGGCCGCTGCTGGACTCGGGGAAGTGGGACGCCTACTTCGCGCTGTTCGCGCGCGATACGCAGGTGCCGTGGAAACCCATCGGCGTGCGCCTCGACACCTATAGCGGAGCGCCGGTCGACTTTGCGGCGTACGAGGTCGATCCGGCCGACGTGCTCGTTGCCGGATCGGGCGCTCGACCGCGTGCAATCGATACGGCCCAGCGCCGGCCGGTCGCCCGCTGGCGCTTCACTCCGCCCGCCGGGCCCAAGTTCGAATCGAACGACGTCGAGGTGCCGCTGGCCAACCGCGAGGGCTTCTTCGTCATCGAAGCGCGGCGCGGTCAGGCCACCCAGCAAGTCTGGCTGAACCTCTCGCGGATCGGGGTCCTGACCAAAGAATCCGCAGGCGGCATCGTCCTCTATGCCGCCGATCTCGGCACAGGCCGGGCGCTGTCCGGCATGCGGTTGACGTATCTGGTGGGCTCGGCGTTCGCGTATGGGAAAACCGGACCCGATGGGATCGCGCGCGTCGCCGGAACGCGCCCGCGCTTCGTGCTCGCCGAATGGGGGCGTAGCCGGGCCTTCGTCGACTTCGTCCCGGTGTCGCCGATCCCGGCGGCGGTCGTCGGCGTGCGGCTCGACCGCGGGCTCGTGCATGGCGGCGACACTCTTCACGCCGTCGGTTTCGCGCGGGTGCGCCGCGGCAACGCGATGCGTCCGGCGAGCGGAGCGGTGAAGCTCAGCGTCGTCGCCGGTGGCCGGCCGCTGATCGGCGCGCAGCCCAAGCTCGACGCGGCCGGCGCTTTCAGCGCGGATATTCCAATTCCGGCTGACGCCCGCTCCGGTGATGCCGCGGTGCTGGCGACCGTCAACGGCGCCACGGGCGGGGCCGCGCTGCACATCGAAGCGCTCGGCGACGCCCAGCTCACGGTTGAGGCGGCGTGCGGAACGGCGTGCCCGCCTGACGCCGATATCCCGCTCACGGTGACCATCAAGCGGGCCGGCGCCCTGGAAGCGGGCCGCGACGTGCGCGTTCGCGTGGTGCGTACGCCGCACGTGATCGCGCCGGACACACCCGACGGCGCGCCGCAGTGGGCGACGACGGCGATCCTCGACCGCACCGTCAAAACCGATGCGGCCGGTTCGGCGGCGGTGACGATCCCGGCGCCGGCCGACGGCCTGGCCTCGACCTATGGGATCAGTGCCGAGAGCGGTGCGGACGAAGCGACGACCCGGCTCGTCACGCCGACGGCCAAGATCGCGCTGGCCGTGAGCCCGGAACGCACGCCGCTCAACGTCGGTGAGGCGGCGATCGTCGATGTGCGCGCCTTCGACGCACTCGACGGCGCGCCGGCACCCGGGAGCGCCGTGCAACTGCAGCTCATTCACGGCCCGAACGTCGCGCAAACGAAGGTGACTCTGGACGCCGGCGGTCGGGGACGGGCCACGTTCCGCGACGTGATCCCCGGAACGAGCTTAATTACGGCGACGGCCGAGTTCGAGGGTCAGCGGGCCTTCGACGCGTCCGCGGTCGCCGTCGAACCGAGCGCGCTGGCGGCCGGCGGCGCGGGCTCGAGTGGGGAGATCAGCATCGATTTCTCGCCCGAACGGAGCGCCGTCAATAGCCGCGTCGGGGTGTCGGCGTCGCTCGCGGGAGCGGCGGGCGACGCGTTCGTCTCGCTGGACGGGGCGCGGTCGTTCAGCGCGCAAACCGTTCCGGTGCGTGCCGGGCGCGCTGCGGCGGGGCTGACCATCCCCGCCACCGCGGGCGACCTCGCGGCCGGCGTCGCGTTCGTCCGCGATGGCGCGATGTACTATGCGACGCGCGACGTCGAAGTCGACGGTCCAGGTCATCCGCGCGCGACCGCGCTGCACGCCGACAAGCCGGCGTACGCGCCGGGCGAGACGGCCAAGATCAGCATCGGCGACGGCGGCGCGCACGACCCGGCGACGATCGCCGTGCGGCTAGGCGACGGGATCCCCGCGCGCAGCGCCGACTTCATCGACGCGCCCAATAGCCTGGCGGCATCGGGCACGACGACGCAAGACCCCGCGTCCGACGATCCGGCCTGGCATGCGTGGGTCGCGCCGGCGCGCTCGACCGCCGGCGACATCTTCGGTTTCGACCGGCCGCGTGCCGCCGACAAAACCGTCGCGTCGCTGGCGGTCGCCGCGCCGCGCTCGATCGTCTGGCGGGTCGACCAGAGTGCGGGCGAAAGCATCGAGGTACCGCTGCCGCAGGAGAAGGGAAAGTACGTGCTCTCCGTTTTGAAGATGACCGGCGACGGCGACGTCGGCGCGGCGACGATCTCGCTGACCGTCCAGTGACGAACGCACAGCTGCGGATGCTCGCGCCCGACAGCGCGCGGCTCATGCTCATCGACACGTATGGCCTGGTGTATCGCGCCTTCTTCGCGCTGCCGATGCTGACCACGTCCAAAGGCGTGCCGATCAACGCGGCCTATGGCTTCACGATGATGCTCACCAAGATCATTGCCGACGAGAAGCCGACGCACGTCATCGCCGCCTTCGACAAAGGGTTGCCGCGCGCGCGCATCGCGCGTTACGCCGAGTACAAAGCGCAGCGCCAAGCAACGCCCGACGACTTGCGTTCGCAATTCGGGCTCGTCCGTCAGATTTTGGGCGTCTACGGCATTCCGATCGTGGAAGTCGACGGCGAGGAAGCCGACGACGTCATCGCGACGCTCGCGCGCCAAGCCGAGGCCGTGGGGCAGCAGGTCGCCGTCGTCACCGGCGATCTCGATCTGCTGCAGATCGTCGACGATCGCACGACGGTGCTGACGACCCGGCGCGGCATTACGGAACTGGGGCGCTACGATCCCGCCGCTGTGCGCGCGCGGTTCGAGCTCGAACCGCGGCAGTTGCCCGATTATCGCGGGCTCAAAGGCGACCCGTCCGACAATTTGCCCGGCATTCCGGGGGTCGGCGAGAAGACCGCGATCAAGCTCATCAAAAGCGCGGGCTCGCTCGACGCGCTGTTGGCGAATCCGGCGCTGGCCGGCTCGCCGAAACTCGAAAAGCTCATCGTCGACCACGGTGAGACGGCGCGCGTTTGCCGCGACGTGTCGCTGATCGACCGCGATTTGCCGATCGCTATCGACTGGGATCAGGCCGCGTACACGCCGCCCTCGAACGATGAACTATACCGCTTGTACCGCGAGCTGGAATTCAAGACGCTGCTCAACCGGCTCGAACCGCCCTCAACGCCGGTCGAAGTCGCGCTCGAAGAACGGCTGACCGGGACGCACACCTCGTTTGCCGCGGCAACCGACCCGCCGGATTTCGCCAACCTCGCCGAGCGCATCGAGGCCGCCGCCACGGCACCGCGGGTCGCGCTCGCTTTGCGCGGCGATGAAGTCGGCTTCTCGACCGGCGACGAAATCGGCCTGGGTTTTCTGCGCAGCGCGCTCGCGCAGCCGCGGATCGGCACGGCGTTCGCACGGCTGTGGTCGACGGTTCCGCAACTCGTGGTGTACGACGTAAAGGCGGTCATCGCGGCGCTCGATCTGCCGCCGCGCATCGTCGCCGACGATCCGATGCTCGGCGCGCACGTCCTCAATCCGTCGCGCGCGTATACCGACGCCGCGGACGCGGCCCGCGAATGGCTGCGGCGCGAGCTGACCGCCGGCGACGCCGCGGCCGCCGCCGACGCCGCCGGCCGGCTCGCGCGCGTGACGCGCGCGGAACTCGAAGCGCGCGAGCAGCTCGCGCTCTATGCCGACGTCGAAGTTACGCTGGCGGTCGTCCTGGCGAAAATGGAACGCGCGGGCGTGAAGCTCGACGTCGCTGAACTGCGCGAACTCTCGATCGGCGTCGACGCGGGCGTGAGCCGGCTGCAGGATGAGATTTTTGTCATCGCGGGCGAAACGTTCAACATCGGCTCGCCGCAGCAGCTCGGCCGCATCCTCTTCGACAAGCTCGGGCTGCCCGCGGGGCGCCAAAACAAAACCGGATACGCGACCGGGGTCGACGTGCTGCACGGCCTCGCGCGGAGTTTTCCGATCGCGGCCAAGGTACTCGAATACCGCGAAGTCTCGAAGCTCAAGAACACCTACATCGACGTGCTGCCGACGCTGATCGCTCCGCGCGACGACCGGCTGCACACCGTTTTCAACCAAACGGCGACGGCGACGGGGCGCTTATCCTCGGTCAACCCGAACTTGCAGAACATCCCGGTGCGCAGCGAGATCGGGCGCCAGATCCGGCGGTCGTTCGTCGCCCCGTCGGCCGACCGGGTGCTGCTCGCCGCCGACTACTCGCAGATCGAGCTGCGCTTGATGGCCCATCTCTCGGGTGACGAGGCGATGCGCACGGCGTTTCACGAGCATCAGGACATCCATGATTTCACGGCCCGCAAGATCTTCGAGATCGGGCCGTTCGCCGACGTGACGCCCAATCAGCGCCGCATGGCGAAGTCGGTCAATTTCGGTTTGCTCTACGGGATGTCGGACTTTGGGTTGGCGCAGCGGCTGGAGATCGATCGCGGTGAGGCGCGCGCGATCACGACCGCCTACTTCGACCGCTTTCCCGGCGTTCGCGCCTACATCGAGCGCTGTTTGGACGAGGGGCGCGTGCGCGGCTACGTTGCCACGCTGCTCGGGCGGCGCCGCTACATGCCGGATTTGCGCGCGAAAAATTACGCGCTGCGCGCCGCCGCCGAGCGTGAAGCGACCAACGCGCCGCTGCAAGGCAGCGCGGCCGATCTGATGAAGCTCGCGATGGTCCGGCTTGATCGCAGCACGGCGAGCGCGGCGTTCGACGCGGTGATGATTCTGCAAATTCATGACGAACTGGTTTTCGAGATTCCGCGCACGCAGCTCGATGCGTTCAGCCGCCTCGTCAAGCACGAGATGGAGCACGCGCTGGAGCTCAGCGTCCCAATCGAGGTCACCCTCAAAGCCGGCAGCAACCTCTACGAAATCGAATCGTTCGATCTGGACGAGGTCGTGCTCGAAATTTAAATGTAAGTTTAAAAGAAATTTAAAAAATCGCTGAGACCTGATCCGATGCGGCCGGCAGCGCTTCGTCGCGCAGGAGTGATTGTGGATACCGGCCGACGAGCACGGCGCGGGCGTGACTTCCGCCGTCGACGCGCTGCGTAACGGTGAATTCCGACGTCATCGCGGCGATGATGAAGAGTCCGCGTCCGCTTTCCGAGAGGACGTCGGTCGGCAGTCGACTCAGGTGCCGAAAGCCGGCTCCGCGATCGAGGATGTGCAGCACGATTTGTGGTCCGCTTCGGTCGACGACTACGTCGACGATGCCCGGCGCGTAACGGGCGGCATTGCCGCACAGCTCGCCAAACACAAGCTCGGCATTTGCGATATCGTTTTCCGAGAACAATTCAGGCGAAAGCGAATCCTTGAACTCGCGCCGCGCCCGGCGGGCGGCCTCGCCATCGGAAGCATCGAAGCGCGAGCGGCTCAAGTGGCGCTCCGACTCATCAAAATCGATATTGACAACGAGAATAGCTACGTCGTCCGAGGAGCCTTCTGGTATCACCAGGTGCCGGATGACCGCGGCCGGATGAATGATCACGTCGGTGCCGAGCGACGCGACAGTTGATCGCAGGAGACCGATCCCCTCCAAAATATTGTGGGTCGCCTCGATCAGGCCGTCCGTGTACAAGCAGAGAACCATTTCGTGAGCGAGCGAAACGGTCGACGCGTGGCCTTGATGGCCTTGGCGCAGGCCGATCGGCAGCGTTCGGTGATCGAGTTCTCGCAGTCGGCGGCTGGATTCCAAAAGCAGTGGTGGCGGGTGCCCGGCCGACGCATACGCCAGGGTCCGAGCCACGAGGTCGAAAACGCCAACCCATGCCGTTACGAACACGTTGGGATATTCGAGCCGCAGCGCCCGGTCTGCGGCGTCGAGGAGCAGTGCCGGCTCGGGGTGCAATTGCGAGATGCCGCGCATGATTTGTCGGACGACGCCCATGATCACGGCCGCGCCGACCCCGCTCCCGGCGACGTCGCCGATGGTCACGAGCACTCGTCCGTCGAGCAGGCGGAAGGCGTCGTACCAATCTCCACCGATTTGTTCGTTGGTGCGGCCGGACTCATAGAAGGCGTCAAATGCCAAGCCCGGGACGTCGGGCAGCAGCGGGGGAAGGATGGCTTGCTGCAGGAGCGTCGATCTTGCCCGAGCTTGCTGATAGAGTATTTCCTGCTCTTGAAGATGATAGAGTAATCGCTCGTTGATGAACTGCTCGCGCAGTAAGTAGGCGTTTTCTAATTCGAGGTCTGTCCACGGCAGACTCGATCCACGCGCGGTCTCTTTCCACGAGGCAAATGACGCGCGCGGAGACAGACTTTGCGTGGCCTCATCAATGGTCGACTTGTGCGGGTTCCCCGCCCAAACGAGCGTCTGCACGAGCTCCCGGCGCAGGAGCAGCAGGTAGTCGTCGTCGGCGTCCGACAGGCCGATATACAGCGCTCCGCTGGCCGCGCCGGCGTAGTCCGCGGCACTCTTATCGAGTGCGGCTAGCCGATTGGAACTAGCGACCCCGTGCGTCGATTGGGCCCGCAACTCCGTAATGACCGGGCGCAATGTCTCCGGTGCGACGGTAACTCCGCTGCGCTCGATAACCCCGTCAATAACCGAAATAACGCCGTCCGCGGACAACAGTCCAAGTAGCGGCTCGATCTGCAGCGAGTTTCTCTTGCCCGGCGCCACGGAGCCGTCCCGCGCTGCCATGTGCAGCTTGATTCGCTCGCGAGAATCCAAGCGCTTGCGCAGCAACACGTTGTCCTCTAGCGCAACGATCTGCGCGGCCAAAACACGACCGATCAACTTGCAGACCGAACGTGAGAGGAAATCCAGCCGATACGGAGAGCTGTGGTGCGCCGTCACCAAGCCCCAAAGGACGCCGCGCACAATGACCGATAGCGTCATCGTCGCGCTGACGTCCATGTTTCGCAGGTATTGAATATGCACCAACGACGCGCTGCGCAAAACAGAGTGGGAGAGGTCGAGCGCACGCGATTCGCCGGCACGTTCGTCCGACAGAATCGGTACCGGGCTCGAGCCAACATCGACAATCGAGCGCAACGTGTTCATAAGAAATAATCGCCGCGCTTGGGCCGGGATGTCGCTTGCCGGAAAGCGGTGTCCGAGGTACGATTGCCAGCCGTCTCCGATCTCGGCGATCACGTGACCGTTCCAGTTCGGCTCGAAACGATACACCATCACGCGGTCGAAACCGCTCAGCCGCTGAACCTCGCGGGCCGCGACGTGCGCGAGTGCCTCGATGTCGGTCTGCTCTTCCATGGCGGTAATCGGTGCCTGAATTTGCTCCTCGAAGTTCAGCGAGCGCAGTGTTCGGGCAGCCGTCAGCGGCTCAAATTCAAGGATGAGGTCGCCGTTGTTTCGATGGGCGACGCAGTGAAATTGCTCCCATGGCCGGCCGATTCCGAATTGCAACGGATTGATCGAAACCAGATCCTCTTGCGCGAGGCGGGCCCGAAGGTCACGAAACTGCCGCTTCCCGATGACCGCCGCCAGCGATTGCCCGACCACGTCGCCGACCGTTACGTCGAGCAGGTCGAACACGTTTGCGCTTGCGTGGCCAACGATCAATCCGGGCTCCGAGACCGCGAGCAAAAAGCCGTATGACTGGGTGTGGCCGATGACCTCAATCGGCTCTTGCGCGCAGACATCGCTATCGAGAGCATTGGGATCGTTCTCGCGTGTTAACGGAGACATGTGCTTGGATGAACCCTAGCCTTCTTGCCCGATTATGGTGAGGCTTGTGGTGCTACCCTTTTGCGCGCAATCGCCATCGCCTGTTGCGTGATTATGCTGCCCAGGGATGCAATAGAAGAGGCCAAAAGCCGAACGCGGCCCGATGATCGGCGCCGCCGGAGCCGCGATATTTCGCGGCCCGCGCACCGTGGGCCGAATCTGAGAGGGCCACTGCACGTGTTGTGGCCGCATGAGCCCGTTCGCGAGAGGAACGCCGCAATGTCCGCCACGCACCGCCACTTCGCCGCCTCGCTTGCGCTCGCCGGAGCGTGCGCCCTGCCGGTTGTCGCCGGCGCCCAGGCACCCAGCTACGCGACGCGCGGGGAGACAATCCACGGAACGATCGCGTCGGTCGAGAACCTCAATCATCTCTTCGTTGCGGACGATCGCGGCTATACCGACGACATCACGCTTCGCCCCGGTGCGGGCGTGTTTTCGAACGGCGTGCGGCTCGTACCCGGAGAGCGTGTGACGATCCAGGGCTCAGCCGCGGGGCGGACATTCATCGCGACACGGATCGCCACGAGCGGCCCCTCATATGGAAGCGCCGACGGTGCTTCGGTCATCGCGTCGTCCGCGGTTCCGGTGTACTATCCCGCCCCGGTCTATTATCCGGCCCCCGTCTATTACGGCCCGGCCTATTACGGTTATCCGTACTTCTCGGCGTTCATCGGGTTCGGTGGTTACGGTTCGCGCGGCTTGGGCGGCTACCGCGGCGGATTTCGACCCGGCTTCCGGGTCGGGGTGCACGTCCGGTAGTTGATTGGGCTTCGCCCAATCCTTTGCGTTTGCGGCTGCGCCGTAAGCCGCCCGCCGTCGGTGTCGGGCGGAGCCCGACACGCTCCGCGTCGGACACCGATCCGCTAGCGCCGCGGTAAGGAACGTCCGCGGTCCGCAGTGCGTTGCCCTCGGTAGTATCGCTACGGGGGGCCCGCACCGCGGGCTGGTGAGCCGCCCGGCGCATCTCTAACGGGTTCCACTCATGTCGCGCCCATCCACGCTCGTCCGGCGTTCGCTGCTTGCCGCGTGCGCGGTCGCCGCGCTCACCGCACAAGCGCCGCCGAACATTGCCACGCCGCCCGCGACGACGAGCGGCGATTGCCCGCGGCCGGCAATCGACACACGGCGCTTCCTGGGTGCCGCGGCCGTGCGCGTGCGCGCTCCGCGCGGCGAGTTTGCGCTCGTGCCGGTCACCACGTTCGCCGCGCGCGAGCGCGGACTGATGTGCGTGGTTCGTGTGCCGGCCGGCCGAGGTATGCTGTTCGTCTTCGGCCCGCCCGACCGTCAGCAGGACTTTTGGATGAAAAACACGCTCGTGGGGCTCGACATGGTGTTCGTCACGTCGGCGGGAATCGTGAGTTCGGTCGCGGCCCAGATCCCGCCGACACCCAAGGGTACGCCGGACAGCGCGGTCGCCCGCCGAACCGGCACGGGTCGCTTCGTCATCGAATTAGGAGCCGGCGACGCGGCTCGCCACGGTGTCGTGCCGGGCACAAAATTCGCGCTGCCCGCGTTGAATGCGGAATGATGCTTACCTACCTGTGTGCCCCGGTGCTGAGCGCTCTGCTCGCGATCGTAACCCCGGCTCCCGCTCCGACGCCGGCGTTGACGCCCCAACCGCAAGCGGCGTACACGCCGTCGCCGCAGCGCCTGCTCGGCCTCATTCGCGCCAAGTTTCGGTCGCATCGGCCGCCGCCGCCCTTCATCACCTACACGATGTCGCGCAAGCAGAACACCGATCGCGGTTTTCCGGACTACGCGGAAAGCTACACCTATCACATCTGGGTGCGCAATCTCGACCGCGCGGCGCTCGGCCGCAAGGTGCTGATCGCGCCCGCGATGGGCTTTGCGGAGTTCATGCGCCCGGCGTTCAACGAAGATCGCGATCCCGGACCGCCGACGGCAGACCTGTTCGAGCCCGCGCCGCCCAAACCGCGCCCCGTCTCCGAGGTGCCGACCCCCGAACCCCTGGCCACCCAGTATAAACAGATCGGCAGCGTGACGGTAGCGGGCGAATACGATTATTACGTCGACAACGTCGCCGTCGAAGGCAACCTCTATCACCTGACGCTCCGGCCGATCCGCGATCCCGAGCGCAATCGTTTGCGCGAGGTGTACGCCGATAAGAATACGCTCGAGCTCGTTCGGCTCATCACGCACGACCGGCTTTTCGATGAAGGCGCGAACAAGATTTACAGCGCGCTCTTCGACGTGAAGATCTCGATGCTGCAAGGCGTGCCGGTTGTCACCTCGATTCACGGCATCGTCGGCGACGGTTACGACGGCGACGGCAAACTGGTCGATTACACCTACACCAACATCACGTTTCCCGCGACTTTGCCGAACTGGTATTTCGACGCCCGCAGTTACGCGCAGCACGAATCGGAACTGCCATCGTAAGCCGGCGCGTACGCACCGGCCGGAACGCTTGCCTCGAATGTGCCATGTCCGGAGTTCCGGCGACTAAGCGCTTCGCAATCGAGTCTGACCGCAGCCGAAGGTTGTCGTGCGAGCGCCCTCATGATCGAGAGGTCGAATTCGCTCGGGATCGTCAATAGCAGAAGCGGGGCGGCTTCTCGCCAGAGGTCGGCCTGTGCTGCGGGCGCTCGCGTTCATCGGAACGCGTCGGCGACTTTGCGGCAAGGAGCACACCACGGTGTCAAACCTCGAAACCCAGATTCTCACCATGAGTGAAACGGAGCTGGACGCTGTGCCGGTCGGCATCATCCAGCTCGACCGAAACGCGAAGATTCTTTATTACAACAAATCGCAGGCGAAGTTCGCGCGCCGCACGTCAGAGACGACCGTCGGCCTGAACTTCTTCCATGATGTCGCACCGTGCGCCGCGGTCCAGGCCTTTCAAGGCCGATTCGATGAGTTCGTCTCGGACTCGACCGCCAAACTTAGTGAGTCGTTTGATTTTGTTTTCGCTTTTCCGTGGGGCTCGCGAAAAGTCGCGATTACGTTCGTCCGAAGCGGCCACGGGTCGGAAACCTACTTTGTCGTCGTTTCCGTAGCCCAGTAACCACCGAAGACCCACCCTCGGCTGCCGGGGCGCTCAATACCGCCGTTGCCGGCGGTCAACGTTTGTTGCGAAAGCGCCGATAGATACGAAGACGCTGCCAGGGATGGTCGCGTCTCGCGACCGCGTTCGGTTCTGCGGTACACGGCGAGGCAGCCCGACGATGCACATTTTCGAGCGCGATGTGAACCTGCGCGACCGCCTCGTGCTCTTCAACGTCCTGGTTCACTTGCCGGTCGTCGCCGCCATCGGCACGTTCTGCGGACATCGTAGCGTCGGCCTGTGCATCGCCGCCGCGGCCGCGGTGCTGTGCGGCGTGGCGTATGCCCGGGCGCGCGGGACCCGTCTTTTTTCCGGCTGCGCCGGCTCTGCGCTCATGCTGGATGCCGTCGCTATGATCACGGTCTTCGGTGGACACCTCGGTATGCACGTCTTCGTCTTAATCGCCATGACGTGGCTCATTATGTACTTCGATTGGCTACCGATCGCTGTCGCGGGCGCGACCATCGCACTCTATTATGTGCTCGGAGCGATCCTTTTCCCGCGGCTGGTGTTCGGCGACGTGGCGGGGATGGCAACGCCCTGGGTGCTGCTGGCCGGCCATCTGCTCGCGGTAGGCCTCGAAGGCGCCGTCGCAGTCACTGTCGCCGTGCGCGTCCGGAAGGCCACGGCTGCCTTGACTCGCGCCGCGAATGTGATCGCCCTCGAGCAACTGCCGCAGTTCCGGCAAGCCGTCCTCGCTTTCGCAAACGGCGACCTCGACTGTGCGGTGGGGTTCTCCCTGACGGAGGTGGCGATCGACGATTTCGATCAGATCGGGGTGTTGGCGCACGCCTTTCAATCCATGCAGATGGAAATCGCCGTCGCGGTGGCCGCCTTCGAGCAGGCCCGTAACGAACTGCGCCGCGACATGGTTGGGCTCGCGCAGACGAGCCGATCGTTTACCGGGGCCTCGATCGTCGTCTCCGATGCGGTGAAGCAATCGGTCCTGTCGGTGTTCCAGATTTCGCAGTGGGTCGATGTGGTCGTTGCGGGAGCGCACGGCCAAGCCGAGCGGATTGGTGATACCGCCAGCGCCATCGAGCAGCTCAGCCGAACGGCCGAACAGATTGCGACGGTCGCCGCGCAGCAAGCCGACTCGATCGCCCGCACGACGGAGTCGCTGCAGAAACTCGACGCAGGGATCGGGGCGCTCTCTGCGCAGGGCGCCACGTTGACGGGGGCGGCGCGCGATGCGTCGTCGGAGGCGACCTCGGGAACTGCGGCGGTGATCGAAACGGCGGCCACCATTTCCGGCCTCAAATCGGTCTCGACCAAAGCCAGCGAGGCAATGTCGAAACTCGAAGAGCGATCCTCACAAGTCGAACGCATCGTCGATACCATCGACGACATCGCCGATCAGACGAATCTGCTGGCGCTCAACGCGGCAATCGA
>PLAE01000131.1 GCA_003134035.1 Candidatus Velthaea versatilis
CCCTCCCCCCCCCCCGCGCCGCCGATTCGCGTCGCCGCAGCCGTCGGCTGACCGCACGCGGTGCAGGGACAACGCAGCGTCGTCGCGCCGCGCGCGATGGTGACGTCGCCGCACGGGCTGGCCAGCGCGGCCGGCGCGCGCGNNCGGCGATCGCGACGGCGGCGACGATCGCGGTCGTGTACCCGCACATGAACAGCATCGGCGGAGACAACGTCTGGCTCATTTACGACGCTCGCAGCAGGAGTATGCGCGCGCTACTGGCGATCGGCACCGCGGGCGAGGCCTGCACGATTGAGGGCTACCGCAGCGCCGGACACATCGGCGACATTCCACGGCGCGGCGCGCTCGCGGCCAACACCGTCCCGGGCGCGGTCGACGGATGGTGCGAGGCCTTGCGCTACAGCCGCGAGCAACTCGACGGAACGCAGTCGCTCGACGAGCTTCTCGCCGACGCGATCTGGTATGCCCGGAACGGCTTTCCCGTCACCCCCAGTCAGGCGCACTGGACGCAGCGCAACGTCGGCGTCGCCGCCGGTCGCTTCGGCCGCCTCGAAGTGCTGCCCGGCTTCGCGCGGACGTTTCTGCGGCCCGACGGCAGCACGCCGGCGACCGGCGAGCGCTTTTCTTTGCCCGATCTCGCCGGGACCTTGGCGGCGATCGGCCGCGGCGGCGCGGACGCCTTCTACCGTGGTGCGACTGCGGTCGCGATCGCGGACTTTCTGCGCGCAAACGGCGGACTGCTGACCGCCGCCGATTTCGCCGGCTACCGGAGCTCCTGGGAAGATCCGCTCACGATGGAGTACCGACGCTGGGCGCTGTACAACTCGCCGCCACCGACGCAGGGACTGACCTCGCTGCAAATTCTCAACATCGTGCAGCAGTTCAGTCCGGCGGTTCTCCAGCGCACGCCGGCCGATTTTTATCACGTCATGGTCGAGGCGACGAAAGCCGCGTTCGTCGACCGTGACGCCTGGATCGCCGATCCGCGCACGCATCCCGCGCCGCTGGGCGAATTGCTCTCGGCGCGCCATGCCGCACGGCAAGCCGCGCAGATCGATCTGGTGCGCGCCGCGGCGCCGGCGCCCAGCCGCGCGGCAGGTGGCGACACCGTCTGGCTGGGCGTCGTCGACGCGGCCGGGAACGCCGTCTCGCTCATTCAGAGCATCTATTTTGATTTCGGCGCGGGGATCGTCGCCGACGGCACCGGCGTGCTGCTGCAAAATCGCGGCTCATCGTTCGTGCTCGACGCCGCGCACCCCAACGGCATCGCGCCGGGGAAGCGTCCGTTTCACACGCTCAATCCGGCCATGGCGCTGCGCGACGGCGTTCCCGAACTCGTGTATGGGACGATGGGCGGCGAGGGCCAGCCGCAAACGCAGGCCGCGATCGCGACGCGCGTGCTCGATTTCGGCATGGACGTCCAAGCGGCGATCGACGCCCCGCGCTGGCTGTACGGCCGCACCTGGGGCGAAGCCACGAACTCGCTTTCGATCGAGAGCCGGGTCGAACCCGGCGTCGTCGCCGAGCTCGAACGGCGCGGACACGCGCTCGAGGTCGTCGGCGAATGGGACGAGCGCGTTGGCCACGCCCAAGCGATTCGCATCGATCCGCACACGCGGATGCGCGCCGGCGGGGCCGATCCGCGCGGCGACGGAGCGGCAATCGGCTTCTAAGGACCGCACGGCGCTACCCGCCGCCGAGCACAAAGCCGGATGAGCGCCGAATATTTACCGAAACGGGCAAAACAACGAGCTTACGATCTAAGCAACTTCGCCCTCCAGTCCTATAACATTTAAGGATTACGAGAGAAGTCGCAGCACGGTCACGGTTCGTGGCACGGCGGGCGAACGACACATCGGCCGAACTCGTGAGAGCGGCACCGCTTAGCCTTGCTCTGCGATCGAGATTCTCACATGCGTCCCTGAACTTAAAACGAGACGTCGATTCGTCATCCTCGGACAATGTTGGATGGAGTGCCAAAATGTTGAAGGCCTGGAACAACTGTAAACTCGTCGTCAAGCTGCAGTCTGCCTTCGCGTTGGTCATGTTCATCTTCATTGCAACTCTCGCAGGCGTTGTCGGCATGTACGAACAGGTCGCCGCGGTGCGTGCCGTACAAGATACGCAGTTGCTTCCGGCTCGGCTGGCAATCTTGCGAACGGAGCTGTCGTTACGCACTGTCGACGATGACGGCGCCAATTACGTAATGGAGCGCCGACGCGATAAGGCCGCGCGATACCTGGCCAACTATCGAAAAGCCATTGCGACTTTCAACGACAACCTCAAAGACGCGACAACACTGGCCAGCAGCGATGCCCAGCGCGACGCGATCGCGGCCTATCCCAAGTTCCTAAATGGCTCCCAAGGCTACATTCAAGGCAACGAGAACGCCTTTAAACTTAAAGCTGCCGGCAATTATGCTGCGGCCGAGAGGGCGTATCTCGATACTTCGCTCGACCCGCTCACCGCCGCGGGAGACGACTATCGGGCGGACATCCGAGCCCGCTTCGCTGCGAGCAGCGCGGAAGCAAGTCGGCTTTCGGCAATGGCCAAGGCCGTTGGAGTGGGGCTCGCCGTCGTTGCGCTAATCCTCGGATTCGGCATTGCGACACTCTTCTCGCGCAGCCTGTCACGATCCGTCGGCCGTACCTCCGTAGCGATCGACAACATCGTCTCCGAAGATATCGCGGCCCTAACGCTGATCTTGAAACGGCTCGCGGCCGGCGATCTCACCGGAACGTTTGCTTCACGCCACGCTCCGCTCACCGTGAGCGGGAGCGACGAAATCGGCACCCTGGTCAAAACGTATAATGCATTAGCCGCGGCATTGGGCGAGATGGCAATTCAGTACACGGCCGCGACGGACAACTTGCGCGATCTGATCGCAGGGGTGGCCATGACGAGCAAATCGCTCGCAGCGGCTTCCGACCAAGCATCCGCGGCGGCAAAACAGTCGGCGACGGCCGTCGAACACATCGCTCAATCCGTCGAGCTGGTCTCCTCGGGCGCCGCGGATCAATCCAGCCAGATCGCGGACACCGCGACCGCCATCGAAGAGCTGAGCCGCACCGCCGAGCAAATCGCACAGGTGGCCGCCAGTCAGGCCCAGTCGATCGCGCTTACGACGGCGGCTCTGCAGAAACTCGACAACGGCATCGGTGCCTTGTCCTCGCAAGGCGCAACGCTCACGTCAGCAGCGCGCGAAGCGGCTTCGGAAGCCACCACGGGTAACGCCGCCGTCAGCGAAACCGCCAGCACGATCACCCAACTCAAGGCCGTCTCAACGACCGCCGCCACGGCCATGGCAAGCCTCGAAGAGCGCTCTTCGCAAGTCGAAGAAATCGTCGATACGATCGAAGACATCGCCGATCAGACGAACCTGCTCGCGCTCAACGCCGCGATCGAGGCCGCTCGCGCCGGAGAACACGGCCGCGGCTTTGCCGTCGTCGCCGATGAAGTCCGCAAGCTCGCTGAACGCAGTTCGACAGCGACTAAAGAGATTTCCAAGATCCTGAGCGACATCAAACGCGAAACGATCGCGGCGGCCCACGCGATGCGCACATCCTCAGACTCGATGGAGTCGGGGATCGCGGTATCGCAGCGCGCTTCGCGCTCACTGGAAAGCGTCGGCCGCGCGATCACCACCACGAGCAGCGTCGCCGAATCGTTGGCCGGGCAGGCCCGCGACATGCAAGACGCATCCATGCGCGTTACGGAGAACATGGCCAGCACGTCGGCGGCGGTGGAAGAAAACGCTGCGGCGGCGGCCGAAATGCGCAGCACGACGGACCATGTCACGAACGCCATGGTGCCGGTCGCCGCAACCGCGTCGCAGAACGCAGCGACGGCTCGCGAAGCCGCCTTGTCGACCCGGCAACTCGCCATCGGCATCGCCGAGATCGACTCGACGGCTCGAGCCCTGCGCGACCAAGCCGAACAACTCGAGGGCCTCGTCGCAAAGTTCACCCTTGAGGCGTCCGGCGCGACCGTTCACGCGCAAAGCGGGCGCGCAACACTACGAGCAGTCGCACTGCAGCGCTAAGTAGCGTCTCCGATCCGCTCGGCGACGAGGTTCCACGTTTCGAGCGCTAACGCGCCGCCGGCGCCGGCGCGCCGTTGGCGCTCGGCTGCTGCGCGCCATTCGGCGCGGGCTCGGGAGCGAGCCGGTTCGCGCCCTGGACCGGCAGCATCCAGCCGGGATACTCGGGCGGCAGTGCGCTCACGGCGTCGAGCTGCTTGACCTCGTCGGCACTCAGTTCGACGTCGACCGCGGCGAGGTTGTCATCGAGCTGTTCGACGCGCTTGGCGCCGATGATGACGGAGGTGACGAACGGTTTCCTAAGGAGCCAGGCGAGCGCGATTCGCGCGGGGCTGCAGGCGTGCGCGTTCGCGATCGGCTTCATCACATCGAGGATCTTCCACGTGCGCTCCTTATCGACGAGCGGGAAGTCGAACTCGGAGCGGCGCGAGTTCGCCGGCTTCTGATTGTCGCGGCTGAATTTGCCCGAGAGCAATCCGCCGGCGAGCGGGCTCCACACGAGCAGGCCGGTTTTCTCGGCTTCGAGCAGCGGCACGAGGTCGCGTTCGAGATCGCGGCCAGCGATCGAATAGTACGCTTGAAGCGTATCGAACCGGGCCAAATTTTTGAACTCCGAAATGCCCAGTGCCTTGGCGATCTTCCAGGCCTGCCAGTTGGAAACGCCGATATAGCGGACCTTGCCGGCGCTCACAAGCGTATCGAGCGCGCGCAGCGTTTCCTCGACCGGCGTGATCGAATCGTTGCCATGGATCTGATACAGATCGATATAGTCGGTTTGCAAACGGCGCAGGCTGGCGTCGACCGCGTCCAGGATGTGGCCGCGCGACGCCCCGACGTCGTTACGGCCCGGACCGACGCGGCCGAAGACTTTGGTCGCGATCACGACGTCTTTGCGCGCCAGCCCGAGGTTCTTGAGCGATTGGCCGAGCGTCTTTTCGCTTTCGCCTTCGGAATACACATCGGCGGTATCGATGAAGTTGACGCCCGCTTCGATCGAGCGCTTGATGAGCACGTCGGCGCCGCTTTGATCGACGGCCCCGATCGCACGGAAGCGTCCGCTTCCGCCGTGGAACGTCATCGTTCCCAAGCACAGCGTCGAAACGAGCAAACCGGTATTTCCAAGCGTTTTGTATTGCACGGCTAATCCTTTGAATGGTGGTCGGGGGTCATTCCCCCGGACGCGAAAGGCGTAAACATTGGGCGAGCGGCGTTCTCGCCGGGTAACGTCGACCCGGCTGCTCAGTCTGTCAGCGGTGGGAGCAGGCCTCGCGATCTGGCAGCTCCTGCACGCGTCCGCCATCGTTTCGCCGGAGCTTTTGCCGGGCCCGGGCGATGTGTTCGTCGCGTTCAAGGAGATCGTGCGCGACGGGTATCGCGGGACGTCGCTCGGGCAGAACATTTTCGCGACGCTCGGCCGGTGCGCCGTCGGTTTCCTCGCCGCGTGCGTCACCGGCATTCCGCTGGGGCTCGCCATGGGAACGAGCCGTCCGATTGCGGCCGCTCTGGACTACATCGTGCAGTTCATGCGCCCGCTGCCGCCGCTCTCGTATCTGATCTTGCTCATTCTTTGGTTCGGCACCGGCGAACTCTCGAAAATCATGCTGCTTTTTTTGGCCGCCTTCCCGATCGTCATCAGCGGCGCGATGGCCGGCGTGCGCGCCGTGAACGCCCAAAGAATGCAGGCGGCCTTGACGCTGGGAGCCTCAGGCTGGCAAGCCTTTCGGTACGTCGTCTTTCCGTCGGCTCTACCGACGATCTTCATCGCCCTGCGCATCGCGCTCGCCGCGGCGTTCTCGACCGTCGTCGCGGCGGAGCTCATGGCGGCGACCGACGGTTTGGGTTGGATGATCTTCTCGGCGAGTCACTTTCTGCGCAACGACATCATCGTGCTGGGCATCATCATCCTCGGCGTGTTGGGCCTGTCGCTGAACCGCCTCATGCTCGCGGCCGACCGCGCGACGGTGCACTGGCGCGGCGTCGAATGAGTCGCGCGGTCGGGCGGAAGCCGAGTACGGCTTCGCGCCGGTTCGCCTTGCGCGATTGGCGATTCACGGTCTTGAGCGTCGCAATCATCGCGGCGGCATGGGTGGAGCTTACCTCGAGCGGCCGCGTCAGCGACCTCTTTCTGCCCGGCCCGGCACTCTTGTGGTCGGGATTGGTCGATCTCGTCGAACACGGGTACAAGAACCGCCCCCTGGGCGTGGAAGTTTTGTTCAGTCTCGAACGCGTGTTCATCGGTTTCGGGACCGGTGCGATATTCGGCACCGTGCTCGGTCTCGCGATGGGATACTACCGCCGCGTCGACGCCGTCTGCAGTCCATACGTCGAATTCTTGCGGCCGTTGCCGCAGCTGGCTTACCTCGTGCTGCTCATCGCGTGGTTCGGGATCGGCGAGGCGCCCAAGATCATCCTGCTGTTCCTCACGGCGTTCCCCGTCGCCGCCGTCGCGGCGCGCGACGGCGTGCGGAATACGTCGCGGGTGCGTATTCTCGCGGCACGGTCGCTGGGGGCCGCGGATTGGCAGATCTTTCGCTACGTGATCTTTCCCTCGGCGCTCACCGACATCTTCACCGGCGCCCGATTGGCACTCGGCTTGGTCTACGCGACGCTGATCGCGGCCGAGATCATCGCGGGCAGCACGGGCATCGGCTGGATGGTGTTCGACGCCGGGCGCTTCTTGCGCTCGGATTACGTGTTCGTCGGAATAGGAATCATCGGGCTCACCGGCTTGGCCCTCGATCGCTTCTTCGTGGCACTCGAGCGGCGCATCGTGCACTGGGCCGGCAAATGAAAGTAATTGACAACGCGCGCGCAGCAATGGTCCGTTGCGGCCGATGAACTCACGTTTCCGTTTCTGCGTCTGTCGGTGTCGCGATGCTCGTCGGCAAACGCGGGAGAGACCGATGCGCAAATAGTTCTGCGATTTACGATTCGAAGACGCGGCCTTCGCCTCTGCCCAGCCGGCGGGTTTTTTTTATTTTCGTGCTTCGTCAAGTTTTCGTGCGGCGCGCGTATCGTGGGCCGTGCGTGTGAAAAGTCGAGAGTGCCATGAAGATCATCAGTGAATCCTTGTCCAAGCCGGACGCGGTGCTCGACCGGGGTGCATTTCTGCGCTGCGCGGGAATCGCGGCGGGAGCCGCCGCGGCCGGCGCCTCCTTCCCGATGCCGGCCTCGGCAGCCGTGCCCGACACCATCAACATCGCCTTCTTCACGGAGACCAAGCCGACCGAGATCGCCAAAGGGCTCGGCTGGTTCGCGCAGGCCGTCGGCACGGCCCGAATTAATTGGAGCGAAGTCGGCAGCGGCGCGGAGATCAATACCGCGATCGCCGCCGGCTCCGTCGACGTCGGATTAGGCATCGGCTCATCGCCGACGGCCGCGGGCATCAGTCAAGGCATCCCGTATCAACTCGTCGGGCTGATCGACAATATCGGACCCGCCGAGGAGCTCACGGTACGCGGATCATTGCACATTAGATCGCCGGCGGACCTCAAAGGCAAGACGATCGGCGTCCCGTTCGGGTCGACCTCGCACTTTCGCCTCTTGGGCTTGCTCAAAGAGTACGGCTTGACCGAGAGCGACGTGACCGTGCTCGATCTGCGGCCCGACGCGCTCGTCGCCGCCTGGTTGCGCGGCGACATCGACGGCGCTTACGTGTGGAGCCCGGCGAAATCCAAACTGCTGGCGAACGGCGGGGTGCCTTTGCGCACCTATGACAAGCTCGATGCGGCCGGCTACGTGATTGCCGATCTCATCGTCGCGCGCACGGCGTTCGGGCAGCAGTATCCCGCCGCCGTCAGCGCGCTGCTGCGCGCGTACGGCCGCGCGCTCGCGCTGTGGCGGACCCAACCCGCGGAGGCGGCCGCGATCGTCGGCAAACAGGCGGGCGTCACCGCCGAGGTCGCGCGGCACGATCTCGAAGAGTACGATTTCGTGTCGTTGCGCGAGCAACTGTCGCCGGACTGGCTTGGTGCGCCGGGGCATCCCGGTACATTCACCGGCGTGCTCAAACGCACCGCGGACTTTTTAGTCGAGCAGAAGAGCATCCGCAGCGCGCCCGCTCTGAGCGTCTTCGGGCAAGCCGTCAACACCAGCTTCCTCACCGAGGCGACCCGATCCAGCGGCACCTGACCCAGCGGTTGAGCTCGCCGAACCTGCCCGCGGATGGCGAACGAGCTTCGCCCGCGAGCAACACGCCGTTTGTCGAATTCTCCGGCCTGTGCGTCGACTTTGCCTCCAGCGACGGTGTCGTTGTGGCGCTCGACCGCGCGTCGTTGAGCTTCGAGGAAGGGGCGTTCGTGTGCATCGTCGGCCCCTCGGGATGCGGCAAGACAACGCTTATCCAAACCCTGGCCGGATTTCTGCGGCCGACGCGCGGCAGCGTGCGCCTCGCGGGCCGGGCGATCGAAGGCCCGGGTGCCGACCGCGGATTCGTCTTCCAAGCTCCGGCACTCTTCCCGTGGATGTCGGTTGCCAAGAACGCGGGCTTCGGATTGATGGTGCGCGGCGAGCCCAGAAGCCAGCGCGAGGCGGCGGTCGAAAAGTCGTTGCGGCTGGTCGGTTTGTGGGACTTTCGCAACCGCTATCCGTACGAACTTTCGGGCGGGATGCAGCAGCGTCTGGCAATTGTGCGCGCGCTCATCAACGATCCCAAGGTGCTGCTCATGGACGAGCCGTTCGGCGCGCTCGACGCCTTGACGCGCGAGCAGATGCAGGAAGAACTGCACGCCATATGGCGCAGGACCAAGAAAACGATCGTGTTCATCACGCACAGCGTCGAGGAAGCGGTCTATTTGGGCACCGAGGTCGTCGTGATGTCACCGCGGCCCGGGCGTATTGTCGCGTGCCTGCCGGTTCCGTTCGCGCGCGATGCCGAGCAGCGGGATGTTCGCGCCGTGAAGTCAAGCCCCGAGTTCGTTGCGATCCGCGAGCGCGTTCTGGATTTGATTTGGCGAACGGCCGACGCGCGCTGAGCCCCGGCCAGGTTGGGAAATCCCGTTAAAATGCCGATATCAATGGTATGCGTTGCCTTCGAGCATGAATCGGCGCTCCGTCGCGAGCGCGCGAATCGACACGCCGAGCGAATCCATCGAGTCGAAGCTCCTCGATATCCTCTACGAGCAGCGCGCCTACATCGTGTTCGGCACCTTGGGACTCGCCTGCATCGCGCTCCTCGGCTACGTGCGAACCGGGCAGCCGTGGTTCTGTTGGTGGAGCGCCTCCTCGATCGTCCTGCTCGCGGGGCGGATGGGGACGACGGTCGCCTTCTCGAAGCGGGTCATCGGCGCCGGTCGCCCAGGCCTTTGGCACGACCGGTTCTTGATCGGACTGTGGGTGAACGGTGCCTCGTGCGGAGTAGGCGCCGCGCTTTCGATCTTGTGGACCGATGAGCTCACGCAGCTTTTCGTGCTGATGATGGTGACCACGTTCGTCATGGGGTCCGCGTCGCGCAACAGTCCCTATCCGCGAGCGGCGATCGGCTCGGTGTTGCTGGCGGAAGTTCCCTCCGTGCTGGGTTGCCTGGCTTCGCGCGAGGTCTACCACATGCTCTTCACGCCGTTTGTCGTGGTGTTCACGTTCTCGGCCCTGGGATGACGCGTTCTTTGTACAACCAGACCGTGCGCTTTCTTCAAACTGATGAGGCACGGGTCGCCCTGGTGGCCGACATCACCCGGACCAACGCTGAGCTTGCGGTTGCCAACGACATGCTTGCGATCACCAACGCCAAACTCGGGGCCCTGGCCGGTACCGACGGACTGACGGGTGTGCCGAATCGGCGCAGCTTCGATACGGCCTTCGAGATCGAAACACGATCCGCCCAAAGCGATGGCTCGCAGCTTTCGATCTTGATGTTCGATATCGATTCGTTCAAAGCGTACAACGATTATTACGGACATCCAGCGGGTGATGATTGCTTACGCTTGGTCGCGCGGGAACTCGCGGCTGGATTGGGCCGGCCGCGCGACCTGCTGGCACGCTACGGCGGCGAAGAGTTCGTCGCGATCCTCCCACAGACCGATCTTGCCGGAGCCCTCGCGGTGGCCGAAGCTCGACGCGCCGCGATCGAGGGGCTGGCAATCGCGCACGCGGGCTCGGGGAGCGGCATCGTGACGGTAAGCATCGGCGTAGCCACCTTCTCGGCCGAAATGGAAGCGTCAGCCGTGGATGTCCTCCGGCGTTCAGACGAGGCGCTCTACGTCGCCAAACGCGATGGTCGCAACCGCGTCCACGGGATTACCGACGAGGCGCAATCCATCCACGCCGCCATCATCGCCGCGTAACGAATTTCCCGTCTCTCCGGAGTCAGGTTAATACACCTCCGCGTAGCGCCGGCAGGTCTCGTCGTCGGTCAGCGCCGCGACCGCGTCGATCTCCGCTCGTTTGAACATCAGGTACGCCGCAAGCAGCTCGTCGCCGAGCCAGCCGCGGGCAGCCGGCGTCGCAGCGAGCATGTCGAGGGCCTGCGCCAAGGATCGGGGCAGCATCCGGACGCCGGCCGCCGCGTAATCGGCCCCCGGTCCCTGTGGATGGCGCGGCAGCGCAAGGTTGCGGCGCAAACCGTCGAGTCCGGCGTGGACGAGAGCGCCGAGCGCCATGTAGGGACTTGCCGTCGCATCCGCAACCCGGAACTCGACGTTGAAGTCCCGCGCGGCGGTCGCGGCGTCGCCCCCGAAGAGCGGACACACGCGCACGGCCGCGCCACGATCGCGCTCGCCCAGATTCGCCCACACCGGCGCCCACTTGTTGGGCCGCAGGCGAAAGAACGACGCAACGGACGGCGCGGTCAACGCCGTGAGCGCCGGGAGATGCTCGAGCACGCCGGCGACGAACGGCTGCGCCCGCGGGCTGATGCCGAATGGGCTTTGCGCGTCGTACATCACGCCCCGATCGGATCGATCCTGCAAGCTGAAATGGATATGCGTGCCGTTGCCGACGCCAGCGGGCTCGAGCACCGGCGAGAATGCGGCGCGCGCGTCCGCGAGCGCGGCGCAGGCCCGCACGATCTCCCGCACGAGGACGGCATCGTCGGCGGCGCGCAGCCCTTGGCGCGGCTTGACGGTGATCTCGAATTGCCGCGCGGCGTACTCGGGCAAGAACGAGTCGGGGACGATGTCGGCGTCGCGCAAAACGCCGAAGACACGGCCGGGAAAGCTGCCCGCGCTCCGAAAGCGGTCGAACGAATAACTCGTGCCCGGCGCATCCGGAACGCCCGTATAGACGAATTCCTGTTCGAACGCAGCCAAGAGGCGCAGACCATGCTCCGCCTCGAGCGCGTCGAGACCGCGCCGCAGGAACGAGCGCGGGCAACACGACCACGCGGCATTCTCGAGCGTGCGAATGTCGCCCAGGACGAGTTCGATATCGGCCGTCTCCGTCGCCGGGATCGCCGTGCGCGTGCTCAGATCGGGGACGAGTTTGAGATCGCCGTACGTTCCGAACGGCGAGACGTAAATCGGTCCGAACGCCGAAAGCATGATATTGCTCCCGGTGAGACCGACGCCGAACATGACTCGCTCTTCAAGATCCGCAAGTGGAAACGCCTTGCCGCGCACCAAGCCGGCCAGATCACTCGTTCCGACGAACATCAAGCTTTCGAGGGCCCCAGCGCGGTTCGTCATGCGGTCAAATCGATTGCGCCGCGGTCAGTGCGGCGACTTCGGCGACGAGCGCCTCGGTGCTGATCTGCCGCGCGTAGCCTGCGTTGTTGCGCAGCGACGACTCGTGCCGTTCGCGCGTGAGCGTCGCGCACGCATCGGTAACGACGCTGACCAGATAGCCCAGGTCGCACGCGTCGCGGAGGGTCGAATCGATGCACTGATCGGTGAGCACCCCGGCGACGACCAGCGAAGCGACACCGAGATTTCGCAGAACGTAGTCGATGTTCGTGGAGATGAACACCGAGGACGATGTTTTCGGGATCACCATCTCATCGGGACCGGGTTCGAGCGCGTCGATCACGCGGGAGTCGTCGCTGTTGGGCGGAATGTGGAAACCGGAGATCTTGTAGTCGAGACTGCGATCTCGTCCGTCGGCGGTTAGACTCTGGATGACGGTGTAGAGCACTTCGATGCCCGCGGCACGGAATGCGGTCTGCAGCTTGATCCAGTTCGGCACGGCGACGTGATACAACGTTGCAAAGAAATAGCCGTATGTCCGCTCGAGCTCTTTGGCCGACAGATCTCGGTACTGCCCGCCGTCGGGACGGCAATTGTAATTTTGCGTGTCGACGAAGAGCAGCGCGCAACGGCCGGCAACGAGCGGCACATCACGGCTGAGAGTTGACGTCGCCTGGACCGGCGGCCGGACCAGGTGTCGCACCGCTGCCGAATTCACACCGCAGCGATTCGCCGTGCGCTCGCGCCGAACCAGTCGGCCCAAGCCGGTTCGCCGTTCAGGCGGCGGCGAGGACCCGCGCAAACACGTCGCGGTCGACGTTCGCCCCCGAGAGGACGACCCCGATCCGCCGCCGCTGCGGCGCGCGGTCGTTCAGCGCGGCGGCGAGCGCCGCGGCGGCGGCCGGCTCCGCGACGTTGTGCGTGCAACTGAAAAAGCGGCGCATCGCGTCTTGGATTTGGGCCTCGGTGACGGTAACGCAGCGAATGCGTTGGGCGAGGAACAGCGCGAGCGCGTCCGCGTTGGGTTGTCGGCAAGCGATACCGTCGGCGATCGTTTCGGCCGGCGCCTCAATGAGCCGTCGCGCTTGGAGCGACAGCGCGTACGCGGGAGCTCCCGCCGCAACGACCGCGACGACTTCGGTGGCGAGCTCGAGCCCGTTGCGCACGGCGATCAATCCGGAAAGTCCCGATCCGAGGCCCAGCGGCGCATAGACGGTATCGAGCAACGGTACCCCCTCGAAAAACTCAAGCGCATACGTCGCGACGCCGCGGACCAGTTCGGGAGCGTACGACGGAACGAAATGCAATCCGCGCTGGGCGGCTTGGTCGCTCGCGAACCCGAACGCCTCGGCAAAATCATGGCCGTATTCGACGAGATCCGCGCCCAGCGCCCGCATCGCCTCATTCTTCTCGCGCGAATTGCCGTACGGTACGACGATTGTTACCGCGACGTTCCCGCGCGCGCCGGCGAAAGCGATCGACTGACCGTGATTCCCGCGTGTCGCGGCGATGACGCCGCGAACATTACCAGCCTCGCGCAGCCGATTGAAATAAACGATGCCGCCGCGAATCTTGAAGGCGCCGACCGGCGTATGATTCTCGTGCTTCACCCACACCTCGCAGCCAAGGGCGGCATCGAGCAGCGGCCAGCGCAACTGCGGGGTCGGCGCCATGACGGCATGCACCTCGCGTGCCGCGCAGCGAATGGCTTCGAGGCTGGGCAGGGCGTCGAAGTGTTCCCGGGCGAGCATCGGACGCGCTTCGCTTTCGGGGGCGGCCACGCTTGCCGGACCGGCGATTGCGTTCGTTTACGAGGTGACGAGCGAAGTCTCCGCGTCGATTCTTTGGTGGCGGGTGAGATCTGACGCCGCGAGCCGGTCCTCGACCATGGCGAGTTGAGCCGCGTCGACGAATCCGGTGCTGGGCCGTCCCAGGAAGTACCCTTGCACGGCGGCCGGGATGCTCGAAGAATGCGTAGCCCGCATGACGAGATCGAGCATCTGAGCATCCTCGATGCCTTCGGCGATGATTTGAGCGCCCATCGCGTGCGCGATCGCGACAATTGCCGCGAGCACGCCTCTGCCGCCGCTTCTCGACTGCGCGCGGACAATGACTTCGCGATCGATCTTGACATAATCAACGTCAAGCTGACTAAGTATTTCGAGTCCCGAGTTCCCAGAGCCGGCGTCGTCGAGTGCCAATGCAAAACCCAGTGTCCGTAGACGCTGAGCCTCACGCACGACGACCGTTAGGCGCGCTGCGGATCGTTCCGTTATCTCCAGGACGATCTGGTCCGGCGTCAAACTTTTTACGAACGCCGAAGCGATTCCCATGCCAAAAAGCAACACCAAGACCGTGGCGAGGGTGGCATAAGCCAACCTGCTGTCGCGATGAACACGTTCCAGAGTGTGTCCGCTTTCAAGAGTGTTTTAACGGATGGAAGGGGCGGCGAGAACAGGTCCGGAGTTGAAACCTGCACCCGGACAACCGCCCAAAGCCATGTGTACTCTTTCTTGTCGGCAAATCGACTAGGCGCAGTAGGCAGCGCTCCGTACTCGCGCAGACCATCGCCGCGCTTCGGTCGGGCGATACGACGATTTTGCTTTAGTGCTGATAGATTCGAGCGAGACTCTGGATGATCGTCACGGACCCCGTCGCACAACTGCAGAAGCCCACGAACTGCAGACGGTCAGCGGCCAGGCCGGCCTGGCAGCGCGTGCTCAGCAGAAACAAAAACACTCCCATCCCGAATACCATCATAAACTGGCCGTTGAGCAGGGGTAATATTTCGTTTAGGAGCAGCATCGGAATCCTCGCTTTACGAACTATTTACCCTTTCGGTAGAACCGAGCGGAAAGATTACCGAATCCTTGCAATGCACACGTTCTGCGCTCCCGGCGTCAGCGCGAAAAACCGCGACCGCGAGCAGCCGCCTCACGTCGTTCCCCAACCGTTGAGTCGGATGAGCGCCAAGACGAGCACGGTCGCGAAGACGATCCACGCCGCAACCACGCCGATGAGGACGGCGCCCAGGCGCGAGTGGTGGCGAGTCCGGATCGCAATCCCCGTCGCGAGCACGAACGTGACGACGTTGCCGGCCAGCTCGGTGGCGTGGCCGTGAATGAAGTGCGTGTAGAACGGATACGACAGACACGCCGCGATCAGGACGGCGATCGCGTCGGCACTGCGGGCCGCGCCGGACCGCGCCGACCGTGCGACGAGCCAGTGCGCCGCACCCATGCCGCCGAAGAGTCCAACCCAGATCAGGCCGATGGCTCGGCCGCGCGGTGCGAAGTCCGGCCATATTTCGCCCGGCGGCTGGTTCCAACCGACGGCGCGGATCGCGGCATCGGTCACACCGGCGATCACAACGACGGCCGCGACGCTGGCAGACAGGCTTAGGCGGTTTCGGCGCTCCCGAATCGCGAACATGTGCGGCCCTTATCTATCGAGAGGAACGAACCTTTCGCCGGCGCCATGCGACGCGGTGCGCACGGCGCCCAACGCGAAGACGGCGCGCTGACCGCACGAGAACTGCATGCGACTGTCTGCGATCCTCAACCGCCCGCTGGTACCAACCCGCTGCTCGAAGCGCTTTGGTGGATGCGAAGACGCCTTGGGATACATGTCGGCGCCCTGACGGCTCCATCTACAGGGCCTTGGCCAGCGCCCAACCTTTCGGGGTCCCGATCCCCGCTGCTTGGTTGTACTCCCCAGCATTGCACGAGTAGGCGATGTTGTTTCCCGACGTGCAGGGCGTGTAGTCGGCGCTGTAACGGGTTGATGAGAATAGAGTGTACAGCGTCGGATTCAGCCAGCCCAACCTCTTGCCGTGTACTTCGTCCGCTTCGATGAACAGCGCTACCGATGCCGGGGACGACCATGACGTGCCGAGAAATTCACCGAACGCGCCGCCCGTATAGACCGCGACGTAATCGAAGGGCAGGGAGATGTCGGGTTGGTTTCGCCCAGACGCAATCGTACCGGCGATTCCGCTCTGCCAGCTCGGCTCCGCCACAAGCGTCGAGACGCCGCCGCCGCCGTAGCACGCCCCGCCAACGCCTCCGGAGCACGACGCGTCACCCGCGGTGATGGTTTGAAGCACTCCCGCCGTCGAGTAGGTGAAGTTCACGCCGCCGACCGACGTAAAGTATGGATCGCCGGCGGGTGCACTCACGCCCTTGGCGTTATCGTTGATGCCGCATTCGTCGCTGCCGGTATCGCCCGCTGACGCCGAGAACTCGACGCCGAGGGCCGCGCCCTGCTCGGCGATCGCATTCGTCGAGGACTCAAAAGACGGATCGCTCGATTCGCACCCGCCGAACGAGGAGTTGACCGCGGCCGCCGTTCCGTCCGTCAAGACCTTGTTGTAGCCGTCTTCGATCGCTTGGTCTGAGAGCGATCCGATGTCGTAGACGATAATGTTGGCGCCGGGTGCGAGTCCCGCGATCGTCTGCACGTCGAGATCGGTCTCCGGATCATCGCCGGTCCCGCCCCCGTCGACGGCTTCATTGGTGATTTTCCCGGTCGCAGTGACGCCCGCCGCGGCCAGATACTTGGCGACATAACCGGTATTGACGGCGTCATCGATAATGACCGCCGCGGTGTACCCGGCCCCATTGCAGCCATGCTGCACCGGGAAGTCGAACGGTTTGGCGACACCCGTCGCCAGCGTTCCGCTCGAATTGCTCAACGGACCGTTGTCGACCGGCGCGCCGTTACAACTGCTCACCGGAGTCGCGGTCGGCGACGGACCGGCGGTCGGCGCCGTTGTCGGCTTCGCAGTCGGCGCCGTCGTCGGCTTCGCAGTCGGCTCCGTCGTCGGCTTCGGTGAGGGTTTCGCAGTCGGCGCCGTCGTCGGCTTCGCAGTCGGCGCCGTCGTCGGCTTCGGTGAGGGTTTCGGCGTTGACGTGCCGACCCACGCGACGTCGTCGATATACTGGTAGGTGTAATCGCCGGCGTAGCCGTCGCCGTAGCAGCCGAAATAGATGTAGCCGGTCCGCCCGGCAAACGCGCTGAGATCGATGGTATAATGCACCCACGCGCGCGCGTTGCTGACCGTCGTGTAAAACGTCGTCAAGACGTTGCCGGACGAATCGAGCAGATATCCGGCTTGAAACGCATACTGCGTGTTCGGCTCATTCGAGCCTTGGTACACCTCGAAACTGAGCCTGCCGTTCGTCGGAACCGTCACTTGTTGCGCGATCGACGCCCAGCCGCGCACTTCGGGCCTAGTCAGTCGGCCCATGAAGGCGGAATAGGTGCTTTTATCGGCTTGCGCCGTCGTTACCGACACGTCACTCGCTCGGGTAGAACTTTCGTTGATCCAGCCCGGGCTCAGCACGCCGCTCGCGAAATTCCCGTTCACAAGTGCGCCGGTCGAATCGAGCGGCGCCGTGTTTGGCGTGTTCAGGGGAATCGTCATTCGGCCAAGCGCGTCGTACGGGAACTGCGGCGCCGTCCGAACAGAACTCCCCGCGCTTTGATCGGCCAATGTTCGAACCACGACCAAGTTGCTCAATGAAGCGCTGCTGACGACCGCCGCGATGTCTGCTGGCACGATGCCCGGCCGGACATTCGCATAACGCTCACCGTACTTGCCTTGATGCAGCGTATGCACCTCGGTCGAAAAATAGCGCTCGACGACCGCACTGGGCGCCGTCGCATCGACGATCGTCCGATTTGCAAAGCGCTGCGTAATGGTGAATCCCGCCCGCTGCAGCGACTGCACAACGTTCGCTTCTTGAGCCACCGTCGGCGCGAAGCGCGCATTGAACTGCTCTTTGGTAAGGAAATCGCCGAACGAGCCCGAGTTCGGGTTGCTGACGTTCGCGACGAACGTGTCCAGATCGGTCTGATTGTTATAGCGCAAGGTAAGGGAAACGTTGACCGGCGCGTTCGCGTTGCGGCGGCCGGCATCGGTGAAGGCGAGGTCGCCCGACAATTGCGGCACCGATAGTTGCGGCGCCGCCACGGATGCGGTCGATCGCGCAATAGCCTGTGCGCCGACGTTCTTCGGTGTCGACGGCAGCGACGAGCGCTGGCCGCCGCACGCCGTAAACGCAAGGAGCAGCCCGAGGGCCAATGCCGGTGCGCGATCGATATTCCGCAAGGGGACTCCTTTGGCTGCCCATGACAGGATCCGTACGCGTGACGTGTGTGCCGTACGATCGAAGAATGCCGCAGAAACGGCGCTTTACGAGCGCGGCAACTCGCAACGAGCGCAAAACACGCACAAAAACGCGGCTCACGTCTGAACAGATCGTAGGCTTCACGCCGGTCAATCCGAAACCGTGCACGAAAAGACGAGCCCGCGCGCTAACCCAAACGGGAGCGAACGGACGTGTGGCACGATGGGCACGATCGAGATACCTGCCACCTCCGGCAGAATATTCGAGGACGCGTGGCCTTCCCTCTCGACTTGGTCGCAGACGAACGACGGGTACCCGATTCGGCGTTCCAAATTCGGCCTGGATTCCTCGCCGTGAACGATCGCGGCTAAGGTCTCCTAAGCCAACGGCGGCTAGACCAAAACTGCTCGTTACGCGCATGCGCGCGAGTTGACGGATGACGCCGGCGGGTACATTCTCGAAGGAGGATCGGCCGCCGGCACTTCGGCAACCTTAATACGCGGCCGCCGGGACAACCGATATCTACCCCGCTTATCTATACGAGAATCGAAGAGGGTAACGCAGTGTCAGACGATCTTCCGATCCGGCCCGGGTTTAGCAGCGCCGGTTCGTCGGTAAGCCAACAACGGCCGGGTGGTTTGTTTTCCGACCTCCTCGGATTCGAGCCGTTCCGCGATACGCCGCCCGGGCTCCCCAACGCGTCCGGTGCATTGGGCGTCGAGATTTCTCGCACCGACGACGGCTACACCGTCGAGATTCCCGTGCCCGGTTTTCGTCCGGAGCAAATCGAGGTCATCTTTCAAGATGACCTCTTGGTTATTTCGGGTAAAGGCGAGCGGCGTAGCTTTACCCGTCAACTCGCGCTGCCGGAGGAGACCGACCCCGACGGTATCTCGGCGAACTGCGATTACGGCATGTTGACCCTCACCCTTCCACGACGGCCGGAAACCCAGCCGCGCCGAATCCAGATTACGTCGGCTACGTCAGGAACCGGTAACGGCAGTTCGGCGACCCCCAAATAACGCGCAAATTACTGGCCCTACGGGTCCTTTCGGAGATGAGCATTCCTTCGAGCCGCGGGATAGGACGTCCATGAGTGCGCGCGGATACTGTGAAGACGACGTCATCCTGCTCGCCGGCGCGACCGGACGCGTCGGCGCCGCGACTCTGACGGCGCTCGTCCGCGAGGGCGGCCGAGTCGTCGTGCTTTCACGCGATCGATCACGCGCCGACGCTACCATCACCGCTGCGCTCGAATCGACGGTGCGCGAGCGCGCCGCCGCTTTCGCCGCCGACTTGCGGATCGCGTCCGACGCGGAAAACGCCGTTGCCCACGCGGTGCGAACACTGGGGCGGATCGATGCGGTGGTCAACCTGGCCGGAAGCGGTTTTGGCCCAGTGGCGCTGCCGCAATCGTCGCTCGACGACCTGCAGAAACCGCTGCGAACGTTCGTCGAAACCGCCTACACGCTCACGGTCGCGGCGTTGCGCGCGATGCTCGTCCAACCGTACCGCGACGGCGCCCGTTCGCGTGGCCGCATCGTGACGGTAACGGCCGGTTCGTCGAAGAGTCCGGCGCCGGGACGCGCTCTGTTCGGCGCCGCGAAAGCGGCCGTCAACACCCTGATGCTCGGCGTCGCGCGCGATCACAAGGCCGATGGAATCGTCGCCAACGCGCTCGTGCTCGGCGGCGTGGCGTTCGCCGGCGCCGAGAGCTTCTACAGCCCAGAAGACTTGAAAGCCGCGGCGACCCCCGAAGAAGTCGCCGAAGTTTTGACGTTCCTCGCTTCGGATCGGTCGTCGGGGATCAACGGCGCACTCGTCGACCTCAATGCGCGCGAAGTCGACTGAGCCACGTGGTCGGGCGCCACGGCGCTCACGCCGCGCACGTCGCTTCAGCGGTTTTGACTCCCATCGCGCCGCGGGCGGCGCAACGTGAACGCGGTGATGACCCGCCACGCCGGCGGATTGAAAACAGTTGATTCGACGGAACCGACGTACCGCCGCCGATAACCATCTGGACCGTGCCTTTCGTCGTGTCGATCGCGTCGGTCGCGGTAGCCGCCGGAATCGGCGTCAACGTGGCATTGGCTTGTTGGCCGCGAATCGAATGCGACCGCTCGTAATGGTGCTCGTGACCGCAGACGACGAGATCGACGCCGTACGTGTCGAATAGCGGCAGCCATTCTTGGCGAATCCCGAGGTCGGCGCCGTTGAACATGTCGGCCGTGGAGATCGCGACATGATGCATGCAGACCACGATCCAGTCGATATCGCGATTGCCACGGGCCTGGGCCAACTCTCGCTCCAACCAAGCCCTCTGGGCTCCGTTTGAAATCCGCGAACGTAGGAATTGCCCCCGGTCTTGATAGGCGACGTCGTCATTCGCGATGCTGATGACCCGCATCGAGCCGGCGGTGAAAGCATACCAGAGTCCCTGCGTCACTTCCGTTTGGCCGGCGGCCGCCGGCAACGGCGGCCGCCGGCCACCTTTTTAATGGCGCGCACGTGGTGGGATTTCTGGACGAACAATAGCCGGAGCGCGCGCAACCGTCCGTGGATGCCCTCCCCCGGCAACTACGAGAATGAGTTAGGGAACGGGCCGATCAGATATCGCGCCTATCAGACGTTGACATTGACGTACGGCGGATTCGCAAGCGCGATCTCTGTTAGGCGAATCTCGCCGCCGATCGCGTGCAGTGTTCCATTCTTTATGCGCTTCTCTTGCGAGTGTCGTGGTGCCGCAACCTTATGTTCTCTTAATGTGCAACCATAGCCGCAAGCCGCATGCCGACGAAGCGAGCCGCAGCGCCACTGTATCACGCCGGGGCTGATCGCATCATCATTTGAGCGTGAAGCTCGCGTGGAACGTGTACGTCCCCGTCAACATGCTGCTG
>PLAE01000240.1 GCA_003134035.1 Candidatus Velthaea versatilis
CCATCGCGATGATCGTCACGCCCGTCTCCTGTGCGCCGTCGCGAATCGCCGTTTGCAACGGCGTCGCACCGCGATAGCGCGGCAAGAGGCTCGGATGAATGTTGAACGCGATCCCGCGCGCGGGGACATCGAGAATCGCCTGCGGGACGATCCGGCCGTACGACGCGACGACGAGCACATCGGGCGCGAGCGCGGCGAGATCCGCCGCGAACGCGCGCAATTTCAGCGGCTCGAAGACCGGCAAGCCGTGCTCGAGCGCGAACGCTTTGACGGGCGTCGGCGTTAGTTTGTGACCGCGTCCAGCCGGCCGGTCCGGCTGCGTGACCACGCCCACGACGGTGGTTCTTTCGAGCAGCCGCGCAAGTGCCGGAACCGCGAACGGCGAGGTTCCGAAAAAGACGCTCTTCAGATCGACAGCGCGACTTGGCTGTTGANNTCGAGATGGTCCATCTCGTGCTGCAGGCAGCGCGCGAACCAGCCGTGCGCGTCGAGTGAGATTTTCTTGCCGTCGCGATCGAGCCCGCTGCACACGACATGCTCGAAGCGCGTTACATCACCAACGTACCCCGGCACGGAGAGACAGCCCTCGACGCCGTCGACTTCGCCTTCGGTGAGCGTGAAGACCGGATTGATCACGACCAGCGGCCCGTGCGCGGGATTGTCGTCTTGCAGATCGACCGTGAAGAGGCGCTTCGAGATCCCGACCTGGGGGGCCGCTAAACCGATCCCCGGCGCTTCGTATTGCGTCTCGAACATGTCGTCGATCAGCTGCTGGAAGAGCGGATCGGCGAGCTCGTCGAGACGGACTTTCTTCGCGACTTTGCGGAGCGTCGGGTGGTCGTCGGTGAGGATTGCGCGCAGGTAGGCCATGGCTGTCCTCACTGTAACGCGCCGAAGGCCGCCTGCGGTTTCGGCATCCCGTGCCGGGAGCCAACCCTCCATCGCGCCGAACGCCGCTGAAATGCAAGGTATCGCCGAGCAGCCGATCCCGTTCTTTCGCTCGCTCGGCCTCGCGGTCACCGCGACCGTGGCGGCGTTCGTCGCCGCCCTCGTGGCGGGGATCGGTTGGTTTGCCGCGAGCGGACGCGGACCGGCGGCCACGGCGGCGCTCAAGAACCCCGGTTCCGATCCGCTGCAGACGATCGCCCTCGTCGCGTATGTCGTGATGGCGGCGCTGCTGCTGTGGCGCTGGCCCCGGATCATGCGCCGGACGCTGGCCGAGCTCGGTCTGCGCGCGCTGCGGCCGCGAGATTGGGCAACCGCCGGCATCGGCATCGCGGCCGTCTTCGGTCTGCGCTTGCTCACCGCGCTCGCGCTCTCGCTCACCCACAATACCCATCACGTCCAGACGGGCTTCGAGCACTTTCGCGTCACGGATGCCTACGGGGCGACGGCCACGGCGGTGACCGCCGTGATCGCCGCGCCGTTCACCGAAGAACTGCTCTTCCGCGGCGTGATTTTCCGCGCGCTGTGGTCCCGGCTCCCCATCCTGGCCGCGGCGCTCATCTCGGCGCTGCTGTTCGGCCTCATCCATGATGACGGCGTCCTCTTCCCGGCCATCGCCGGCCTCGGGTTCGTCAACGCGCTCGTCTACGCACGCTGCGGGAACCTCTACGCCGCGATGATCGTCCACGCCGCGAACAACGCGCTGCCGATCGCCCTGCTCATCGCCTACGGGGCTTGAGGAGCGCGAGAGCATCGTGATCTATTGCGGGCACCACGGACATACAGAAGCGTGGCATCGCAGTCCAAAGCAACAGCGCCAGGGATACAATATTTCTGGAAATCACTCTACATACTTGCGGCCGCGGATCATATTGGTGAAGCCATCTTCCATGATTCGCCGCCTAGATATTCGACAGCCGATATCCTGCATATGGGACTGTTGCCGATCTTGTCGACGATCGCCCCCGCGTCTTTTTGAATAATCTGGGATTCTTCCAGCCGCCGCGTCTGATGCGATGGTACAAGAGCGTGGAAGGTATACTCGTCAATGGATTTACCGCCGTAGAACATGACCTTCACTTTCACGAATGCTTTACTTGACGCATTTGTTATGCTTGCCGCTGCCAGCAACGATTGGCCCGCCAGCGCCGTAGTACGGCATTGGCTTGCACTCCCAGGTGTGCATGCCGATAAAGCAACACACGCCAGCACGACGCGCGCGCTTGTTTTAAAGGTGCGCACGAGGATAGCGTGCATTCCGTGCTAAAAATTCGATTGCAATTGCGATCCGTTTTGCCAGCCGTACGCCTTGGATCTTGCCAAGCCACGAAGTCCGGCTTTATTTCCCACGGATCCTCTCTAAGAATCGTTTCCGCAAGTGCACTATCGGGACTCATCACGGGAGCAAAAATGTAACAATCGATACATTCCGTACGACGATTGATCAGGGGCGCCGTATGCCATGCGAACGCAGCAATTGCACTTACGATTTTATCAGTTTTGGGAGCGCTGACAATTGGAATCTCTGAAAGCGGGACCGATCCCGATCCGCTATAAGTAACCGTAACCGTACGCAACGGCCAAACATAGGTGTGGCCATAGGCACGACGATCAGCGCGACTTCGGTCCTCGCAAAAACGGCTGACGGAGGGAACACGTGCACATTCGACCCATTCGTAACGGAAACAAACCGCGCCAGCTTTCCAGCGGCCTTGGCGTCAGAAACTACTTTTTCCAGCTCTTGCTCAGAACTACCGTACCCAGCAACGATGTCTTGATCAATCGCCTGCGGGACCACGGGATGCATCGGAGCAGTTCCCGAATATCTGGCCGATGAACAGCCGCTAAAGAGCACGCTGGAAGCAACAGCAGAGGACGTGAGGGCACGAACTCCCGTCAGTTTGGGACGGGACGATTTCATAGATCAACACCCTCCCTAGAACAAAACAACGACGCAAAACAACGCCAACTGATTAGGCGTCAACCAACTAAGAGGACGCTTACTCTGTAGATCATTTAGTTCCCTTGCGCCGGAAGCGAAGTAGGCGCGATCTCCCTCCTGGGCGTCCTCGAACTCTCTCCCGGGTGGCGCGCCGTGAAATCGGGGGACTCGTGAATTGGGCACGCCGATCGCCGCGTCGGGCGCAATGACAGCAGGGTTTCCCTTACCCGCCTATTTTTGGGTGAGCCCCGCCGTACGCGCTAGAGAACGTATTTCGAAAGATCGGTATTGCCGGCGATACCGTCGAGGCGTTCGCGAACGTACGCGGCATCGATCGCGACCGTGCCGCTGCGGTCGGGGGCATCGAAGGCGATGTCTTCGAGCAGCCGTTCGAGCACCGTATGCAGGCGGCGCGCGCCGATGTTCTCGGTCTGATCGTTGACTTGCATCGCGATCCGGGCAAGCTCGGCGATCGCATCGGCGCCGAATTGCAGGTCGACGTTTTCGACGCCGAGGAGCGCCTTGTACTGACCGACCAGCGCGTTCTTGGGCTGGGTGAGGATCGTCTCGAAGTCGGCCGCGGTGAGCGAGTCGAGCTCGACGCGAATCGGGAAACGCACCTGCAGTTCGGGGATGAGGTCCGAGGGCTTGCTCATGTGGA
>PLAE01000208.1 GCA_003134035.1 Candidatus Velthaea versatilis
CGTCGCTCTCCGGCGAAAACGCCGACGAACGCGTCCGCGCAGCCGCCTATCTCACCATGGCGATGCCCGCCTACCAACTCTCGTAGCCCGTCGACCAGCTCAGGAGAAGAGGATCAGATGAAACGTTCGCACTTTCTCATCGGCGCGGTGAGCGGGCTGGCCGTCGTCGGCAGCACCGGCAGTCTCTTTGCGGAGGCGCTCGCGCAAGCACCGCTCGCGGGTTTGTTCGACCAGTCCGATCGCGTGCTCGTGATCGTGAATTTTCAAGGCGGCAACGACGGCTTGAACACGATCGTCCCGTTTGCGAATCCGGCGTACTATAGCTACCGTCCGACGCTCGGCGTCGCGGCCGGCGATGTCGTGCGGCTGGGCGATCAGGTGGGGTTGAATCCCGCGCTCGCGCCGCTCAAAGCACTCTACGATTCCGGCAAGGTCGCGATCGTGCAAGGCGTCGGCTATCCCGATCCCGTGCTCTCGCATTTCCGCGGCACGGAGATTTGGCAAACGGCCGCGCCCGACAAATACCTCTCGACGGGTTGGGTCGGCCGCTATCTCGACGCGGCAAATCTCCCCGCCGACAATCTCTTCAACGCGGTCGCGCTCTCGGACGTCTTGCCCGAAGTGCTCGTCAGCGAGAACGTCGACGTGCCGGCGATCCAGCAATTGCAGGGCTACGGACTCACCAGCGACCGGAACGTCGCGAACCGTGCGGCGTTTCACGAGTTCGTGCAAGACAATCGCGTGCCGTTCGCCTCACCGTATCTCGCGCATGTCGCGGAGATCGAAGACCACGCGCAGCGCGGCGCCCAGGAACTTCCGAACCTCGTCGCCGGCTACAAGACGGAGGCGACCTATCCCGCGACGCCGTTCGGCCGCAGTCTGGCGCTAGCGGCGCAAATCATCGGCAGCAAACTCGGGACGCGCGTCCTCTACGTGACGCTCGGATCGTTCGACACGCATACGACGCAACGCGCGACGCAAGATCGCCTGCTGGCGGATTTCGCGAATGGCATGACCGCGTTCTACGCCGATCTCGCCGCACACGGGAACGACGGGCGCGTCCTCACGATGACGTTCTCGGAGTTCGGCCGGCGCGTCGGCGAGAACGCGAGCCGCGGAACCGATCACGGCACGGCGGCGCCGGCGTTCTTGATCGGCGGCAACACGCGGGGGGGAATCTACGGCAGCCACCCCTCGCTCGACGATCTCGATAACGGAAACCTCAAATACGGCACCGACTTTCGTAGCATCTACGCGACCGTGATCGAACGCTGGCTCGGACGATCCCCCGGGACGATCGTCGCGGGCAACTTCCCCGCGATCGGGGCGCTCGCATAAACGAGGTTAATCAAGACCGTTTCCGCGAAGTCCCTCGGGTCATGCGGTCCCTCAAGCGGGGGGCGATTGCGATCGCGGCCGCCGTTGCATTCCTCGGGAGTGCGCCGGCAAACGACCAGGCTTCGGAACTGATTGCGAACTCGGCAGCGCGTCTGGCACCGCTCCACTCGTACACATTCCAAATCCATGTCGACTTCGCGCTCAAAACGTTCCCATACGTGAAATTTCACCTCGACGGCGATGGCTCGGTCGTTCGGCCGAACCTTCTTTCGATTCACTTCCGCAAGGTGCCGTGGTTCGCGAAGGGGTTCGAAAGCGTCAGCCTGGATCCGCTCGAACCATCGACGTGGAACAAGACCTATGATTTCACGCAAGAGCAGACGGTGGGCGACCGGCTACACCTCGAGATGAAAGATCGAACCGACGGGCACCTCAAGGACGTGAGTGCCGAGCTCGACGCCGACGGGCTGCGCCGCGTGCAGTGGAATTACCTCAACGGCGGCTGGATCGCGGTCGAGGTCAATCCGATTCACGTCGACGGCTTCCCGCTGCCGCAGTCGGAGAACGCCGAGATCAAGGTGCCCGGCTACCATGTCGAGGCACACGCGACGTTCGAGAATTACCAGCTCGTGACGGACCAAGCCGCTCGTGGCGGCGGCTGACTCGCCGCGCCGTTCGGGATTCCGAGCGGTGCTGCGCACCGCTTGGGGCGCAACGCAGTTCCATTTCCCTCTCAACGCCCTCTGGCTTGCGGTCCAATTCCAGGACGGCGCGCTGCTTGCGATCATCATTCCGGCCGTTCTGTTGCGCATCGATCCGGCTCGGCACGTGTGGGCGCTCGCGACGCTCACCACGCTTGCGGCGGTCGCCGCGACGATCGTCCCGCCGCTCGCCGGCGCCTATTCCGATCGTGCGGCGCGGCGCGGCGGTGATCGCCGCGTCGAAACGGCCGTCGCGCTGCTGGTCGATGCGATCGCGATCGGCGGCCTCGTTTTCGCGACCAAGACCTGGGAAGTCGGCCTCGCGCTGATCGCCGCGACGCTCGCGCTCACCGCGTCGACAACGATCTATCAGGCACTCTTGCCGGAACTGGTCCCGCGCGCGCAGTGGGGCGCGGCGACCGGCATGCGCGGCGCGCTCACGCTGCTCGGCACCGTGTTCGGCCTCGGCATCGCGGGTGCGCTGCCGGCCACCTCGGCGCTGGGCATCACCGCGATCGTGCTCGTGCTCGGCGCGCTCTCGCTGCGCCTGGTTCCGGCGCGCGGCAATGAAAAGCCCGCGCACGCCAAGGTTCGCGACCATCACGATCTGATCGTGACCCTGCTCGCGCGCGGGTTCATCATTCTCGGGATGGCGCTGCTCAATACCTACGTCTTGTATTTCTTCACCGACGTGATGGGCGTGCACGACGCCTCACTGCAGACGGGTCTGGTTGCCGGATCGGCGCTGATCGGCGCGATTCTCTCGAGCGTCGTCGCCGGCATCCTCTCGGATCGCATCGACCGGCGGCTGGTCGTCGCGGCGGCCGGGATTCCGATGACGCTTGCGGCGACCGGCTTTGCCGTGTTCCCCGACTTGCACTATCTCTTCGGTTACGCGATCCTCTTCGGGCTCGGTTTCGGCGCCGTGTTCTCGGTCGGCTGGGCGCTCGCGCTCGACGCGATCCCCGAACTCGGCGACGTCGCGCGCGATCTCGGCATTTGGGCGACGCTCTCGAATTTGCCGATGGTCGTCGCGCCCTTCATCGGTGCGTTTCTGCTCTCGCACGCGGCGACCGAGAAGCTCGGTTTCCGGAGTCTCTTCGCGTGCTCGGGCGTCTGTTTTGCGCTCGGATCGCTCGTCGTGCTGCGCGTCGGCGCGCGGCCGCTCGCGCCGTGGTACGGCTCGCTCATCGTGCTCACGAGCAAGGTGTTTCGCGCGCCGATCGTCGGGCGCCATATCCGGATTCGCCGCTGGGGCCGATTGCCGTTCCGGCGCGGTGCGACGGTGCTCGTTGCGAACCACCAGCATGAGGACGAGGGCGAAGCGATCGTGCAGCGCGCGCTCTGGGACGGGCCCTGGCTGCGCCCGGTGTTCACCGTGTCGTCGCGGCGGATGTACGAGCCGGGGTTTTTCGCCGATCGCTTTCCGGCGCTCGCACCGCTTTTTTGGCACATCAACTTCGGGTTCTTGTTCCGCGCGATGGGGATGCTGCCGGTCGAGAATCAACTCTCGTCGCGACCGCTGCGTAGCCTCGCGCGCGCGCTCGAAACCGTGCACGGCGATCTGCCGCTCGCCGCTGTCCTGTGCCCGGACACCGTCGCGCAACTGATCGGCTCGCCCGTGCGGCTCGCGGATGCCCGCTCCGCGAAGTTCGCCGCCGCCGCACGGCAGACGATCAAACTCTCGCATCTGCGCGAACCCTATCGGCGCGAGATGCTCGATGCGACGCGCGCGCAAGTCGACGCCGACGTCGCGGATATCGTACGCATCGTGCGGGCCGGTTCGACCTTCTACATCAATCCCGAGGGCACGTACAGCCTCGACGGCCGCATGCACCCGCTCAAAGGTATTTTGAAAAACGTCGCACCGCATGCAACGGTGATGCTCGCCGCAGTGGCCTACGATCCGTTCCAGCCGCATCGGCTGGGGATGCTCTACCGCACCGTCTCGCCGGCGGATCCGGGCGAGATCGCGCGGTCGCTCGCCGCCGCCCGGCCGGTGACGGCAAGCGCCCTCGTCGCGGCGGACCTCGTGCTGCGCGACGGCTCGTTCACGCGCGCGGAGGCGGTCGCCGCGTTCGTCGCGCGGCTCGAGGCGTTGCCGCCGGGGGCGTTCGTCGATCCCGACGTGCTGGCAGAACCGGTGGCAGCGGCGCAAACGGTGCTCGATGAACTGCTGCGGCGCGGCGTCGTCGTCGCCGAGGGCGATCGCTTGCGCCGCGGCGCGCCGCAAGCCGATCCGCGTTTTCCGACCGCCATGGACATGGTCGCGTATCAGGCCAATTTTCTGTGCGAAACGATCGATGCGCTGGAACTCCTCGCGAAGGGCCGTGCCGCGTGAAGCGCATCATCGTCAACGCCGATGATTTCGGCCTCGCGCTCCCGGTCAACGCGGCCGTCGAGCGCGCGCACCGCGAGGGCATCGTGACGACCGCGAGTTTGATGGTCGCCGAGCCGGCGGCGGACGATGCGATCGAACGCGCGCGTGCGCTCGGCACGCTGCGTGTCGGCCTGCACGTCGTGCTCGTTCACGGCCGGCCCGCCGCGCCGCCCGCGGCGATCCCCGACCTGCTCGAAGCCGACGGGACGTTCTCGAAGGATCTCGCGGCGACCGGCGAGCGATATTTTTTCCGGCCCGGGATCCGGCGCCAGCTCGAAACCGAAGTGCGCGCGCAATTCGCCCGCTTCGCCGCGAGCGGCTTACCGCTCGATCACATCAACGCGCAGTGCCATTTCCATCT
>PLAE01000107.1 GCA_003134035.1 Candidatus Velthaea versatilis
GATCGACGTAGCCGATGTCGGTCACGTCGGCGGCGAGCGCCCCTGGCGCGGCGAGTGCGACGGCGAGGGTCGCGGCGATCGCGGCGGCGCGGCCGCGCGAAACAAAACGATGGATCATGCTAGAAACTCTGGCCGATACCAAAGGCCGTGTGCGTCCCCTGTGAGCCCTTCGCGAAATCGAGCCGGATCGTGCGCAAGCCGAGTTGCGGAACATCGAACCGCAACCCGAGTCCGACGTCGCTATGGAAGATGAACTGCCCGTAATTCACGAGATTTCCGTTGGTGTCGATACCCGCCGAGGCGCCGCGGATCCGGGTCCCGCCGCTGTCGACGAAGCCGACGACGGCGAATTTGCGGTCCGACGTCACCGGCACGCGAAGCTCGGCCTGGAAAAGCGCCTCATCCGTTCCATAGAAGACATCGGTATACCCGCGCAGATCCTGATCGGAAAAGGTGAAGATTTTATTGGTCGGAATCGAACCGGTCGACGTCCCGCCCCGGAAGTGCAGCCCGAACGTCGACAGTTTGAGGATCGGGAAAAACTTGGCCACGTCGAGCACGTACTGGTCGTAGATGAACGCCGAGCCGAAAACCTTGGAGCTGATCTCGTCCGAGAACGTGGCGTTCACGCCGCGGCGCGGGTTGAAGACGTCGTCGCGATTGTCCACCCCAAAGCCCAGCGAGAGCGAGTGGAGAGCGTAGCTTTTGCCGGCTTCGGTCACCGCCAGCGACGGCGCCGAAATCCCGAGCGCGGACGTATCTTGGCAGGACGTCGAGAGGATCGACGTTCCTGACGCGCAGGCATTGCCGACCAGCGAGGTGTCGTTCGAGTTGCCGAAATAGTACGGCGTCGGGACCAAGGCTTGGGATTCAACCGATGACACGTTGATGCCCACCGATGCGCGCAGGATGTCGTTGAGGCGCCGGCCGGTCGTCAAGTTGATGCCGGTCGACCGGGCCTGGTAGGTCGCGGCGACTCCGCTGACTTGCGTGGCCGCTGAGTTGTTCGGCGGCAAGATCGAAACTTCAACCGGGGCGTTCGCCGGAGCCGCCGTCGCCTGCGGAGCCGGCGTCGGCGTGGGGACCACGTAGACCGGATAGTAGTTGGTCTGCGAATTGGTGAAAATCGTGCCGCCGAGGCTGTACTTCTGCGACGCTTCGGTCTTGCCGACGTACGGGATGGTGGCCGAAATGGACGCGTCGGTTATGCGCGCCCCGCGTTCGAGCTTGATCGAGCCGCCGTCTCCGGTTCCGTTAATGTTGTTTTGCGAGTACGAGAGCGTGCCGGTCAGGCCGGTGCCGGTCAAACCGCCGGAATAGCCGGCGCCGATCTGCGCGGTTCCCGTCCGCTGCTCTTTGACTTGCCAGTCGAGGGTGTGCAGAGCGGGTTTGCTCGGGTCGGGACCGGGTTTGTCGTTGAGCTCGACCTTCTCGAAAAAGCCTAGGTTGTTGAGCCGGTCGTAGTCGCGGCGCACGCCCGAGTCGGTGATGAGCATGCCGGGCCGCAGCCGCAATTCGCGCCGGATGACGTCGTCGTGGGTGATCGTATTACCGGTGATCTCGACGGCGCCGACGCGCATCACCGAAATCGTGTAGCGCACGTCGGCCGTTCCGGCTTTGAGATCGATGCTCGACTGGTCGATGCCGGCCTCGAAGTCGCCGATCTGCAGATCGTACTGCTTGTAGAGATCCTTGAGCCGGTCGACGTCCTTATCGCGCTGGTCTTCCGAGTAAGGCGTGCCGGGCTTGGTCAACAGCACCGAACGAATGAGGTTCGGATTGAGCAGCGGGTCGCCCAAGGGCGGCTCCGAGATGAGCACGTTGCGCACGATCAGGCCTTCGCGAATGCTCAGCGCGAGGACGCCGTCGGGCGAGATGTTGACATCGGCGACGTGGGTCGGCACTTGGCCGCCGTAGCCGATCTTGTCGTAGTACGAGTTGACTTTGAGAACGTCTTGCTGGTAGGTCTTGAGATTGAAGACCTGGCCGACAGCGGTGTCCATGAGCGCCAGCAGCGTGTCGGCCGGCACGTGCGCGTTGCCCGTGAAGTTGATCCGCGTGACGACCGGGTTTTCGATCACGCGAAAGGTAATCGCGACGCCTTCGGGACGCTGCTTGATGACCGGCGGTGCCTGGTCGGCGAAGAAACCCAGATCGTTGATCGACCGCAAATCTTCCTGAACGACGGCCGAGTCGAACGGATCGCCGGCCTTCGTTCGCACGACGGCCAGAATCCGGTCGGTCGGGATGTGCGCGTTTCCGCTCACCGAAACCGAAACCACGGTCGGGGCTTTCGTCTGGGAATCCGCAGGCATGACCAAGCCGAGAAAAATCAGCGCCGTAAGCACAATGCGTTGCGCGCGACCAGACCAATCGAACAAGCTTTTTCGTCCTTATATCTCAACGCCGCAAACGGCACTTGCAAACGGCCCGCCGTTACGGCGGCGTCCTCAAGGGACAGCTCCGCATCGGCCGAACCTGCCCACGCGCCGCAGCGCACCCGCACCAGCAGTCGCCTTCTCCTGGCGCTCGGCGAAACGTCGGACCCGGTTCATCGCACTCGCGCGCACGCATCGACGATGCTTGCGACGCGCGTCACCGTGTGTAACGAGCAAATTTCGGCCCGCGTTCCCGCGACCGAAGTTACACCACCGGCCTGTGACGGCCTTGTGGGCTCCGCCCGCACCGGCGTTCGAGCGCACCGCAGCAGGGCCGCACCGATCAGAACCGCCGGTTGAAGTTAATCGAGACGCCGGACCGGTTTCCAAGCGGCTGAACGGCGGTCAAGCGGCGGGTCGAGCTGAGGAACTCAAACCCCGGCGTTTGGTTGGTGATGAGCGACGTGACGCCATTCTGCTGATAGATGCTGAAGTTGACCGCCTCGAAGGGTCCGGGCTGGAGCTCGAACCCCAGGTTGGCGCGCTCGGGATACGACACGGTCTGGCTCAGGAACGCGTAAAAATCGCGCTTTCCGATTTGCCGGCGCAGCGCGTAGCCGATCCCACCGCCGTAATCGACGGTAAATTCGATATCCGACAGGCCGAGAACGCGCTGGAACGTCCGCTCCAGCGGATTGAGAGCTCGTTGTGTCAGCTGACCGTTGAGCAACGAGAAGACCTCTTGGTTGAACGAGATCGCGCTAACTTGCTCGGGCGTTACCCCGGGCGGCAGCAGCGCGTTGGTTTCGCCCGGCGCCCCGCGCAGGACCGGGTCGCCCGGGCCGCCGTTGAGATTGAAGCTGACCGCGCCCAGCAACGCGGGCACGTCGAGCAGCAGCCCAATGATTTGCTCCTGCGAGTAGGCGGGGTCGGATGAGTAGGTGACTTGCAGGTTGTTGCTGTCCGCCGTGCCGCTGACGGTCACGATAATATTGGCGCTGCCCGCGATGTTGCGGCTGGGATCGGGGTCGGGATTGACGACCCGCGACATCGCCCGGGCGGCGATCGTCGGAACCGCGCCGTCGGCCGGATTGAAGCTCACCACCGCGTTGACGATCCGGAACACGTGGTTGTAGCTGGAGATCGTGCCGTCCGTCGCGGCGAACTCGCCCGCCAGTTGCGGAGCGCGCAGCGTGCCGCGCACGTCGACGGCGCCGCTCGCGCCGATGTCGACGATCGAATTGCGGATACGCACGTTGTCGCCGGCGATAGCCCGCAGATGGAACCCCACGTTGAACGGCAAATCAGCGGCCCCCGCCCCGCCGGCGGTCGCGGCGCTTCCATAGACGGCCGAGACCGGGATGACCGCGTCACGAAGGGTGAGCATGCCGCCGAGGACGGCTTCCCCGCCTGCTGCCCCGGCGAGGGTCAGTGCGGCGTCGACCGTCCCGCGTCCATAGGCGGGGAAATCCAGCTTCGCGGCCTTCGCCGTCACCGCGGCCGTGAAGCGCGCCCGCGACTCGGTGCCGAACGGCAGCGTTAGGCGTCCGCTGCCGTCAAGCGTTCCGCCGCCGACGCCGGCGTGAAAGCCCTCGAGCGCGATGTTGCTGCCCGAGAATTGGACCTCGCCGGCGACGTCCCGGATCGGGGCGCGCTCGAATGGCGAGGTGTAGGAGCCGCCAGCGACGGCCAGCGAGCCGAACAGCCGCGGCCGATCGACGCTGCCCTCGACGCCGAAGCGCCCGTCGACGGTGCCGCCCAGTTTCGTTCCGGCCGGCAGCAACGGCGCGAACTGCGCGAGATCGACCCCGCGCGCGGTGACGTCGAACGAGAGCGGCGCGCGCGGCGGACCCAGGCCGAACGGCCGCAGCGTCAGCGGCAGCGAACCCGCCACGAACGCTTGCCCGCGCGAAAATTCGACGTCGGCGTCGCGCAATTCGAGCGCCCTCCCGACGAGGCCCAGCTCGCCGATCATCCGCGGCACCGTCAAGCCATGGTAGCGGGCCGCAGCGAGATCGAAACCTCCGGCGATCTGCGGCGCGGCGCGCGTTCCGGAAATGCGCAGCGTGGCATCGAGGGCGCCGGCTAGGTCCGCGTCGCGGGCGGCGGGGACGAACGCCCGCGCGAGGCGCGCCACATCGTCGGTCGTCGCCCGCAGATCGAAGTCCAGCGGGTCCTTCGGCGCGAGTCCCAAGCGGCCGCTGCCCGCGAGCTTGACGAACCCCAGGTCCGCGTCGGTTGACGCGACCTCGATCCGGCTGCCGCGGGCCGACGCGCGCAGATGGGCGCTCGGGACGGAGTAGCCGGCGACCGTGGCGTCCGAGAGCGCCGCCTCGGCACCGCCGGCGAGATCGGGATAGCGGCCCGCAACGCTGAGCCGAGCATCGAGACGGCCCAAAACCGGGAAGCTCGAGCCGCTCGCGAGGAGCCACGAACCGAGTTCGACCCCCGCCAGTGACGCGTGCGCATCGTAGCGGGCGCCCAGCAGCGCACGGCGGGGATCGCTGCTTTGCACGGGTTCGATTGCAACGGTTGCCTCGAGGCTGCCGGCGCCGCTGCGTATCCGGGCACTGCCCGCGATCCTCGAGCCGGTTGTCCGCCACGTGGCAGTGGTACCGCCTAAGGCAAAGTCGCGATACCGGACCCCCGTAAGCTCGAGTGTCCCGGCGGTAACGATCCGGTTTCCGTAGGTGCGCAGCGCCAAAGCGATCGGGCCACGCCCGGCCAGCGTGTCGCTGGCATCGAAGTAGTTATTGAAGTCGGCCAGATCCGCAGCCGGCGTGCGTGCGGCGAAGGCGAACGCGCCGGCGCCGGCGCTCGCGGTGATCGCGGCGCGGGTCGAGCCGACGGTCAGCCCGGCATCACGCGCGGCGATGCCGAAGCGGTCGATGACGATGCGGGCCGCCCCGGCGCGAAAAGCCAGCCCGTTGTAGGTTCCCTCGGGCGCAGCCACTCGGCCGTCGACGAACGGGCGCGTCCCCGATCCGTGGACGTGCAGCCGCGCCTCGAACGTGCCGGCCAGGTGCCGTACCGGGATATCCAAATCGCGGCGCAGCAGATCGATATCGCCCAGCGGCACGTGGGCAGCGACGTCGTAACGCAGTGCGCCTTCGCCGATCCCGTCGATCGAACCGCCCAAGGAACCATAGGTCGCGCCAAGTGCTCCGGTCGCCGAAAAGACGCGCGCCCGCGCGCCGTCGAGATCGATTTGTGCGTCACCGGCGACGCGATAGCCGTGGCTGCGGCCGCCGGCGACCGCGATCGTCCCCTCGAAACTGGGGGGCCGGCCGGCGTGAAGGTCAGCGACGCCGTAGGCCGAGACGTTTCCGGTATCGAGCGGCATCCCCGTGCCGCGCAAAGCCGAACTGGGGATGTCCGGTGCCGACAAGGCAACGGTTCCGTGTGACTCCGCCGCGACCGCGCGCCGGCCGCCGATCGTGCCCGTCGCCTCGACGAGGTGGAACTGATTGCCGCGCACCGCGATCGTCCCGGCGGCGTCGTCGAGCGCAACACCGTGAATCGTGCCGCCGTGGAGAGCGGCGTTGGGCGATTGGATGACGGCGTCCGCTCCGCCGAGGGTCGCCAGAATGTCGCCGCGCGCGGAGCCGTGGGCATCCTGATTGCCCGTCAGCGGAGCAAGCCGCTCAAGGGAGCCGTCATAGCGCCCGCGCAGCGCGAACGTACCGTTCGCCGCGGCGCCGCTGCCGGCGAAACGCCCGAGCGGCCCTTCGATGCTGAGCCCACCGAGCCGCACGTCGGCGAGGCGGCCGCCGAGCACGGCGCGCCCCGACCCCAACTGAACGCTCCCGACCCGCAGATCGCGACCGCGCAGGCTGCCGCACAGCGCGAAGGCAGCCGGCGTTCCGCCCCCGGCGAGATCGGCGTCCATCACGCCCGCGAGCGGCGGAAAGCCCGGCACGTTCAGACCGGCGAAGCGCGCGGCGGCGGGCGGGACCGCGACGCGATAGCCGCGGGCCGAAAGCCAGGCCGCGCTTCGCGACGTGGGGCGCTCTAGGCGTAGCGCTCCGACGAGCGAGGAGCCGTCCCGACGCGCGATCACGAACGGCCCGAATTCTCCCACGCCCAATTCGTTGACCGCGAACATGCCCGTTCCGTTCACGCCGCCGCCGGAGAGGTCGAGCGCGCCGTGGGCGCGGTAGCCGGACATGTCGCCGCGGATGATCGCCTGCACGCCGACATCGGCTTCGGGCGCCAGGTTCTCGCTGAACGGGATGGCGCGGCCCGCCGCATTGCCGGTCGCGACGATGGCGGAGTCCAGAGCCGGGCCGCCGAGCAGAAAGCGGGCGCCGAGGCCGATGGTCGCCGCGCCGTACCTTCCCCGGACGCCGTCGAGCAGGACCGTGCCGGCGTGATAGTCGACCCGGCCGGCCACGTCGTCGAGCGGTACCCGGCCATACCGAGCGCGCGCGATCCGGATCGCCGACCGAATCAAGAGATTCGCGACCGGCGCTTCGAGCAACGTTTCGACGTGCGCCGCCCCGGCGATGGGCTGGGCGCGCGAAAACGCGAACGCGGTGCGCAGATCGTGCAAGTCGCCGTCGCCGCGCACGCCCAGGCGGAGCGTCGGATGGAAGCGGTCAAAGGCACCGCCGCGCGCCATGAGCGGGATGCCGGCAAGGCTCGCGTCGAGGCGCGCCGACCAGACCCAGTCGTCGAGCAGGGTCAGCCGGCCGCGCACCGCGCGAACCGGTTCGGCCAGGGCCGCAATCGCCAGGCGTCCCCCGCTCAAGTCGGCGGTTCCGCCGAGATGAATGTCGGGCGACCGATCGGGCTGGATATCGAGCGCATAGGCGCGGATGCCGACGTGGCGCAGAAGGCCGTCGTCGATTCGGACCGCACTGCTGTGCTGGACGAAACTGAGGATGCCGCGGACCGGCAACTGGTCTGCGGTCAGCAAGAACATCGCGAGGCCGCGCGGATAATCGATCGTCGCATGCAATTCGAGCGGCCACCGGCGCTCGGCGCCCGTCGCGGTCCGGCGGCCGACGAACTGCGCGCTGCCGGTGAGGGCCGAATGCCGGTCCGAGCGGATCTGTCCCGCGAAGTTCAGTGCGCCAACGGCCTGCTCGCCCAGATCAGCGGCGGTCGGCGCACGATCCAGCAGCCGCAGCTCTCCGTCGCGAATGTCAATCGCCAGGTTCCAAGGAGCCGAGGCGGCGCCCGCCGTGCCGGACGAGCCCCCGGCCGCGGGGCGCCCGATGTTATACGAACCGTCGGCGTGGCGGACGATCGACACCACCGGTCGATCGACGGCCACGGCCGACAGCCCGTAGCGGCTGGACCGGCCGGCGATTGCCTCGCCCAGCGAATACACAAGCGTTACCCGGTCGGCAGCGAAAAGCGGATCGCCGTCGCGCGTCGTGACGCTGACGCCGGTGAAGACGCTGCCGGCCGAACCGATCCGCAGGCCGTCGACCCGAAGCCGATCGCCGCTGACGAGCGCGAAGCCGCTCGTGACGGCGACCTTGAGGATCGCGTCGCGCGCGGCGAACGCGCCGAGCGCGACCGACACCGCAATGGCCGCCGCCAGCAGCAGGGCGCGAAAAGGCGGCGGCGGTGTTGGCCGAGCCGCTTCCGTTCCGCTCGTGGCGCTCCGCGCGGTGCTGTCCGGGCGACCGCTGCGGCCGGTCTTCATCTCCTGCGCTAAACGGGAACGAACGCGCGTTCCTCCTTACAGATTGCTTAAATTCCAACGCCCCATTCGCTGACGCGAA
>PLAE01000217.1 GCA_003134035.1 Candidatus Velthaea versatilis
ACGACGTCGTCGGCATCGAAGGGCGCACCGTCCGACCACTTCACACCGTGCCGCAGATGCCAGGTGATCGTCAGGCCGTCTTTCGATATGCCGCCGTTGGCTTGCGAAGGAACGACGGTCGCGAGTTCCGGCACCGGCTGGTTATGGATATCGGTTTTCAACAGCCAGGCGGCCGTGAGCGAGGCGATGTTCGCGAGCGAGAGCGCGGTGCCCAGGTGCGAGTTGAGCGTCGTGATGTTAAGGTTGTCGCCGATCCGCAGCGTATGCGGGATCGTGAACGAGTTGGAGGCCGGAGCTGCGGAGGCGCCGCCGGCTGCGCTTCCCGGCGTCGACACGCGCGTGCAAGCGGCAACGACCAGGCCGCACGCGAGCACCGCAGCCGCATTTCGCACGCGCATCAGATGTCCACGTCCATCATGTTATCGAACGCGGCGCTTCCGTTCGGGTGAAAGTCCTCGAGATCGCCGTTGTACGCGAAGATCCAGTCGCGGATATCCAGCACGATCGACGGCACCTGCGATGCGATGCGATCGGTGGCGAGGTAATCGAGCGGCTTGCGTTTCTCCACGTCGTACTCCAAGGTGAACGCAGTTATGGCGCGGTCGGCCTCCGGGTCACAGAAGTGCAAGTGGTTTTGTCCGGCGGGCGGGATCGACGCACAGGCGAATTGGCCCGAGACATCGCCGCTGTTATCGAGCCCCCAGGCCGTCAACGCGACGTCGAACTTCCCAGAATCGAGAATTCCGTTCTGCGCTGCCGTCGCGAAGAGCAGGCTCGAGGGGAAGCGGCGCACGTCGAGCGCGACGCCGATCTGCGACCAGGTCCCGCGAATCAATTCGACGATTGCATCCGTATCGGGGCTCCCGCTCACGATCACGAACGTCAACGCGAGCCGCACGCCGTTTTTCGCGCGGATCGCGTCTGGCCCGGGCTTCCAACCGGCCTGGTCGAGAATCGCTCGAGCGCGCGCGAGATCGAACGGCACGAGCGGGATCGGATGATAGTCGGGATGATTGGGTCCGAAGATATTGTCCGAGAGCAGACCCACGCCGTGACGAATCTTGACGCGAATCGTCTCGCGGTCGAGCGCATAGCGCAGGGCTTCACGGACCGCGAGGTCCGCGACGACCGGGTGGCTCAGGTTAAAATCGACATGGTCGTAGGCGAATGACGGTTCGCGGTACACCCCAAGGCCGGAGAGCCCGCGGAGCCGCTCGTAATAGGCCGCCGGGACCGGTAGCCACAGATCGAGTTCGTGCGTTTGCAATTGGGTCAGCACCGTGTTGCGATCGGGGACAATTTTGTAGACGATGCGCTGCAGTTTCGGAAGCCCGCGGAAATAGTACGGATTCGCTTCCATCTCGACCGAATCGCCGCGATGCCAGGCGACATACCGGAATGGTCCGATGCCGACCGGAAGATCGTTGTATGGCGCGCTATTGATGTTGGCGAGGGCGCCGAGCAGGTGCTTGGGGAGCACGCACGGGTTGGCGCCGGTCGTGGAGAAAAACGTATAGGCGTAGGTCGAGTACCGCTCTTTTAGGTGCAGCACGACGGTGTATTTGTCGGGCTCATCGATCTTCACGATGCGATCCCAACCGTCGCGGCTCACCTCGTTCGTCGCCGGGTTCAAGACCGTCTTGATGGAAAACACGACGTCGTCGGCATCGAAGGGCGCGCCGTCGGACCATCTCACCCCGCGCCGCCAATGGTAGGTGATGGTACGGCCATCCGGCGTGATGCCGCCATTCGCTTTGCTCGGCACCTCGGTCGCGAGCTCCGGTACCAGCTCGTTGTGCGGCCCCGTCTTCACCAGCCACGCCATCGTCAGCGACGAGAGATAGCCGAGCTCGCTCTCCTCGTTCAGATGCGGGTTGAGTCCGCTGATGTCGCTGGCGGTCGCGTAGCGCAGCACGTGCGGCTGCGTGTACGGATGACGCTGGGGCTGACTGCCCGCCGGCGGTGCCGGCGCGAGCGCGAACGCGGCCGCAAGCACGGCGGCAAGGGATCGTTTCGCGAGACCACCCCCGCTTCGAACGAGTCGTTCCACTTAGATCGAGTAGTTCCAGGGATCCCAGAACGGCGAGATCACCGGCGAGGGTGCGAAGCCCTTGAGATCGCTGTTCATCGCGATCGGTTCCTTGCGGTAGTCGATGACGAGCGACGGCATATCCTTCGCGAACTCTTCCTGGACGATGAAGTAATCGCGCTTGCGGCGCGGCCAGTCGAGCGTCTGCAACGCGTCGTTCATCGCCGCGGTCGCGCGCGGGCTGTTCCACTGCATGTTGTTCTGGCCGCGGGGCGGGAAATTGTCCGCCGAATACACGGCCGAATCGTCGGGATCGGCGGCCCCGAACCAGGCAAAGATCGCCGTGTCGTAATGGCCGCCCTGCAGAATGCCGACCGACGTGTTGTCGAACATCAGGTTCGTCGGCGCATTCTTGACCTCGACGTCGGCGCCGACGGCGTGCCAATCGGATTGCACGAGCACTTCCATCGCACGGAACGCGGCGCTCTCCGACTCGGTCGAAATTTGGAAGTGCAGCGGAACGCCGGACCGCATGCGCACGCCGGAGGCGGTCATCTTCCAGCCGTCCGCATCGAGCATCGCGCGCGCCTTTGCCGGATCGAACGGATAATGCATCGTGTTCGGATCGTAGGCCGCGCCGATGAGCGGCGATTCGTCGGTATCGGTCGGGGTGCCGAGGCCGTGCAGCACTTTGGCCACGATGGCGCGGCGATCGATCGCGATCGCGAGCGCGCGCCGCAGCATCAGGTCGTGCGCGAAGAGCGGGCGCCCCAAGTTGAAGTCGATGTGGTCGTAGGTATAGACCGGCGGATCGCTTGCGATCACGCCCGGGATATGCTGGTACTGCGGCCAAATGGCGCCCGCGCCGTGCAGCGCGAGGTCGACTTCGTGCGTTCGCACTTGCGTCGCCATCGTCACTTCGTCCGGCAGAATCTTGAATACGATCTCGGTGAGTTTCGGGCGGCCGAGATAAAAGTCCGGAAACGCCTCCAACCGCACACTCGCGCCGCGCTGCCACGACACGAACTTGAACGGACCGCTAGCCACCGGGGCCGACTGATACGGCGCGTGGTTGAACGAGCCTTTGTCATCGTTGTACTTGGCGAGCAGATGCTCCGGCAGCACGGCCGCGTTCCCGTTCACGCCGAAGATCTGCTGCAGATACGGCGCATAGAGGCGCTTCATGTGGATGACGGCGACGTGCGGATCGCGGTAATCGATCGACGCGATGTCCTTGTAGCCGTCGGTGGTCACGACGTTGTTGTGCGGGTTCATCACGCACTGCCAGGTGAACCACAAATCCTTGCTCGTGACGGGAACGCCGTCGTGCCACTTCGCGTTCGGACGGATCTTATAACGCAGCGTCAGACCGTCAGAACTGACGTCGCCGTTCGCGACGGTCGGCACTTCCGTCAAGAGGTCGGGGATCGGCTTTGCGTGGTCGTCGTAGCGCACCGCGTACGAGAAGAGCAGCATCGAGAGATCGCCGACCGGCGAGGATGCGGCCAGCATCGGATTGAGCAGCGCCGGATCCTGTGCTTCCGCGTAGGTCAAGACGCCCGCGCGAGTCCACGCATTTTGCGCGCCGGTGGGGGACGGCGCCGTATCCGGGACTTTGCTGCAACCCGCGAGTGCCGCTCCCACAAGCAGCGCGGCGACGAGTGAAATCGCCCTAGTCATGGGCGGTGCTTCACGAATTGCCGTTCGCGCCCTCCGCGTACAAGAACGCCTGCTCGGCTTGGCGCAGCGTGTAGACCGCCGTCGATTGGGCGGCCAGCGCCGTGGTGAGCCCGACCTGCGCGTTCAGCAGCAGCGGCAGCGTCGTGACGCCGGCCGCGTACTGCGCCTGGGTGGCTTGGAGCACCTGACGCGCGTT
>PLAE01000084.1 GCA_003134035.1 Candidatus Velthaea versatilis
GCCGTAGAGCGTGTCGTTGGCGATGGCTAGCGCTTCGGCTTCGTCTTTGAACGTCGTGACGCTCACGACGGGCCCGAAGATCTCTTCTTGGAACACACGCATCGCGTTGTTGCCCTTGAACACGGTCGGCTTGACGTAGAAACCGTCCTTGAACGCGCCGTCGAGCAGGTTGCGCTCGCCGCCGGTAAGGACTTCGGCGCCCTCTTTGCGGCCGATGTCGAAATACGAGAGGATCTTTTCGAGTTGTTCGCTCGAGGCTTGGGCGCCGACCATCGTCGCCATGTCGAGCGGATTGCCCTGGACGATCGCTTTGACGCGTTTGAGCGCGCGTTCCATGAATCGGTCGTAGATCGATTCTTGGATTAGCGAGCGTGAGGGGCAGGTGCAGACTTCGCCTTGGTTGAGCGCGAAGAGCGTGAAGCCTTCGAGCGCCTTATCGAAGAACGCATCGTCCTCGTCGAGCACGTCGGCGAAGAAGATGTTCGGCGATTTGCCGCCCAGTTCGAGCGTGACCGGGATGAGGTTCTGCGCCGCGTACTGCATGATGAGCCGGCCCGTCGTCGTCTCGCCGGTGAATGCGATCTTGGCGATGCGTTTGCTCGACGCCAGCGGCTTGCCGGCCTCGAGGCCGAAGCCGTTCACGATATTGAGCACGCCGGGCGGCAGCAGATCGGCGACCATATCGATCCAAACCATGATCGATGCCGGCGTCTGTTCGGCCGGTTTGAGCACCACGCAATTGCCCGCGGCGAGCGCCGGTGCGAGTTTCCACACGGCCATAAGGATCGGAAAGTTCCACGGGATGATCTGGCCCACGACGCCGAGCGGTTCGTGGAAATGATAGGCGATGGTATCGTGGTCGATCTCGCTGATGCCGCCTTCTTGGGCGCGCACGCAGCCGGCGAAGTAGCGGAAATGATCGATCGCGAGCGGGATGTCCGCCAGCGTCGTTTCACGGATCGGCTTGCCGTTGTCGATCGTTTCGGCGAGGGCGAGGACCGACAGCTTCTGCTCCATGCGGTCGGCGATCTTGTTCAGGATGATCGAGCGTTGCGCAGCCGTCGTGCGGCCCCACGCGTCTTTGGCCGCGTGGGCGGCATCGAGTGCGAGCTCGACATCGGCGGCCGTTGAACGAGCGATTTCGGTGAACGGCTGGCCGATGACGGGGCTGGTGTTGGCGAAATACCGGCCCTCGACGGGCGGTACGTACTTGCCCCCGATGAAATTATCGTAGCGGCGCCGGAATGGGTTCTCGATCCCCAGCGTCGTCAGATCGAAGAGCGATTGGGTCGGCGGCTCTAATACTACACTCATGCAACTCCCCTGGAGGCGGTAAAAAGGTTCCTCCGCTGCACGCTGAATTGTAACCGAAGTTGCGCCGAGTAATAAATTGGACGAAAGTATACATTCCGAAAAGTGAGGCCGCCGACGACGCACATTCTCGTAGCCGACGATCACCCGCTCTTCCGCGAGGCCCTGCGGCATGTCATCAATGCCTCATTCCTAGCGTGCGAGATTACCGAGGTGCGCAGCTTTGCCGAAACGCTCCGCGCCGCGACGCAGGAACTCCCTTTCGACCTTGTTTTCGTCGACCTCATCATGCCGGGGTCGTCCGATCCGCTCGCCGACTTGGAGAAGCTGCGTGCGGCGATGCCCTCGACGCCGATCCTCGTGGTATCCGCGCGCGACGACCGCGAGACCGTCGAGGGCGTGCTCGCGCGCGGCGCGGCGGCCTTCATCGCCAAATCAGCGACGAAGCCCGAAATGGAACAGGCGATCCGCAGCGTGCTCGCGGGGGACGTGTACCGGCCGGCTGACGCTTCGGCGGCCGGCCCGGCGGGCGAGCCGGTTAGCGCCCTTTCACCGCGGCAGACCGCGGTGCTCGAACTGCTCGCGCGCGGACGCTCAAATCGTCAGATCGCCGGCGATCTCAATGTCGAGGAGTTCACGGTCAAAGCCCACATCTCGGCGATCCTGCGCAAGCTCCACGTCAAAAGCCGACTCGAAGCCGTCGTCGTTTCACGCTCGATCCTGGACCGGCGGTGAGCGGCCCGCGCTCGACGACGCGAGCAGTGATCGCTAGTCAAGACCGTGTGCTCGTCCCTGCGCGTGGCACGTTGCGCAGCACACGCCCAGCGGAAGCGGGGACACGCGCGTTCGCGGTCGTTCGTCGAAGAGCGGTTCGGCCAGCCCGCGCAGGACGGGCAACGTGCGCGGCGCGAGATCGAATGCGATTACTTCATTGGCGCCGCGTTTGAGCCAGACGCCTGGGAGATAGAGTGAGCGCTGTGGTCCGATGTCCCAGAAGCGGCCGACGTGATGGCCGTTGACCCACAGCGTTCCCTTCCCCAGCGAACGCACATCTAAAAACGAATCGGCAGGCCGATCGAGTTCGACGTGCCCGCGCTGGAAGCAAACGCCGGCCAATGGTTGTGAGGCGAAGCGAAGCGCGGCAAGATCGTGCATCGGCAGCGGGTACGTCGTCCATTCGCGCAGGGTGACGCCCCCGTAGCGGACGGAACCGACGATGCCCTTTCGGTCGCGCGCAAAGTATCCACCGTAATTGATGCGACCGCCGTTCTCGACGAGAATGTCGAGTTGCGCACCGTCTTTGGGACAGGCGATCTGCGCGCTCCGCTGACGAAGCCGGCGATCGAGACGAGCTGCGACCACGCCGTCGACGAAGACCACCGCGTAGTCGCGCACATCCTCGAACTCGAGCGTCGCCAGCTGCGGTCCCTGGATCCGGCAGCGATACAAGATATATCCGTAGCCCTGCCCGAAGAATTCCATCGGTTGAGGCAGCGCCGTTTTGATGGGCGTGCCGCACAGATCCCACAATGACGCGGATTCTTGGAGCCCAAACTCGGGCAACGCGATCGTCGTCGGCTCGTCGGCCAAGTCCGGCGGCGCCGATTGAGTCGCGCGCGCGATGATCGCGCGGAAGCGATGGTATTTCGGCGTTGTCCGGCCGGCCTCGTCGATCGCTGCGCGATAGTCGTAACTCGTCGTGATCGGGCGATACGGCAATGCGTCGCAGGCGTTCGCGCCGTTCCAAAAGCCGAAGTTCGTTCCGCCATGCACCATGTACACGTTGAGCGAGCAATCCGCAGCGAGTATTGCCGCTAGCTCGATGTCTTGCGCCGCGTCATCGAGCGGGACGCGCGGCTCGCCCCAGCAGTCGTACCAGCCCGCCCAGTATTCCCCGCAAAATAGCGGGTTGGGGGACACCGCTCCGCGCAGCTGCTCGAGTCCTGCGGCGGCGTTTCCGGCGCCCCACGTCATCCCGACCGCAAGCTCGGGCAAACCGCCCTCGTCAACATTCTGCGGTTGATCGATCGTGAAGTAGGGCGATTCGCCGAATCCGGCATTGTCGAGTGCCGCGCGCAAGGTGATGAGATAGGACCGGTCGCTGCCCGCCGCGCCGGCTTCGTTTTCAACTTGGACGGCAACGATGGGACCCCCCCGGGCGGCCTGCTGCGGCACGAGTTCTTGGCCCAATCGCTCGAACCAGCGACGCGCATAGCGCATGAAACGTTCATCCGCAGTGCGTACGCCCAGCGTTTCGTCAGCCAGTAACCACGCCGGCAGGCCGCCGAAATCCCATTCGGCGCAGACATAGGGTCCGGGTCGCAGGATAACGCCGAGTCCGGCGGCTTGCGCTTCGCGGACGAAGGCGGCAATGTCGCGCCAGCCGGAAAAGTCGAAAACGCCGGGCGATGCTTCGTGCACGTTCCAGAAGGCATAGGTGGAAATCGTATTGAGGCCCATCGCCCGCGCCGTGCGCAAGCGCGCGGTCCAATATTCCCGGGGGATGCGCGCATAGTGCAACTCGCCCGAAACGATCAATCGATCGGAGATCCAACCGGGCGATGAAAATCGGGGTACCGGCGGGTTACCGCTCATCCGTGGAGGTACCGCTCATCGTGAAGGGTCTCCGCTAGTTTCAGTGACAGCGCCCACTTCGACCGCGCCTACGGCAACGGGGTGGGCCAATCAACGACGAGGTGCTCGGACAGGCCTTCTCGGCTCGCCGAAATCTCCGGCGTTCATAATCGCTTTGGTCCGCGGCTCGCACCGTCATCGACGGTCCCACCTGTACGGCTCATGTCACCATCGGCCAGTATGCGGCTGAGTTGTATGCCTTACCGGCGGGTCAATTGGGGCGGAACCGTCGCATCGCCAGAGGAGTGGAGCTTGGGATCCAGCGGCGCACGGCGATTGGGCTCGTGGACTCGAGGCTGGTGGGTCGGCGGATTCCCTTTGAACACGAAGTTGCGCCGAGCCTCGTGATAGGCGCGGTCTGGTCCGAAGAAATTGATCCGCATCCGGGCTAATTCCTCGGCGCGATAGCTCGCGAGCGGCCGGTGAGCTTCGTCGGCGAGCCGCCGCTGCTGCTTCTCTCGCAAAAGCGACCAAAACGCCGGATCCGCACCAAGCTGCACCGCGCGGCTCTCGAGCTCCGTCTCGAACGAAGCCGCATCGGTTCCAAACGTGTCGTCGAGAAACCCGATGGCGTGGGCGGTGCGAGCCCCGATCGGCAGGCACGACTGCGTCAACTCGAGCGCCCGGCGCAGCCCGACCCGCTTGGGTAGCGTATAGGTCCAATATTCCGAACCGTAGAGGCCGCCCATGCTGCAATAGTGCGGGTTGAGGACCGCGCCGCAATGTGCATAGACCCGATCGGCCGCGAGCGCCAGCATCGCGCCGCCGGCCCCGGCGTTACCGCGCATGCCGGCAACAACCAGATGCGACATGGTGTTGAGAATTTCGAGAATGAGGTCGTCGATCGCATTGATGTTGTGCCACGATTCCATGGCCGGATCTGCGCTTGCTTCGATCGTATTGAGATCGATACCGTTCGACCAGAAGTCAATGCCCCCAAGGAGCACGATTACGCGCGTCGGCCGCGACCGAGCGTACAGAAACGCGTACCGCAACCGATGACACTGATCCGTGCTCATCGCCCCGTTGTAAAACTCGAATGACAGATAGCCTACCGCGTCGTGCTCGGTGTAACGGATCTCGCGATACGTGCGAAGATCGGCGGGCGCGTCGATCGGCGAAGGCGACTCTAACGTTTCTTCACGCAGCCGTCCGAGGGCGTACGCCGCGGGGAGCTTGATGCCCGCCATCCGGTATCGCGCGGCATGGCGCAGCCCGCTATCGGAAGCACTGGCCGTGGTTGCATCGAGCTTCGCCTTGAGGTGCGAGATCCAAACCGCGCCGTCGAACGTGCCGATGCACAGTGCGCCGTCCCGCTGAGCCAATATCTCACCCGGCGGACCCGTCAAAAGCTCCTCTTCGTGTGCGCCGTAAAAGTAGTAATTCCGGCCGAACAGCGTTCCGAGTACGCCGGGAGCGCTGTCGCCGGCGCGAATCTTGCACAAAATCTCGGCCGTCCCGTCACGCGTCCAGTCAATAGCGCGATCGGCTTGCCGCATTTGCCGGCGCAGACAGCCGCGAACGCCGGGCGTTGCGGGCGTGACCGTTTCGGGCTGCCATAAGCCGCAGCGATACTCCGCTGCTTCGAATCGGGCGATAGCGTCAAGGACGCCGCGCACCGCCGCTTCGGTAACCAAGCCGCGGTAGAGGCTGCTCTTGGCCCGACCGTTCCCGTTGAGTGGGAATTCGTGCGTTGCCCAAACCGCGCCTGAGTCGAACGCCCGTGCCGCTTCGAGGATCGTCACGCCCCAACTCGTTTCGCGCCTGGCGATCGCCCAATCGAGCGACGATGGGCCGCGATCTCCTTTGATCCCCGGATGCACGATCAAGCACAGATAGCGCGACCAAACGTCTTGGGGAATGGCGATCTTGAGCATCGGCGCAATGATGAGATCCGGTTGCTGCCCCAACGCGGCGGAGATCATGGCCTCGGCGTTCGCGGCGATGCAGACGCTGACGTCGTGTCCGCGTGTCCCGAGTTCGATCCACAGACGTTGACTGAGGCTATTGTGAGCCGATGTCAGAAAAAGGATCCGCATGCCGTGCTTTCCTGCGATTGCAGACCGTCGTCCCGATCGCGCCGAGCCTCGACGACACCGTGACCATCGAAGGTCGCGGTTTCGATCGACAGCGCGAATTCGATAGCCTCACGTAGCGTTACCGTAGGTGTAATTTTTCTTTTCTGTTTGAACGGCTGGCGGCAGAATGAGGTTGGTCACGAAGATACAACCGGGTGAATTCTGGCGCATCCGGTAAAGTACGCCCCGAGTACGTAATCTCACGTTGGGCGTCACGGATAAAACCGACTTCGAGCAGCTCGCAAGGTGAACGAGCCCGATGTCTTACCGGTTTTTACATCGAGCGTGGCTTCGGTAAGCGTCGGCCCGCGAGCCTGGCGAGTGGCCGCCATCCCACATGGTCGGCGTGCGGCGCGCCCAGGCACCTCATGTCGGGACAGCGCCGCGCGCAATTAAAAGCGCGCACCTTTTCAGGTCACGCGGCTTACCGGCGATCACCCGACTGGGGCTTCCGTCGAGCGAGGCTTCCCAAGCTCATCACGAACGCGACAGCGGCCGGCAGACGCGTTACGACTGCGCGCGGTAGCGGCGTCGAAGTAGCCAAAAGTCTTAAATACTTGGCTCTTCCGGCTTTTAAGTGG
>PLAE01000024.1 GCA_003134035.1 Candidatus Velthaea versatilis
GTCGCCGGCGAGGACCGCTACGCTCGGCAAGCGGCTTCCCATTGGCGAACTTTGTCGATCTTGGATGCCAGGTACGGCAAGAAACCGCCGCCGACGATAAAGGCTTTGCGCAACTCGTCGAGCTCGAAACGGATCGGTTCGCCGCCGTCGAGCCGGACCGTCTGGTTGTCGACGTCGATGGTGGCCTGCTTCGCGGCCGCGAAACGGTCGAGCTGTGCGGGGTCGATCACGATCGGGACGATCGCGTTNNGCCGTTGTTATAGGCGTTCTCCTCGAAGATGCGCGCGAAACTCGGCGCGATCACCGCGCGGAAGCCGCGTTGGACGAGCGCCCACGCGGCGTGCTCGCGCGAGGAGCCGCAGCCGACGTTTTCGCCGGTTACCAGGATCGCGGCGTCGGGAACGCTGGCAAGCATCGCCGGGCCGTCGGGCATGCCCGACATGCAGTACTGGCCCATGCCCGCTTCGTCGATGCTCGTGAGATGATGCGCCGGGATGATTTGATCGGTGTCGATGTTGGCTCGCGGGATGGCCAGGATGTTGCCCTCGATGATCATGCCGGCACCGCTTCGCGGATGTCGATTTCGGCCGGGGAACCGATGCGCCCCAGGATCGCGCTGGCCGCGACGACGACCGGCGAGGCGAGGTGAACGCGGCCGCCGGCGCCCATCCGACCCGGAAAGTTGCGGTTCGTCGACGAGATGCAGCGTGCGCCCGGCGCGAGCACGCCCATCGACATGCCCAAACACGGGCCGCACGAGGAGTGCGTCCAGAGCGCGCCGGCGTCTTGGAAGATATCGTGCAGCCCTTCGCGCTCGGCTTGGCGGCGCACGGCTTGCGAGCCGGGCGTGATGATCGTCGGGACGCTGACCTTGCGGCCGCGCAGCACGGCGGCGGCCGCCCGCAGGTCGGAGATGCGCGCGTTCGTGCACGACCCGATGAAGGCTTGATCGATGGCTAGCCCCGCGAGCGGCTGGCCAACGTGCAGATCCATGTATTCGAGCGAAGCCGGCGCGGCATCGGCCGGGACCGTGCCGTCGAGCGGCGCCGATTCGCCCGGATTGATGCCCCACGAGACGGTCGGCCGAATCGTGCCGCCGTCGATGGTGACGGCCGCCGCGTACACCGCGTCGGGGTCGGCTTGCTCGGAGGTGTAGCGCGTCGGAGCCAGCGGCGTCGCCGCGACGTACGCGCGCGTCGTGTCGTCGGCGGCGATGATGCCGCTGGTCGCGCCCGATTCGATCGCCATGTTGCACAGCGTCATGCGCTCTTCCATCGTGAGCGCCCGGATCGCCGAGCCGGTATATTCGAGCACGAAGCCGGTGCCGCCGCGGAAGCCGATCGTTGCGATCACCGCCAGCGCCAGATCCTTGGCCGTCGCGTCGCTCGGCAGTTTGCCGGTCACTTCGACGCGCATGACCTTGGGGCGCTGCAAGATCAGGCACCCCGCGAGCATCGCGCCGGCCTGCGCCGTCGTGCCGATGCCCAGCGCGAAGGCGCCGAAAGCGCCCAGCGTGCAGGTGTGGCTGTCGCCGCAGCACACGGTCATCCCGGGCGTGACGTAGCCGCGTTCGGGCACGATGACGTGGCAGATCCCGTTGTCGCCGATGTCGTGCATGATGATGCCCTGCCGTTTGGCCCACTGGCGCACGACTTGCGCTTGGATGGCGGTCGCGGTGTCTTTGGCCGGCGAAACGTGATCGTTCATCGCCACGATGCGCCGCTTGTCGTAGAGCGCGTCGCCGAAGTCTTTCTCGATGGCGATCGCGCCCTGCGGCGTGGTGATCTCGTGCGCGACGACGAGATCCATGAACACGAGCGCGTTGCCGCCGGGCAGTTCCTCGACGACGTGCGCGTCCCAGACTTTATCAAACAGCGACCGGTTCAACCTTGCCTCCCAGGACGCGCGCGGCGATCGCGATAAGATCGTTGTCGGTGACGATGGTGCGCGTTTGTGAGAAATCAATGACGGCCGCGGCAAACGCCTTTTCTTCGCTCTCGTCGATCGGGCAGCCGATCTCGCGGGCGCGGGTGACGATCGCATGACGGCCCGAGTTGCGGCTGATGGTCAGCAGGGTCGTCGCGCCGACGATCGCCGCGTCGAGAATCTCGTACGTCCGGCGGTCCTTGAGAATCCCGTCTTGATGGATACCCGATTCGTGGGCGAACGCATTGGCGCCCACGATCGCCTTGTTTTTTTGCACCGCCATGCGCGTCGCTTTCGCGACCGTGGCCGAGAGCTGGGCCAGCTTCTGGAGCGCGACGCCCGAGGTGTACGGCAAGACGTCTTGGCGGACGTAGAACGCCGCGACGATCTCTTCGAGCGCGCAGTTGCCGGCGCGTTCGCCGATGCCGTTGATCGTGCACTCGACCTGCCGCGCCCCGGCTTTTACGGCGGCCAGCGCGTTCGCGGTCGCCAGACCCAAGTCGTTGTGGGTATGAACGCTGATGACGGCGTTCTCGATCCCCACGGTGCGTTCGCGAATCCGGTTGATCGCCGCGGTCATGTCTTCGGGCGTCGCGTAGCCGACGGTGTCGGGAAAGCTGACCGTTTTCGCGCCGGCCTTGATCGCCGCTGAGAAGGTGTCGGCGACGAAATCGATGTCGCTGCGCGACGCGTCTTCGGCCGAGAACTCGATGTCGTCGGTGAAGCGGCGCGCGAACCGTACCGAGGCGGTGACGCGTTCAAGCGCCGCTTCGCGCGTGATGCGCAGCTTTTTGGTCAGGTGCAGATCGGAGGTGGCGACCACGACGTGGATGCGCGGAGCGGCCGCGCCTTCGAGCGCCGCGCCCGCGGCCTCGATGTCGGTATACGTACAGCGCGCGACCGCCGCGATGCGCGTGCTGCGCACGCGTTTGGCGATCTCGGCGACGCTGCGCGCCGTGATCGCCGAGGCGGCGGGAAATCCCGCCTCGATACAGTCGACGCGGGCCTCGGCTAGCAGTTCGGCGACGCGCAGCCGGTCGGCCGGCGTCATCGTCGCGCCGGGCGACTCTTCGCCGTCGCGCAACGTCGTGTCGAAGATCAGGACCCGTTCGGTCAGACTGTCGTTGGCCGCCATTATTTGGCCGCCGCGGGTTCGCGCAGCCAGGGCATGAGCCCGCGCAGCCGTTTGCCGACGTCTTCGATCGGGTGCTTTGCCGCCTTCGCCCGGTAGGCGTTGAACGACGGCTTGCCGGCGGCGTGTTCGGCGACCCATTCCTGGGCGAATTTGCCGCTTTGGATTTCGCCCAAAATCGTCTTCATGGCGGCGCGCGTCTCGGCGGTCACGATGCGCGGGCCGCGCGTGTAGTCGCCGTATTTGGCCGTGTTGCTGATCGCGCCGCGCATGCCCTCGATGCCGCGTTCGTAAACCAGGTCGACGATGAGTTTGAGCTCGTGCAGCACCTCGAAGTACGCCATTTCGGGCGCGTAGCCGGCCTCGGTCAGCGTCTCGAACCCGGCGGTGATCAGCTCGGAAACGCCGCCGCACAGCACGGCCTGTTCGCCGAACAGATCGGTTTCGGTCTCTTCTCTGAACGTCGTTTCGAGCACCCCGGCGCGGCCCGCCCCGATGCCCGAAGCGTAGGCGAAGCCCAGCTCGCGCGCTTTGCCCGAGGGATTCTGGAAGACGGCGACGAGGGCCGGGACGCCGCGGCCGGCTTCGTACTCGCTGCGCACGAGACGCCCGGGGCCTTTGGGCGCGACCATGAACACGTCGTTCGCCGCCGGCGGCACGATCGTACCGAAATGGATCGCGAAGCCATGCGCGAAAACCAGCGCCGCGCTTGGCTTGAGATGCTGCACGATGTCGCGCATATAGGTCGCGGGCTGCTCTTCGTCGGGGATGAGCAGCATCACCAAGTCGCCACGGGCCGCGGCAGCCGAAACGTCGGCGACGTTGACGCCGTCGCGCCGGGCCTCTTCGCGTTTGGCCGAACCGGGCCGCAGGCCGACAATCACATCCTGACCCGAGTCGCGCAGGTTGAGGGCGTGAGCCCGGCCCTGGCTGCCGTAGCCGATAATCGCGATGGTCTTGCCGTCGAGCGCGTGGCGGTCGATATCGGCGTCGTAGTACGCTTGCATGGTCTTATGCTCCCGCCGCGATCGATGCTGCGCGCAGTTGGGCGCTGGTCTGAGCTTTCACGGCGACTCCTGTCAGTAAAAAAGCCCCCCGCCGCAGGGCGAGGGGCTTGAAGTGTGCGATCCGGGGTCGTTTCGCGCTACAACAAAGCCTCTCGCAGCTCGACAAGGAGCGCGAGACGGCCAAGAAGCGCGAGCGAACGACGGGCAACGGACATCGTGCTCGTTTTGTACCACGAGGCTCCGAAGCCGTCAAGCTTCGCCGCCGCCGGCCGGGCACTCTTTACCGCTGTCGGACCGGAGGAGCCCAAAGCCCCCACCGATTGGGTCCGGCGATATTGTCGGCCCAGCAGTGCTGCCGCGTAAACTTAGCGTAAACGCTTCTCCGATGCTCGCCGTCCCGCGGCTCGCGCCGGGGCGGACGACGCTCCCCACACTGCATGAGGAAACCGATGTCCGATATCAATGAACTGATCGCTCAATTTCGCCGAGCCGGCGCGTTCATCGAACTCGGCGGCGGCGACCGCGTGCGCTTCAAGCCGGGCACGTCGCCCCTGCCGCCGGGGCTGCTCGAAGAGCTCAAATCGCGCAAGGCCGAAGTGATCGCGGCGCTCGGCGGGACGCCGGCCCCAATTCGGCGCGAAGACATCGTCCCGGTGTGCCCGGAATTCGTCGGCTCGCGCACGATCCTGCGCCACCCCGGCTTTGCTTGCGGCCGTTGCGGCAACCGCTACGATCGGCACGCCGAAGCCGGCAAGACGTCGGCGGCGCCCGAAGTGCTCGAATTTCTCGCCGGGCTGATGGGTAAGTAGGCTCTCCCTAAACTGTCGGGCTTACCCGACACAGGGGCTCGGGCGTAGCCCGAACGCGACGGACCGACGAGCTCGGTCCTCTAGCGTCGAGGCCGCGTCCGCGGGCGGCGCGAAGCGGCGTGGCCATGCGGATCGTCAACACGAATGAGATCGAAGAGCTGACGTGGTCCTCACCGCGCGGCCGTTTCGTGGGGTCCGGCAAACAAGTCTCCGAGGCGCTGGGGCGCAAGCCCGCCTCGCTCAACCTCGACGAACGGCATCCCTTCGACGTCGAAATCCAACGCATCACTCCGGGCCAAACGGCGTGTCCGTTCCACTCGCACAGCGCGCAGTGGGAGTTCTATCACGTGATTTCGGGCAGCGGGAGCGTGCGGCATGATGAGGGGACGAACCCGATCGTGGCCGGCGACGCCTTCTTCTTCAAGCCCGGCGAGGCGCATCAGCTCAGGAACGACGGGATGACGGATCTCGTCATCTACTGCGTCGCCGACAATCCGATCGGCGAATCGACATACTATCCCGATAGCCGCAAGTGGGCGGTGCGCTCGCCGGAGCATCGTCTGATCCGCTCCGAACCGCTCGACTATTTCGACGGTGAGGAATAGCGCGTTGGCGCGACCGGGCGCCCTGCGCTCGAACTCGCTGAGATTGGCCCGCCGCCGGAGAACGGCCGCTCACGGCGCTGTTCGAGCTTCCGGTGGAAACGACGCCGAATCACACTCGGTCGTCGTCAAGCCGGTTGCAGCGCGAGCGCGACGAACAGGTCGTGGCCGACGAGCAGCGCGTCTTCGTCGATATCAAAACGCGCGTTGTGATTGGGAAACGCCGTCGCCGGGCCGCCGCGCGTACCGACGAGCGCGTAGGCGCCGGGGCGCTGTTCGTGCATGAACGACATGTCTTCGGCCATCATGATCACGTCGTGTTCGACGACGTTGGCCGCACCGGTTGCCGCGGCGCCGGCCGCGCGCATGACATCGGCCATCGCGGGATCGTTCACGAGCATCGGGTAGTTGTACTGATAGGTGAAGCGGTGCTCGACGCGCAGCGCTTCGCAGATGCCGTCGACGATGCGTTCGATCCGTTCGGGCAGCGTGCGGCGCAGATCGATATCGAAGCAGCGCACCGTGCCGCGCAGCAGCACCGTGTCGGGAATGACGTTGAAGGTCGTCCCGCCGTGCACGGCGCCGATTGAAACCACGACCGGGTCCTTGGGCGCGGCTTCACGGCTGACGATCGTCTGCAGCATGGTGATGACGTGCCCGGCCGCGACGATCGGATCGCGCGCGCTCTGCGGCATCGCGCCGTGCCCGCCGGTGCCGAGAATCTCGATCGTGAAGCGGTCCGACGACGGTAGAAAGGGTCCGTTTCGAATTCCGATTTTCCCGCACTCTAGGCCGCTATAGAGATGCAGTGCGAAGACGCGGTCGACGTGCGGATCTTCGAGCGCACCGTCTTCGATCATGAGCCGGTTTCCGGCACTGCCCTCCTCGCCGGGCTGAAAGCAGAAGACGATCGTGCCCGCGACCTCGGCGCGCCGACGGCACAGCGTTTGCGCCGCGCCCAAGAGGATGCTGACGTGTCCATCGTGACCGCAAGCATGCATGACGCCGGCGTTTTGCGAGCGGTACGGCACGTCGCTGATCTCGTCGATCGGCAGGGCGTCCATATCGGCGCGCAGCAGCGTCACCGGACCCGGGCGGCCGCCGTTGAGCGTCGCGATGACGCCGGTTTGTCCGACCCCGATGCGGATCGTTTCGACGGGCAGCGCTTCGAGCTGTTCGCGCACATAGGCGGCGGTGGCGAATTCGGCCATCGAGAGTTCGGGATGCGCATGAAGGTGGCGGCGCATCGCCACGAGCACGTCTTTCACGTGGGACGGCGTGTACGCCGCGCGAACGCCGGGGTCCGCCCGCGTTCATCGGGCGCGTGTTTTCGCCGCGAGACATTAGGCTCTGGAAGCCTTCTTTGCCGGCAGAATCGGGCTGCAAGCCGGCCCCTACGTCGTCATAACGTCGACCTGCCGGCCACCGCTTCCGCTGCCGCCGATAAGGTCGCGGGACCGCACGACGTGATCGGCGCGATTCCGATGGCGCTCCGCCCAGGGCTTCCCCTCGCCCTCGCCGGCAACGAACCAGGAGTCGTGGATTCGCCGCAGTTCGATTCCCGCGGACGTCGATTCGACGACGATCGTCGCCGGCCTGCGAAGGCGCGCTGCCCGCAAGCCGAGCGCTAAACCGTTGCGGACGTCGGCGCGCTCAACCCTTACCCAAACCACCCGGCTCGCGCCGGCAGCCAGCAGTCGCGCCGTATCGTGCCGACGGCCTGCCGCGTCCAACGTTTCGATTACCGTCACGCTCGTCGCGCACGGCGTTTCATGGACGGTGACTTTTACCGCAGCCGTGTCGCCGCGAGCTGCATATTCTGCGATGAGGCGAGCGGCTAACGTCGTTTTGCCGACGTTCGAGGCGCTTCCGCCGACCACCACCACCTTCATTTTGCCGTGTAACTGGCCGCCGCGTGAGCCGTGCGCCCACCCCGCGCCGTCGTGGTTAAACGTCAGGCGCGCCCACCAATTCGCCAATTCCGGCCGGCACGGACGCCGACTGCACGCGCGCCAATTCGACTTGAACCAGCGTATCGGAGTAGCTTCCGGCTTGACCCAAGGTCGCATGCCGATCAGCGTTGACGGCATTGACCGACGTTCCGCCGCGGTTCAAACTCGGCCAGTAGCCCACGTTTGCCATCACCAGTCCGGGCGAGACGTCGTCGCTGATTCGAACCAACCCCTCGAAGGAACCGCGGTCGTTGAAAACGCGCACGTAGCTCCCGGTCTCCACGTTTCGAGCCAGCGCATCGTCGGGGTGCATGACGACCGCCTGTTCACCCTGCCGGCGCTGTTTGATTTCCTCGTTCGCGTATTGGGTGTTCAAAAAGGCATGCGGCTTCGGCGACACGATGTTCAAGGGAAAACGCTGCGCAAGTTCGGGATTCGAGGCCGCCGATTCGTATGGCTCCAGGTAGTCGGGCAGCGGATCGACGGGCTCGCCCGGCTGCATGCCCTCGTACATCGAACGCCACACCGGGACAACGAAATTACCGCCGGCGGCCGCGCTCGCCTTGAACTCGCATTTGCCCGACGGCGTTTTGAAGTTGCCCTCGGCGTGCGGTGCCCGCTTGTCGGGAGCGCCGACATTGAGCCGCATGTAGCCCTTTTCCTTGAGCTTGTCGAGCGTGATGCCTTCGAGCGCGGGCGAATTCCAGTCGTAGAATTGGGTCAGCATCTCGTCATCGGAGAGTTGCCAGTACCGATCGGTGAAGCCCATGGTCTTGGCCAGCCGCCGGAACAACTCGACATTGGGAACGCATTCGCCCGGCGGAGCGATCGCGGGCTGGTTGAGCATCAAATAGAGATGGCCCCACGTCACCATGATGTCGTACTGCTCGGCCTGCATCGTCGCGGGCAGCAGCAGGTCCGCGTAGCGCGCCGTGTCGGTGATGAAGAGTTCGCTCACGACCGTGAACAGATCGTCGCGCAGCAAACCGTTGATGATCTTCGATTGCGCCGGCGCTTGTGAGACGGGGTTCGAGTTGTAGACGAAGAGCGACATGATCGGCGGATCGAGCTTGAGTTCGCCGGTGAGCGCGGCACCGAGATCGAGTTCGTTGACGACGCGAGTTCCCTGCGGAATCCAATCCGGCCGGCAGATTTTGTCGAATTGGGTCGGAAATTCCCAGATCGGCATTTCGACGGCACCGCCGCCGACGTGACGCCACGCTCCGACGAGCGCCGGCAGGCAAGTAATGGCGCGGATGGCCTGACCGCCGCCGCGGCTGCGTTCAAGCGCGACACCTTGACGAATCGCCGACGGTTGCGTCGTCGCGTACTCGCGGGCCAGCAGGCGCACATCGTTCGCGGAAACGCCGGTAATCTGTGCGACGCGTTCGGGCGGATATTCGAGCGCGCGCAGCTTGAGTTCGTCGTACCCCAGCGTATATTTTTCGACGTAATCGTGGTCGACGAGATCCTCGCTGATGATGACGTTCATCATGCCCAGCGCAAGTGCGCCGTCGGTGCCCGGGCGAATGCGGATGTGCCAATCGGCCTGCTTCGCGGTCCGCGACGCGACCGGATCGATGACGACGATTTTGGCGCCGTTCTTTTGCGCTTCGAGAACGAAGGGCCAAGCATGGAGATTCGTACTCACCATGTTCATGCCCCAGACGATGATGTATTTTGCGTACGCCAGGCTTTCGAGATCCAACCCGCCGGTCGGACCGACCGTCATGAGCCAGGCGGTCGACGATCCCGATTCGCAATAGGTTTTCTCGGCAACCGTCGACCCGAGCCGATTGAAAAACGCATCGCCGCACGTCAAACCGTTGAGTGTGCCCTGATGTCCGAGATATGCGTGCGGCATGATTGCCTGCGTGCCGTGCTGTGCGATGATGTCGGTCCAGCGAGCTTTGATTTCCGCGAGTGCTTCAGCCCATGAAATACGCGCGAAGCGGCCGCTCCCTTTGGGGCCGACACGCTTCATCGGATACAGCAGGCGATCCGGGTTGTAGTGGTGGTCGGCGAAGTCGTTGAGCTTGACGCACAGTCCGCCGCGCGTCATCGGATGCTCCGGATCGCCGGTGACCGAAACGAGCTTGCCGTCCTTGACGTGGTAGAGAAACGCGCACGTGTCGGGACAATCTTGCGGACAAGCGCCTCTGACCACGCGGGTCTCGCTGAGTTCGACGGCCATCACATCCTCCGAATTCGATCGACGAAGTTCACTCGGGACGAAGTTCACTCGTTAAACTCGTCAGATCCGATCGACAGATCACATCGACGACGTTTCACAGGTGACGAAGTTCACTCGCTCGCTAACGAAGTTCACTCGCTAAATCTCGTCATGACTCGTCTCGTCATGACTCGTCGTAAACTGTGAATTGCTTTTCGTGGGACAAAACGCCCTATCGCCAAGTGTGACAGCCGCGTAACACCAGATTGCTAATTTGGCCACCTGTGCCATCGGCCCGGTTGCGAATGTGAATCCGGGTGACGGCGCGATCACGCTCTCGAATCGGTGTCGTTGCAGCGCGCGTCGATGGTCAGCGGCGGAAGCGGACCTCGACGTCTTGGCACCGACCGGCGAATGCCCCGCGAATCGCGTTCTGGTGATCTCGCACCTGGTTCCTCGCCCCGGTTTGCGCGTGACGTTTCCGGATGCGCGGCGGGCAATGCTCGCGTCGGCGGCGCCGGTCGAATCGGAGACGGTCGCGCTGCCGGCGGCTAACGGCCGCATCGTAGCGGTTCGCCTGTGTGCCGCTGACGACATCGTACCGTTCGCACGCGCGGCGATGGACGGGTATGCGCTGCGCGCAGCGGAGACGCAATCGGCCAACCCCGCGGCGCCGCTCACGATTTCGGTTGTGGATGCGGCGTACGCCGGCGATGCGCCGTTGCGCCTGGCGGAGGGTTGTGCCGCATCGGTCGCGACCGGTGCGCCGCTGCCGTTCGGGGCCGACGCCGTCGTGCCGTTCGAAGATGTGATCGCCGCGCGGGGCACGATCCGGCTCTGCGCACCGCTGGTTCGGGGCGACTACGTCTTCGCGCCGGGCGAAGATGCCAAGGCCGGCGATCTTCTCGTCGATGCGGGCAGCATGGTAACGCCCGGGCGGACGGCGTTGCTCGCCGCCGCGGGCCACGAAGCCGTCGCCGTGTATCGCCGTCCGCGCATCGCGATCGTTTCGACGGGCAACGAAATTGTGGCCATCGGCGACCGCCCCGCGAACGGGCAGATTCGCAACAGCAACGCCGCGATGCTCGCCGCCGCCGTCGAAGCCGACGGCGCACTCGTCGTGTTTGCCGCTCACGCTGCCGACGTGGAAGGGCCGCTGCGCGAGGCGCTCGAGCGGGCCTGCCACTGCAGCGATCTGGTGATAACGACGGGCGGCGCTTCGGCCGGTGAACGCGATCTGGTTAAGCGTGCGCTGCGCGCGTCGGGTGCGGCGTTCGCGTTTGAATCGATCGCGCTGCGGCCGGCGAAACCGACGGCCTTCGCTCGACTTGGCGCAGCGTACGTTGCCGTGCTTCCCGGCAATCCGGCAGCCGCTTACATCGCATATACGGCGCTGGTTCGCGGACTCGTCCGCCGGCTCGCGGGCCAGCCGCGACCGTTTCCGGCGCCGGTCACGGCGTTACTCGCGGGTCGGCTGCATCGCCGCGACGAGCGGCATTGCGCGGTCTTCGGCGCGCTGACCCGCAGCGGCGAAGCCTTCACGGTGCGACCGCTCGACAACCAGTGCTCGTCGCTGGTTCGAACGGCGGCCGATGCGAATGCGCTCATCATCGTCGAGCCCGGTAGCGGCTCGATCGAGGCCGGCGACGCCGTCACCGTTGAAGTCGTCGATTGGAACGCGGTGCCGGTCGCCGACCCGTGACGTTGCGTCCCGCAACTACACCCAGCGGTCGGCGGCCTCGGCCGTGTCTTCCGGCCGCGTGTTAAAGGCGATAGCGGAACCGGGGGCGGCCTTGTGAATCGCATTGACGACTTTCTCGAACATCAACAACCCCTTGGGCGGTAGCCGCAAGCCGCCGCCGATGACCACGCAGTCGTAGATCGCGCTCGCCAGTTGCTTTTCAAGCGTGGCGATACCGCCGTCGTCCGGCGCAATGTTGCAGATATCCCCAACCCAGCCCCGCTCTGCGATCTTGGCTGCCGCGACATCGATGCCGGCCAGAATCTTGTCTGCGTTTAAGCCCGGTGGCAAAGCCGGATCGCTATAGTCGACCGTCTCCGGCGTCTGGCCGACGAATAGTACACGCGTCACTTTGATTTGTCTCCTTTGAATTGTACGTGAGTGGAACGATCCGCATGTTTTGCGGGCGGCCCGCCGTGGTTGGCGGGCTTGAAGCAAGCGTGGAATGGTGGTGCACACCTTCGTCGTCACTGGGCGGACGTGTGCGTAGTCATCGCGGCGATCGCCGTTGTAAGTTGTTCGAGTCGGGCGCGGTGCAAAGCTCGACCCGGCCGCAGGCGCTTCGTGATCGATAACATGACCANNCCACGAACATGACCTCGTAAAGTCTCGGCCGTTCCAATCCAAAACGAACGTAGGCGCTAGCGAGCGCGGTTAGCGACGGTTTTTCCCCTTTTACAGCGCGCTTTAAGCGCTCGACGAGGGCAACGAAACCTTCAAGAACCACCGCAGTGAGAATCTCGTCTTTGCCGCCGAAGTGCTGGTACACCGCCGGTTGAGTTCGATTGATCGTCTCGGCAATCCGACGGATAGTGAGATGCTCGAGGCCTTCGTCCTCGATGATCGCTCGGCTCACATCGATAATGAATTCGCGCGACGTTCCACGAACTTTTTGCTTTGCTGTCGAGGCCGTTGTCACGACTCACCCGGCCGNNGCACCATGAGAGCGGCAATGCATAGGACGAGCGCTGATGAGGCAATGCCGGCCCAACGAACGCGGCCCCGCATCTCCGGCTCATCCGCGCTACGGTTAATTGCCGGTTCGAGCACAAACCCGATCAATGCGATCACGGCCAAGAACAGCGCCGAAGAGAGGTCGAGCCAGAGGGGGTGACCCGGTTTGAGCACGACCCAGAGGAGTATCCCGGATACAAGCGTCGCGCCCGCGCCGAAGCGAAGCAAGACGAGCACAGCATGCAGTGCGGTGGGTATTTTAGCGAGAAGCGGTAGCGTGAAGATCGGACCGACGCCGATGGCGCCAAGCACGTGGCATAACAGGACGGTTGCAAAAAGCACGTTAGTGGCCCGAGGCGGCGAGGGCACCCGCTACGATGAGGTATGCAGCCGTCCCCAGATGAACGGCGGTGTCGGACGCCTTGCCATGACGCTTGACCGTCCATGCGTCAGCCAAGGGGGCGATGGTTCCGACGAAGAGGGCGCCGCAAAGTATGGAGTGGCTCGCGGATGCGGCTACGACGAGCAACCCGGCGAGAACGAAATCGCGATTTGCCTTCACCTCGAGGTACGGGGTTGGAGCGGTCTCTTCCGGGATCGGAACCCCGTATGCGAGAGCGGCGCCGCGCGGTGCGAATGCCGCGCGGGCCGACAAGGCCACCAGCGCGGCTGCGAGAGCGTAGGTCATGCCCTGACTGATCGTCATTTCTTGAATCTCCTGAAGTTCCGTAACGCTGTTATGCAAATATCGTAACGTTGTTACGATATTCTGTCAAGCACGGACGGCCTCTCTTTATGCGCTAGCGCGGGGGTGGGTCAGTCGAAGCGCGCGTTTCGGGTCGGCAGGAGGCCGTAGCCTTGACGCAGCTTATGCTTGAAAGGGCCACCTCGTTAATGATGGAGACGCGACCGCCGGAGGCTTCGGCGACGAAGATGCGCCTAGATGGCGCAGCTAGCCTCGACTTGCCGCTTCGGACGAAGCGCCGCCGATGGAATCTCGGCGGCCGCTGCATCTCCGCGCCCCCAGGCGGCGTCATGAAAACCGTTATGTCATTAGCGCTGAGCATTCTCGACCAATCCCCGATCGTTGACGGATCGACGCCCAAGGATGCGGTCGCCGCGACCATCGCGCTGGCTCGTCGCGCGGACGCGCTCGGATACCGGCGCTATTGGCTGGCCGAACATCACGCGATGGGCGGACTCGCCGACGCGTCGCCCGAGGTGCTCTTAGCCCGCCTGACTGCCGAAACGAGCCGCATCCGGCTTGGAACCGGCGGCATCATGCTGCCGCATTACAGCGCGTTCAAAGTCGCCGAAGTGTTTCGCATGCTCGAGGCCCTGGCGCCGGGGCGAATCGACCTCGGCATCGGTCGCGCGCCGGGCGGCAGCGGCCTGGTCTCCGCGGCGCTCGACAGCCGCGATCCGGCCGGTTTTCCGCAGCAAGTTGCCGACCTGATCGACTTCTTGGAGGGCACGACGCCGGCGGGAACGCCGTTTGCCCGGCTGGGCGCGATGCCCAGCGGGCGCACCTCGCCGGACGTCTGGATGCTGGGTTCGTCGGACTACGGTGCGCTGCTCGCGGCCGAGCTGGGCTTGCCCTACACGCTCGCGCATTTCATCTGCGGTGATGCCGCCCACGTCACGCGCGCCTACCGCGAGCACTTCCGACCCTCGGCCCGGTATCCAGAGCCGCGCGTCATCGTCGCGCTCGCCGCGATCGTCGCGCCGACGGATGCCGAGGCCCAAGCGTTGACCTGGCCGGTCGCGCTCTGGCGGCTGCGCCTGTTCCGCGGGCTTTCGGCGCCCGTGCCCTCGCTTGAAGAAACCGAACGTTATCCGTGGAGCGAGCGCGAACGCGACGAAGTCGAACGCACGCGGCGCGTCATCGCGGGCTCACCGTTCACCGTTCGTGAAAAAATCGAAACGCTCGTCGAAGCGCATCTGGCCGACGAGGCGATGATCGTGACGATCCTGCCCGACTACGCATTGCGTTTGCGTTCGTACGAATTGCTTGCCGACGCGTTCGCCGCTCGAAGCCGAGCCGCGTAGTCGCGCGGGGCGCGTGACCTTACTCGCCGGTCGGCGTTTTGGCCGGGGAATGCCGCTCCGCGGCCTCCGCGACTGCATCGAACGTCACGCTCGGCGCGCGCCTGCGTTCGCCGCGAGTCCGGTGCGGGCCGTCGTCCGATGCGGTCGCCGAGGGCGGCTCGGGCGGAGTGACGGCGACCGGCGCGGCGGCCGGCGTTTGTTTGACGATGAGCCCCATCGCGAGCGCCGCGCGGGTCTGATTCGTCAGCGCGAGCGCGCCCTCGCCGGCGATTTCGCCCAGCAGTTCCAAGCCGAGTTGGGTCGACTTCGCATCCTCGGCGGCGCGCACATCGCGTAAGCGCAGTTCGACGAGCGTTTGCGCGTAGGCCGTAGCCTGCGCTTGGGTCGAGCGCAAGGCAACCAGAAACGTGGCGGCGATGAATTGGCTAAGCACACCCGCCACGCCGCCGACGATCGCGGTCGTCGGGTTGGCGCCAGCCGCGATGATGCCCGCGAAAACGATCGCGAATCCGCCGACCATCGCCACGAAGCTGGCCCAAAACATCGCCTGCCCCTGGTTGAGGTTCGCGGCGTAGTACTGCGTGAGCTGCGCGAACGTCCGCTGCGAAGCATCGTCGCGATTCGCCGGCGTCACGCGCTCCGTGGCGCCGCCCGGCGCCGCGCCGTCGGCGACGTTGACGAGCGGTGCCCCGATCGCCGCGGCCCGCGTGAGGTGATCGCTCGCGCGGCCGGCGCTGGCATACACCTCGCTCCCGCCGAGCGCGACGAGGATCAGGGCCAGGACGAACACGCAGCCGGCCGCGACGAGTTCCGCACCAGCCAGGCCGCTCACGGCTGCGCCGCCGCGCACGAATAATCGAGCGTCGTGCTGCAGGCCGTCATGTCGAACCGTTGCGGCTTTGCGGCGGCGTGCACGACGATCTCGAACGTCTGCGGCGGCACGTCGTCGGAACTCACCGTAAGCGTATACTTTCCGGGCGCCAGCCCGTGCAGCGTGTAATGGCCGGCGTCGTTGGTGCGGGCCGGCGCGACTTTGACGGCGCCTTGCGCGCTGACGTCGACACCGGTCAACGGCTGGCCCGTCGTGCGGTCGACGATCTTCCCCGCGAGCACGGCCAGCGCCAGGACTACGAACCACCGCCGAGCCGCGTGAGCGCGGCGCCCAGGGGACGTCATCCCAGCAGCTTCGCCAGCACCGCTCGATAGCGCTGCGCTATCGCCGCACGGCGCGGATGCCGGCCCGATTCAACGACGCGCACTCCGCCGACATACACGTCGCGCACCGCGCGCCGGCCGGCCGCGACGACATACCGGTCCAGGATTGTTTCGAGCTCGCCGTAGAGCGCCGGATCGTCGGCGTCGAGCACGACGAAATCGGCGCGCGCGCCCGCGGCGAGCGTGCCGATCGGGCGGCCCAGGGCGCGCCCGCCGCCGCGGGCCGTCGCGACGTACAGCGCGTGCGGCGACGCGCTCACGGTGCGCCCGCGGCCGTGCAGCCGCTGACCGTATTCGAGCCAGCGCACTTCTTCGGCGACGTCGACGCTGACATGACTGTCGGACCCGATCGCACTGGCGCCGCCGGCGGCCTCCCACGCGGCGAGCGGGAAGATCCCGTCGCCCAAATTTGCCTCGGTCGTCGCGCACAGCCCGACGACGGCACCGCTCGCGGCCAGCGCGTCGATCTCGGCCGCGTCGACGTGCGTCGCGTGCACCAGACACCAGCGGCCGGAGAGTCGCACGTGCTCGCTGAGCCACTCGACGGGCCGCCTTCCGTACGCGGCGAGTACGGCCCCGACTTCGGCCTCTTGTTCGGCGACGTGGATGTGGATCGGCGCCTCGGGATCGCGCTCGTCGAGCGCCGCGACGACCGCGCGCAGATCCTCGCCGCCGACCGCGCGCAGCGAATGCGGTGCGATGCCCAGGCGCCGGTCGGGTCCACCGCACAGCGGCGCGAGCTCGTCGAACAGCGTCAGAAAGCCGTCGAGGTCGTTGACGAAGCGGGCTTGCTCGGGCAGGGGCGGCGTCTTCCCCAACCCGCTCCAGCGATAGAAGACGGGCAGCAGCGTCATTCCGATTCCAGCCGCCGCCGCCGCCGCGAGCAGTCGCTGGGCCATCTCCGACCGGCGAGCGTACGGCTGGCCGTCGATGGCGTGATGCACGTAGTGGAACTCGCCCACGGCGGTGTAACCGGCCTCGAGCATCTCGACATACAGGTGGGCCGCGATCGCTTCGAGGTCGGCGGGCGAAATGCGCGCGGCAAGTCCGTACATCGCGCCGCGCCAGGTCCAGAAACTATCGTTGCCGGAGATGCGGCGTTCGGCTCGCCCCGCGAGAGCGCGCTGGAACGCGTGCGAATGGACGTTGGGCATGCCGGGGATGACCGGGCCCTGCAAAAGCGTCGCATCGCCGGACGGCGAACCCGGCGTGATGCGCGCGATCGCTCCGTCCGCGTCGATGTCGATGCGCACGTCCGCCGACCACCCGCCCTGCAGCAGCGCATAGGGTGCGATGACCGAGTTACTCACCGGCGTTCGGCTTGCGACCATGATCGGCGACCCGGCCTACGGCCTGCTCGACGACGCGGCGCTGGTGATCGACGGCGAAACGATCGTCTTCGCCGGACCCCGAGCCGCCGCGCCGGCGTACGATCGAACCACGGACCTCGGCGGCCGGCTCGTCACGCCGGGGCTCATCGACCCGCATACCCACCTCGTCTACGGCGGCAACCGCGCCCAAGAATGGGAAGCGCGTCTGCTCGGCGCCGACTACGCGGAAATCGCGCGGCGCGGCGGCGGGATCCTCGCGACCGTGCGCGCCACGCGTTCGGCGGGCTACGAATGGTTGCTGGAGTCGGCGCACACGCGGCTCGCCGCGCTCTGCGCGCAGGGCGTGACGACGGTCGAAATCAAATCCGGCTACGGGCTCGATCTCGACACCGAGATCCGGCTCTTGCGCATCGCGCGCGAACTCGGCCGCCGGTTGCCCGTCGACGTCCGCGCGACCTTTCTGGGCGCGCACACGATCCCGCCCGAATACGGGACCGCGCCCAACGGGTACGTCGCGCTGGTCTGCGACACGATGCTGCCCGCGGTCGCCGCTGAAGGCTTGGCTGATGCCGTCGACGTGTTCTGCGAAACGATCGCGTTCAGCAGCGCCCAGACCGAGCGCATCTTGCGCCGCGCGACCGAATGGGGGCTGCGCGTCAAACTGCACGCCGATCAGCTTTCCGACGGCGGCGGTGCGGCACTCGCCGCTCGCTTCAATGCGCTGTCCGCCGATCATCTCGAATACGTCAGCGCCGCGGGCATCGAGGCACTCGCGCGGGCCGGAACCGTCGCCGTGATTTTGCCCGGCGCTTTTTACTTTCTGCGCGAGCGACAGGCGCCGCCGGTGGCGGCCCTGCGCGCCGCCGGCGTGCCGGTCGCCATCGCCACCGACTGCAATCCGGGGACCTCGCCACTGGTGTCGCCGCTGCTGGCGCTCAACTTCGCCTGCACGCTGCTCGGCTTCACGCCCGAAGACGCGCTGCGCGGCATGACCTGCGAAGCCGCCCGTGCGCTCGACCTGGCGCACGATCGCGGCACACTCGAACCCGGCAAGCTCGCCGATCTCGCGGTTTGGGACGTCGACCATCCGGCCGAACTTGCCTACGCGCTGGGCGGCAACCCCTGCCACGCGGTGTACAAGCGCGGCCAACGCGTCAGCGGCGCAGACTCGAACGAGACGCGGAGAGGGGAGTGACGCCGCCGGCACCCAGTCGGCGGTGTTTTCATTCACCCAATCGCAAGGCGTCGGCCGATCAGCGGAAACCGTTAGCGATCGCGTTGGCGCGCAGAATGTTTAGCACGTCGTCGTCGACGGCGCTGAGCTGTGCGGCTAGTTTTCGGATTTCAGATACTGCCGCGTCGGTGAGCTGCCCATCCGCCGGCGGCATCTCGGCGTGGGCCGTTCCGTCCTGCTCGGTGTGCCGGACCGCCAGTCCGGTGGACGTTTCAAAATTTCAAAACGTAAGCGCCTGCGAGATTTGGCCTTCGAGCACGGGCAAAAGCCGACGATCGATCGTGTCCAGGAGCCGAAGATCGATCGAGGGCGTGACCAAAGCCGAGGTAGGGGATGAGCTGGTGATTTTCTGATATACTCTACCCCCGTGAAGCGGATATCGAACGGCTCGCCGAGATCGTGTTTCATCCGACTGCATGCGGCCAGGATGGACGGAGCGGGAGAAAATCGCAGACCGTTGCAGTCGGTCCCGACGTTGAATTGGATGCCACTTCTCTCGATTGTCGCGGCTTTGTCGCTGGGCTCTGCCGCAGTTGCATCCACTCCGATGCCCCTTCACCGCCCTCACCTTGCCGGCGTGTCTCTGATGATGACATCCGGCGAAGCCATCTTGGCCAGCCGAGGTGCGACGACGAATGTAAGCCCGCACCGAACCCTCATCGCTGCACCAGAACTTCGTGGCCGTCTGCCAATGTTGTCGCGGTTGGCGACACGATCATCTTCCCGGTGTACGACGGTGATGTATCGCATATGCCGAACAGTTTGCGACCACTGGGCAAGGTGCGAATTGCAAATCGTAGCCTACTAGACGATCTTCACGATCGTTCGATGTATGGCGGCTTCGACGCTAAGTCTAATGTTGGAGCGGCGTATCTCGTCACTCAATCAGGCGGCGGTAGCCTCACCGTTCTCCTTTCACTACGGCAGTACCACGATAGCTGCGTTAGCTGCCGCACCGTGCATTTCTTCTTCCGATCGATCGGAACTGAGTGACAAATTACCGTCGACTTTCGAGGCAACGATCGAGCACGTTCGGCGGAGCGATCTTAGGCCGCTCATAAGAGTTCTTTTTTGGCAGAGGAGCGGTGTGATCGTCGAGCGGTTGCGAACAAAGCCAACGTCGGTGCTATTTTCGGCGCAGGACGACACGCGCATGACTTCCGCGGGATGCGGCAAAAAAACATTGAGTGGGGCTGCGGAGCCGGTCCATTTCACGTCGCTTTCGCAAGGACTAGCGGACCTGGAGAGTTGGCGACAGTGCCGGGAATGGCGAGTATCACATCGGCGCTTGCTTGGCAGCCCACTGGCAGCGAATATCTGCTAAACTCGGCGGCAAGCTCCCTGCGTCGAGGAGGCGCAATGCCAGGCACAATCATGGACCCGCTGTTTCCAGGCGCGTCGGACTCGTATGGTTGCGGATTGGCGATTGGATGGGGCATGGTCGGAGGCGGCGCACTCGGGGGCGCCGCGGCCGCGGTCCCAGGCGTCGTCATTGGCGCCGCGGTTGGCGGTATTACCGCCGGCTGCGCTGCGCCGGCGTGTAGTCCGCCGACGCCGACGCCCGCGATGGCAGCGGACACCATGGATTCAAGTGGCTTCGCCAGCGATCCGGGTCAAGCGGATATGAGCAATGCCAGCTTCGGAAGCTGGGGCGGCGGCCCGACCTCGTACTCCGGAGACGGTGGTGGTGCGGATGATTGGTTATGCTGCTGACGTTTTTGGAATCGAGCGCATCCATCATCGTCTTGGTTCTAGGTTTGGCGTATTTCGTGGTCGTCGTCGCGCGCCTGTTGGGCGTTCGGACGTTCGAGGTTTTCTTCTTGGCGACACTCGCTTTATTTACGGCGCTGGCGAGCCCACAAGGTCACCCCACTCAATTGAGTGGAATCTTCTCGATGATCTTCCTTGGCTATATGCTCATCATCCGTGACAAGCTCGTCACCGCACGCAAGGCGCGGCGTTAACCACCGACTGCTGCGAGGCAATCGAGCTGTCCGCCGGCCCCGGTGGAGTCATCGGAGGCATGGATAGCAACATTGTGCCCCCGTGAGTGCCGACGGCGCTCGGAAGCGTTGAGGTTACGCTCGTTAGGTTCCTTGAGATGTACGTCAACACGCGAGCGTCGCGCGTTACGAAATCGAACCCTCAACTTGCGCTTTGCGCCGGGTCGGAGTGGATCGGCGGCATAGACCCGAGCGCTTTCATCCGCGACGCAACGTACACCGGCGAGCGGCAACGGAAGGTTCGGCGCACCATCTACCGAGATGTCGCTTCCGGCAACGGTAACATAACCGCGACAGCCGGCGATCAAAGGCCATGCTCGCGCGGATGGCTTTGGCCGGCTGCGCTCAGAGCGACGGCAGATCGAGCCCGTTTTCGCGCGCACACTGCTGCGCGACCTCGTAGCCGGCGTCGGCGTGGCGCATCACGCCGCTTGCCGGATCGTTGGTGAGGACGCGTTCGAGCCGCCGCGCCGCGTCGGGCGTACCGTCGGCCACGATCACCATCCCGGCATGCTGCGAGTACCCCATTCCCACGCCGCCGCCGTGATGCAAACTCACCCATGTCGCGCCGCTCGCGGTGTTGAGCAGCGCGTTGAGCAGCGGCCAATCCGAGACCGCGTCGCTGCCGTCGAGCATCGCTTCGGTTTCGCGATTGGGACTCGCGACGGACCCCGAGTCGAGGTGATCGCGACCGATCACGATCGGCGCTTTGAGCTCGCCGCTCGCGACCATCGCGTTGAACGCAAGTCCGGCTTTCGCCCGATCGCCCAGGCCAATCCAGCAGATACGGGCGGGCAAGCCTTGGAACGCGATGCGTTCGCGCGCCATGTCGAGCCAATTCACCAGACCCGCGTTGGCGGGGAAGAGCGCCTTGAGTTTGGCGTCGGTCTTGTAAATATCGTCGGGATCGCCCGACAGCGCGACCCAGCGAAACGGCCCGACGCCGCGGCAAAAGAGCGGCCGGATATACGCCGGCACGAAGCCTGGAAAGGCGAACGCATCGGCGCATCCGGCTTCCAGCGCCATCTGCCGGATGTTGTTGCCGTAGTCGACGGTCGGCACACCGGCGCGCCAAAACGCGACCATCGCCGCCACGTGCTGCGCCATCGACGCTTTCGCGGCCGCTTCGATCCGCTCGGGATCCGCGGCGCGCGCGCGCCGCGCTTCCTCGAGCGTCCAGCCCGCGGGCAAGTATCCGTTGCGCGGATCGTGCGCGCTGGTTTGATCGGTGACGAGATCGGGCCGGACGCCGCGCCGCACCAACTCGGGAAATATCTCGGCGGCGTTGCCGAGCAGCCCGACCGAGACGGCTTCGCGCTTAGCCGTCGCCGCGTCGATGATCGCCAGCGCTTCGTCGAGGGTCTCGGCGCGCCGGTCCAGGTAGCGCGTTGCGAGCCGCCGTTCGATGCGCTCGGGATCGCACTCGACCGCGAGCATCGACGCGCCGGCCATCGTTGCCGCCAGNNCGCCCATGCCGCCCAAGCCCGCCGTGAGAATCCAGCGGCCGCGCAGATCGCCGCCGTAATGCTGCCGGCCGGCCTCCATGAACGTCTCGTACGTGCCTTGCACGATGCCTTGCGAACCGATGTAGATCCACGACCCGGCCGTCATCTGGCCGTAC